>JARGFN010000037.1:4251-17001 GCA_029210665.1 Desulfobulbales bacterium
ATTGCCAGATCAGCGGCCAGTTCGCCGCTTGATGCCAGCGCCGGCAGGGCGAGGGTGTCTATGGGGATCAGGACCAGGGTTTCCGGATCCTCGACATTGGACGCAATATGTTCGCCGAACTGGCCGTTGTAAATTTCGGTTGCATTGGCGATTGCGGCGTTGTATGTGGTGTCGGTGATCGCATCGGTCGAGATATTTACCCGGACGTTTTTCACCCCGCGGGTGGTAAATCCGCCGTTGCTGTGCGAATTATTGATGACAACTTCGTCAAATTCAACCGGCGTGGCGAAAACACAAATCAAGCGCTGATTGGTATTGGCCGAGGTGGTAAGCCATTCGAAGTATCCGGCGTCGAGCTTGGACAAGCTCGTATCGAACGCCTTGATCGCGGTATAACCACCGTAGTACGTGGTCGCGTATCCGGTGGCGTTGCTCTCGGTAACCGGCTCCTTGACCGAGGCCAATAGGAAATCGACCGAGCGCAGGCCGAGATATGCATCCCCCCAGTTGTCGGCGATATCCAGGATGACCGATTTGGCGAGGAAACTCATCGGCAACCCTAGTTATTATTAAACACGATATTCTGAAGCTGCAGGCTGGAGCCGTCAGCAATGGTGTAATCGACCCCGAAATCGTAACAGCCGACCACGGTATCGTCGACGGTGGTGTCGTCGTAGATGATCACCGCTCCGGTCGGGCCGATACTGCCGCCGGCGGCGGTAAATGTCACGCTGTCACAATAAAACTGGGCCCGGTCGTTGACGTCGTCCTCGACCAGGACCTGGTTCACCAGGGTCTTGTTGTTCTGGGTGTAGCCGGCGCCGGTAGCGAGTTGGTCGGCGGTGACGTCGGCCAGGGTGGCGTGGGTGTCCTTGTTAAAGGCGAAGGTGGTATTCATCAGGATCACTTTGAAAACATCGGTCGATTCGTCGACCAGCTTCTTTTTAACTTGAAACTTGTAATGGTTTGACATCGTTGCGGTGATTGCCATGGGCTTACCTCGTATTTATGATAGTTTCTCTTTGACCAGGACGGACAGGGCCGTCTCGCCGTTTTTGATCGACAGCGACTTGATCGCGCCGGAAAAAAAGCCGTCTTCCGTGGCCAGGTGAATTAGGGTGTAGTTTTCGTGGATGTAGGTGAGGGCGGCGGCGGCGGTCTTGTCGGCCGGGGCGACGATGGTCAGGGTCCGGTCGCCGTGGGAGAGGCCGCTGTCGGTGATCACTACCCCGCCGTCGAGGGTCGCGGTTCGGGTGACCCGCCGGGGCAAATTACGCAGGTTGCTCCTGGATGAGTCCTCTCCGAGCTTGACCGAGCCGGCGGGGTCCGCGGTTATGGCGCTGATCACGATCATCCGCTAGACCCCCAGAAGGAATTCGGCCTGCTCGGCCGCGGCCCGGATCTGGACCCGCTCGATAATCCGCCACATGAAAGCTTCGAGTTCCGGCTCCAGGCCGTCGGCGGTGACGCTGATCATCGCCTCGCCGGCGTTTAAGGCTTCGGTCTTGGCGTCCATGTAGCGGGCCTGGGCCTCGGTCAGGATCCGCTGGAGTTTCAGGGCCTCCTCCCGAGCATCGGCTTCCTTATTATGAAGGCGCTCGATGAATTTCCTGATCGTCGCCGAGCCCAGGTCCATGTTGGCGAACTGGCCGAAGAGGGAAGAGATCGTGTCGCCGGTCGAGGCGAAAACCGCTTCGAGGCCATCGCCCAGGGACTCGATGGTCTTCAAGGTGGTTTCCAGGGAGGCGATGTCGACCGAGGCTTTGAGTTTGAGGGCCTCCTGGGCGGTGGCGGCGGAGGCCTCCAGGGAGGCAATGTCGAACGCGGTATCGAGCTCCAGGGTCTTCAGGGCGAAGTCCTTGTCGATTTTGTCCTTGACCTTGGCGGCCTTGGCGGCATCGAGATCTGGGGCGACCGACAGGGTGTTGGTCCAGGTGCCGGTGGCGGCGTTGTAGGTGACCGCCGCGCCGATCTCGGCGATATCCTCCTTGGCCTGGGCGGCTTCGGCGGCGGCGACCGAGATTTTGATTTCCCTTTCCAGGGCGGCTGGGTTGTCGAGAAGGGCCTGGATCTCGGGATCAATCCCGGCGTCGGTTGTGGTCAGCTTGGTCTCGATCTCGACCGGGGTTTCCTTCAAAACCTGGTTGCGCTCCCGGTAGGCCTCGATCTGCTCCTTGGTGAGATTGGTCCCGGCCGAGCGTATTTTGTTGGACTCCTCTTCAAAATCCAGCAAGCCCGCAGTTTTGGCAGCAAAATCAGCAATCGAGTTAACAAAAGAATGGTAATATTTAGAGTTTTCGTCCAGCCAGATACCGACCGCTCCGCCGGCGATGATACCAACTGCAACCGCCCCGGAAAAAGCGCCAAGGGCAGCGACCGCTCCGCCGCCGCCGGTAAGCGACCCGACCAGCTTGGCCACCTGGACCCCGGCCATTATCTCCATGGCGGTGCCGATCCCGCTTACCGCTCCAAGGGCGGATTGCAAGGGGCCGACCAGCTCGTTGATCGCGGTAGCAAAACCGAGTATTTTCCCGGCCGCGTCGGCCGCCCCTCCGTCCATCCCGAAAAAAGCGTCCTTGATTTTGGCAAGCTGCTCCAGGAATGGCTCGAAGCCCTTGATGATGCCGCCGGTAAATTCGGTCAGGACGGCAATGCCGTCGACCACCGCCTGGATTACCTTTTGCAGACCCTCGACTGTGGTCAGGTCGATAGGGCCGACAAAAGCCTCGAAAGCTTTTTCGATCTCGCTGCCGAGGCCGCCGAAAGATCCGACCAGCCGAGTGAAATCGATACCCTCGAAAGCGGCGGGCAGGTTTTTGGCCATGGTTTGGAGGAGCGCGGCGATATTTTCAAGCTGCGGGCGGAGAGCTTCGAACAGCGGTTCAAGGCCGCCGCTAGAAATCACTTCCTGCATCGAGTTTTCCAGGGCGGTGATGCCGTTGATCACCCCCGTTATTTCGGGCAGGAAATTGGCGCCGATTGCCGCCGACATATTCTCGAATGCGACTTTTGACCGATCGACCGCGACTTCGGCGCTGGCCAGCCTGATCGCGACTTCCTCGGCGGCGGAGCCGGCGGCGGCCATGGCGACGGCGGTGATTTCCTGAGAGTAGGCGAGGCTGTCAAAAACCTCGACCATCCGGGCCGATTGCTTGATTCCGACAAGCTGGGAGGTGACAAAAAGTTTCTGGTCCTCGTCAAGGGTCAGGAAGGCGGTCGAAACATCGGCAAGGATATCCTTGCCGGAGCGCAAGGCGCCGTTGGTATCGGTCTGGGATACTCCGATCGATTCAAGGGCGTTCTTGACCGGGGCGGAATCGTCGATCAGTTTGAGCAAGCCGGTTTTCAGGGCCTGGGCCGCCTCGGATCCGGAGCGGAAAATCTCGATAACCGGCACCAGAATCCCTTCGGTTTCCTCGAAAGAAAAGCCCATTTTATTAGCAATCGGGGCAATTTCTCCCATGCCGATGGCCAATTCCTGCAAGCTGGTCGCGTAATTGTTAGAAACCTCGTTTAGCGAATCGACCAGGCGGGCCGCCTCGCTGGCCGGGGCTTTAAAGCCCTTGAGTACCGAGATTAAAATCTCGCTGGAATCCGCCGCCAACATTTCACCGGCAACGGCGGTGTCGAGTGAGGAGGCGACCAGCAGGAAAGAGGCTTCGATATCAAAGCCGGCCTGCTTGAAGTTGGCCGCCGACCGGGTAACTTCGGTCGAGGAAATCCCGTATTTGTTCGACAGTTCCAGGATCAGATCCGAGTACTGCGAGACATCGCCTTCGCCGGCGCCGAGAACCTTTTGCAAATCGAGCTGGGCGCCTTCGAACTTCTTGGCGGCATTAAAGGCATAGACCGCATAAGCGGAGCCGACCGCGATGATCGCCCCCTCCAGCTTCAAGAGGTTGCCGGTAAAGTCGGCCAGGGGCTGGGTGACATCGCCGACGCTGCCGGCGAATCTGTCAACCGAACTTGAGATCCCCTTGACGGTCTTGCTGACCCGGTCGGTCCCGGCGAAGATAACCTCTAATGTCCGCTGTGCGTCGGCCATGGTTTAATTTTTGGGCGGGTTGACGGTGTTTTTGACGGCGATATCAGCCATCGGGTGTTTGACTTTGAGGCTTGCCAGCACTTTTTCCAAAGCGGCGGTTGGGTTTTTCCTGGCCAGGGCGGTGCTGATTCTCTCTTCGAGGTCGTCACAACTGGTTTTGCACTCGTGCCGCAGCCAGTGGGCCATCTTGGCGGCCGGGCTCATGATCTTTTCTTCGTTTCCGCGCATGGTTTTCACCTTACTTGTTGTCCAGAGATTTGTAGTACAGCCCCCAGAGTTCAGTCTCGGTTATAGTCAAATATCCCTGGGGGAAGATGTCCGGCCGCACCTCGTAAACAAAGCGGTTGTTGGCCCGACAAAGCGCGAGGACCGCCTTTATTTCTTCGCTTTGCCAGAGCCCGGCGGCTTTCCCGGCATATGCCCCTGGCCGGTGAGGGTGGTGATTTTATTGGTGAGCTGAAAAAACTCGATCGGGTAATACTCGCAGAGCCGGACGGCCAGGGGCCGGTCGACCGCCGGATCAACCGAGCCGATTACCAGCATTGACAAGCGCTTGGCGATATCCTGGGGGACCGCCTCGCCGTTGCCGGTTAACTCCTTGATCGCCGCCTTGATCTCCTTGCTCGACTGGCCGACCAGCCCTTCGAGGATCGCCCCGATCTTGCGGTTGTTCTCGGCTGCCTCGTTGCACTGGCCGAGCTCCGGGCCGGTGAGCCCCCGGACCTTCCAGCCCGGGACCTCCTTTTTTGCCAGCCCGGAAAAGAACCCGGCCAGGTCGGGAACCGGGACCTCTTCGGTGCGGGGCTCGAAACGGGCCTGCTCGAACTTTTTGCGGTCGAACTCCATTAGCTGATTACCTCTACCGCGGCTTCCTCGGGCGATACGGTGCAGGCGGCCTGAGTGTCGTCGCCGGCGGGGAAGGTCCGGCTGATGCCGAGCTTGCCGTTGCAGATGATGTATGGGGTCTTGTTCGAGTCCTGAACAAATTTGAACCAGAGGGTCTCGTTCTTTTCGCCGAGGATGTTGTCGGAGATGCCGTCTTTCAGCAGAGCGGTGAACGAGCCCTGACCGATCGAGCTGGAGACCGAGGCCTTGGTTTTGGAGTAGATCTGCTTGGAGCTGGTCGAGTGCGAGGTTTCGGGCGGCACGAAATCGACCGACTCGGGGACCTTGACGAAATCGGGCTCATTCCAGGAAGCATAGACTGCTTTCGGGACCGCGCCGGTGTGGCTTAAGGGCAGGGCGGAGGCGAAGTCGATGCCGGCGACGCCGAGGACCCGGATGTCGGTGCGAACTTCCTTCTCTTCCCAGGTCGGATAGTCCCAGCGCTCGGTGTGCGTGCCGATGGTATCGAAGATCTCGGCGGCGGCGATCGCGGCGGCGGTGTTCGAGGAGAGCCGGACCTGGGCAACCTCGATTGAGCCGACCGGGATCAGGGGCGGGCCTCCGGCGGCGGCGCGGGTCTCGGAAAAGGCGGTGCCGTCGGTGCCGGCGACGATGGCCACGGCCCCGGCGGCGGTGATGGTCACCGAGCTGGTCTTGTGAGTAGCTGGGGCGGTGGCCCTGGTAATAGCCGAATCGGCGGCAGCGTTAACCGAGGTCAGAACCCCGGCCAGGTAGCAGGTCAGGGCGGCGACGTCGACCAGGTTGTTGGTGCCGGAAGCGGCCGCCGAAACCGCGCCGCCGTTGGCCAGGCCGTTGGGCTTGACGTCGGCCTCGAAGCCGGATTTCTTCGACCAGAGCGACCCGGACGAATTGAAGCTGATATGGTCGCCGTCGTCGGTCAGCGCGGTCATCTGGACCGGGGTCTGGCCGCCCTCGTAATATACTTCCGCGTTTTCACTGTTCATCTTTCTACCTCTTTGTGGTGGTGGTTATTGGGAGTAAGGGTCTCCGATTCTGTACTTGTATTTGATGGTAAACACCGTTGACACCCCGACACTGGCCGCGTCGGTTTCAACGGTGCCGTCGCCGCCGCCGGAGGCATGGGACACATCCTCGCCGAGTCCGCCGGTGGTGTTTTCGATGGATTTTCTGTCGGTCATGATCCGGATCGTGTCGCCGTAGATCTGCTCCTTGAGGACCGACGAATCAATCCCGGCAGCTGTGGCGACATGGCCTTCAACGGTAAGCTCCATAAGGGCGGTAATAACCCCGCCACCTCTGGTAATCTGCTCGGCGCCGGGAAAGACCACGAAGGCCGGCAGCTCGGCCACGGCCAGGCGGGTGACCCCGCGCAGAACATTGGCCCCGCAGCCGGTGGCGTAACCGGCCGAGGTCTTGACCCGGGCCAGCTTGGCGACAACTGCCTGGATGATTTTTTCGCGGATGGTGTCCATGCTTTAAAACCTGCTCAAGAGGAGATCGGTCTGCCGGGCCAGCTCATTGTTGATCCTGGCGATGACTTTGGCCCGCAGGGTCGCGTAGTTGCCTGGATTTTTCAGGGCGTCAACGGTTGATGTCGAGAATACCTCCTTGATCGCTTCCTTCCTGGCTGAGGGCGAGCCGTTTTCCCGGGAGTAGAGGTTGGTGTAACCGACCCGGACGAAAACCCCCTTGTGTCCTGATTTCATGGTAGCGACAAAAGCGTTGGCCAGGGTGACAATCCCCTTGTTTTTCTTGAGCTTGACCCGGTAGCCGCTTCGCCTGGTCGCCCGGCCGGCGGCGAAATCGATAATCGCGGTGCCTTTACCCCGGCCGTAAGCGCCCTGGCCAACCGTGACCTTGGCCCGGAGATGCTGGGGGCTGGCCTTCTGCTTCCGGATCTGCCCGGTGATCGTAGTCGACTTGATATTGTGGGTCGACTGGACGATTGTCTTGATCTCCGGCCCGACCCCGTCGACCCCCTTGTTGAGCGCCCGGGAGAGGGCCTTGTCGGCGCCGCTTTCGATGCCGCTTAGAAGGAAGTGGAAATCGGCAAGGTCACTTTCGTTAATAGTAATTTTCATTTAACAATCGCCCGGGCAAACCGTCCGTCATTAGCGATCAGCTGCTTGACGGTCCAGGTGGTGGAGCCGATAGTGAAGGCCTCGCCGACCACGACCTCGCGCCCGGTCTTAGACAACAGGTATTCGAGAACGAACCCGGCCCGGTAGACCTGGCCTTGATCGCCTTCAAGAATTACATCCTGTTCGATATTGACATGACAGGCGACCGGATTGCCGCTGGCCGGAATGAAGAACCCGGCGCCGGGATCGGCGGCGGCCGTGAAGATCGCCTCGGCGGCGCTGTCGAATATGGCGGCGGGGGCGGTCAATCCCTAGCCTCGACCGGCGACGTAATAGGCGCTATAGGTTTTATCTGCGTCGAGAGCGGCCGGGGTCAGCCGGATCGCCGCGTAGTAGCCGGTAAAACTGTAAAGTTGGGCCCCCGCGGTCAGATTGATGGCCGGGGCCAGGTCGATAAACTCCGTGCCATTCGGGGTCTTGCCGGCGACGGTCAGGGTGCCGGCGGTCGGGGTGGCGGAGACCTCGACCTGGATCTGGTGGCGGAAGAAATGATCGTCCGCTTCCAGCTCGATGATCTGGGCCCCGTCGGCCTGACTTTTGGCGGTATTACTTGCTCCGAAAAGATACACTGGGCTTACCTCGCTTAATTCATCGGGTAAAGCCCGGCCCCGTGCCGGCGGCCGGGCTTACGGGTTAATCGATCGATCAGGCCACGGTACCCTTGACCAGAACGGCAGGCCGATGACAGAGGGGCAGCGGGTTCGACTGGGTGTGGAGATCCAGCCCCCGGCCGAACTTTCGCACTTCCTGCTTGGCGTAATAGGGGACCCCGACGGTGTTGGCGGTCTCCAGGAAATCGGCCGGGCCGTTGTAAGTTTTGAAGGTGTTCATCGTGCCGATCGGATAGAAATGGGCCTGATCGGCGGCGATGAACTTCCTGGCGGTGCCATTGGCGTCGGTAGCGGTGCCGCGATATTCAACGAACCTGATGCCGCCGAACTCGAAACCCTTGCGGGGATCGCCGCCGAGGCGGTCGATGGCGGCCTCGTGGTTGGCAAAAGCCTCCTTGACCAGGGCGTGGGAGATCAGGGCGTCAAAGAAATCCTGATCGCAAAGGCACTCTACCCCGGTCATCACCTCGCCCTTCAGGTTGTCCTCGATATGACGGACCACTTCCAGGCATTTACTCCGGACCTTGGTGGTTGCGGTGCCGAGCGCGAAACTGACCGTTTTAGCGGTGATGCCGAACTCGGTGTACAGGTTGTAGAGGGTGGAGCCGTCGGCATCCAAGATAATGCCCTTCAGGGCGCCCATCCGCAGATATTCACGGGTCAGGTCGTGTTTGGCTTTCATGTTCTGCAGGTGGTCATTGACGATTGCGGCCAGGGGGTCGACCTGACTGCCGGTCCCGAAGGCGCGAATCCCCTGATACTCTTCGGGGAGAATGGTGTCGTCGTGGGGGATGTGGGGGATGGCGAACGAGCGAACGGTGCGCTTGCCCATTTTGTTCTGGGTACCCGGCGAGCCGGGGGGCTGGGTCTGGAGCAGGTTAAGAATGCCGTTGCGCTCCTCGACCACGATGGTCCGGGTCCGGACGCCCTGGTCCGGGAACAGGTTTTTCTGACCCAGCAGTCCGTACTGGTTGGGCAGGATGTTGATGGCGGCGGTAAGCTCGGCTACCGAATAGCCGTCGGCCGCGAAAGGATCTACAATTAAATCAGGCATGGTGATCTCCTTGATGTTTTACGCTGACTGAAAATTGGCTTCTTTATTGTGGAGGGGACCGTTGCCCGGCCCCCGATTATTGGCTCTTACGCCTCGGTCCGGGCGACAATCCCGGCAGCGGCCAGGTCGGCGAGCCAGGCAGTCTTCTGGGCGGTGGTCGCGCCGGTCGGCCAGGCGAGATCGGTGGAGACGATGATCGCGTCCCGGACGATGGCGGTGCCGGAGGTATCGGCGCTGGAGGCGTCGACCGCGGCGGCGAGGAAACCGTAGGCGGTCTGGCTGCCGTCGCCCGCCGCGGCTTTAACCTCTACGACCTTGCCACTGCCCTCGGCAACGTCGACCGTGAAGATATCACCGACAACAAAGTCGGCGGCGCCGTCATTGAGCAGGAAGTTGATCTGGTCGTTGACGTAGGCGACCGCTACCGTGGCCTCGGGCAGGGCGTCGCCGTCGGGGGCGGTTACCGCGAAAACCCCGGCATTGAGCACGGCCGAGATGCAGGTCATCGTATAGGTGCCGATCTGGACATCTTCGCCGGCGGTGACTGCGGTCATGGTGCCGTCGCCGGTGTTGGCTGCGGCTGCGGTGCCGGTGGTCGGGGTGGCGTTGGTGATTTTACCGACCACGGCCAGGGCAACGAGTTTCTCGCCGCTCAGGACCGTGACTTTTTCACGGCTGTAAAGATTGTCCTGCTCCCACTTAAGCACATCGTGGAGCCGGTTTCCTTCGGTTAAACTGGCCATCTGCTTATCCTCCTAATTAGGATTTGATTTTTACTTGCGGTTAATCCGGATCAGGCCTTGGCCTGGTCGCTCCTGGCCCTGGCATTCTCAACCAGGGAACTGACTTTCCCGGTGGTGGTGGCGCTGACCGTGGAGTTGATCTCCGGGCCGCTGTCGCCGCCATTGGCCTGAGCGTCGACCAGCTTCTGGCGGACATCGTCGGTGGAGAGACCCTCCTTGATGTAGCCACTTGCCAGCCTCGGCAAACCGGCCAGGTTGCACAGGCCGACGACCTGCTCGGCATAGGCCAGGGCCTCGCCCCTGCCTTCGGCCTGCCCCGCCGTTTTGGCCTGGTCTATGGCGCCCTGGTCTGGCTCGGCCGAGGCCTCGCCTTTCGGAACGTAGCCGTGGGCCGCCAGGGCCTCGATGATTTCCGGTTGCTCGGAGCCCTTCAATAGAGCCCCGATCTGATTCTGCAAACCCTTGCTCATGTTCATACCTCCTGAGATTGCAATGTTATCGGCCGCTCTTTGGAGAGCCGCATCGTATGATAATACCGCGTCGGCCAACCCGGCCGAGACGGCGTTGTCGCCATCGAAACAGGCTGCTTCGGTGGCACGGACTTCCTCTTCCGTCATGTTCCTGTTCCGCGCCACGGTGGCGACGAACAGGTCATAGACATTTTTCATCGAGCCGGTGAAAGCCTTGCGGGCGCCGTCGGACAGGGGCTGGTCGGGCGAGCCGTCCAGCTTGCGCTCGCCGAAGAACAACTCGGTAACGGTCAGGCCGAGCTCGTCGTTCATCCTGGACCGGTCGACGTGGCGCATCCGGACCCCGATCGAGCCCGCCCCGGCGGTTCTGGTCAGGTAAATCTCGTCTTGGGCGCTGGCCAGGGCGTAGGCGGCGGAATAACAGTGCTCGTTAACAATGGCATACATGGGGATGTCGCCGCGAGCTCCGGCCAGCTCGTCGACCAGGTCAAAAAGACCGGCAGCCTCGCCGCCGGCGGAGTCATATTCGAAAACGATGCCCTGAACGGTGCGGTCGGCCCGGAGCTCGCGGAAATCCTCGCGGATCGATGCGTAAGAGCGCAGGCCGGACCAGCCATCCATGCCGCCGGAGCGGTGGACCAGGGTCCCGTGGACGGTGATCAGGCCAAGGGTGGCGGTCTCGCCGGAGAGCTGACCGTTTTCGTGGGCGGACAAGGTGAAGGTGCCCATGGTGGCATCCGGCTTGTGGTTTTCCATATCGATCATGGTGGTTTCACCGCCGAGGCCGAGCCGGGGGCCAAGGACGGCCATGATGGCGTCGAGCTTGGTCTGGGTAATCAACAGCGGCGTATTTAGGACCCGGGCGGCGATCAGCGGCAGATGCTTGCTCATTTGTTTTCTTCCCTTAAAGATTCGGTTTCGGCCAGCTGCATCAAGCCGCTTTTCGCGGTCTTGCGCGGGTCGGTGTCGTGGACCAGCCCGAGGGAGTCGGCCCGGGCCTGATCGGCGGCCTGCTCGTTGTCGACCCGTTCGATGTCGTTGCCGCGCTTGGCGACCACGGCGGTCCGCGACTGGACGCCGTTTCTGACGTCCATCTGCTCGGCAAGGCGGTCCTTGACCGGATCGACATAATTCCAGCCGTCCGGATGCCATTTGACCCGCCAGTAAATGCGGCGGTTTTCGGTGTAGTCGGGGATGGCCAGGGCGCCGGAGAGGACAGCGGCATCGAGCCAGCGGCGGACTACCGGGCGACACCACTGGTAAACCAGGATCCTGACCTGGAGCATTTCGCAGAGACGGCGAAACTCATTGACCCCGGCCCGGATCGAGGAGAAGGTGACCCCCTCCAGATCGCCGGAAAGCTGCTCGTACATGATGCCCATGCCGCGGGCGATGAAGCGGAGCTCCTGCTTAATCAGGTCCTGGTAGTTGTCGCCAACATCGGGGGGGGTCGAGAACTGGACATCCTCACCATCCTTGAGACGGACCGAGAGGCCGGGGGACAGGACCGGCACGACCGGCTTGCTGGTTGTCGTGCTTTTCGGCATATTGCCGGGCCAGGCCGCCGTTGCGCCGGTCTGAGTGTTGCCGGTGTTCTTGACGAACATCGCAAACAGGTTGGCGACTTTCTGCCGGACCAGGACGGCGTCCTGGATCTGGTCGATTTCGTAAGCCTTGGTGATTACCGACGACAGCCAGGGGCAGCCCCTGGCCTGACCGATCCGCATCGGCCGGAAAACGTGAAGGACCTCGGAGGCCGGGACCCGGACCCGCTCCCCGGCGTAGGCGCTGGAGTAGGCATAGCGCTCGCCTGGATGCTCGCGAAACAGGTGGTAGGCGGTGCGCTGGCCGATTTTGTTCCACTCGATGCCCATCCTGATCTCGTTGCCGTTGTCGGGATTCACCGAATCGAAAGAGGCGTCGAGGTGATCGGCCTCAAGAAGCTGGACCTGCAGTGGGACCAGGAGATTGTCGGCCATCCGCCGGGGCCGGAAGCGGGCGAGGCATTCGCCGGCATCGGGCAGGGCGCGGGCGACCTGCTCGGTCATCCCGTAAAAATCGTAGATCCCGGCGGCGTCGAGCTCCTCCTGGGAATCGGTCCAGAGCTCCTGTATCCGCTCCTTGAGGGCGTTGTTTTTGAGTTCCCAGCGCGGCGAGATATCGGTGCCGACCAGGTTGGCGACCAGGGAATCTACCCCGCCGGCGATGACCGCGTTGTTCCTGACCAGGGTGCGGCAGCGGGCGCGGAGGGTATTGACCGGGCCGGAGAGGGCGGCGTTGGGACCGGAGCCGGATAACCCCCAGAGACCGAGGCGGTGAGAGGTGGACGCGGCTTCGTAGTCTGGCGAGGTGGCGTTGCCGGCCTCGAAGGCGGACTGGGCGGAAGCGGACAGCTGCGGGCGCCCGGCAACATCGAGAATCGGAGAGATCCCGGCGGCGGCCAGCTCGTTATAGTCGAAGGCATGATCCATTTCAGTACCCCTTCGACGTCGAAACATAGACGTAATCGTCGGAGGTGCCGGCGGCGGTCGCCAGCTCGGCGGTGATCTCGGCCCGCAAGCTCTTGAGAGCCGCCAGGTCGGCCTTGCCGTACTCGATTTCCTTGCCGTCAAGTCGGACTGAAACCACCCGCTGCCCCTTGGCCAGGGCAACGATGGCGGCGGTTATTTCGTCGAGGTCTGCGGATGTGTAGGCCATAGCCCAGATGGTAACCGGGCTTTTCGGGCAAAAATGATTAAAACCGGCAGAAAATGATTAAAACCGGCAGAAAATGATTAAAACCGGCAGAAAATGAAATTAAAGGTTGACAGGTTTTCTTA
>JARGFN010000240.1 GCA_029210665.1 Desulfobulbales bacterium
GGGAAATAGGCAATGCCGATCCCTTTGCGCTGCTTTTGCGGGAGGTGATGACTCGGCGAAGCTTTCATGAATATACCACCGTGGTGAATGGCCCGGTAAATACGGAAAATTTCCCGGTGCTGGAGCGGACGGCGGAATACGGCCGTTTTCTCCGATCGCCGGTGACAGTTTTCGAGGGTTATGACAGCCGGATTAATCCGGATGGCGAGGATCTGCTGATCCATGACTATTTCAGCATGGTCGGGTTGGAAGCAGATCGGGTGAAGAGGGCGATCGAATCGATGCCGCCGGGAGAAAGCGATAAACTGCGGAATAGTCTGATTTTTTTACTGATGGACGAATTGCGGCCGACAGCGGCTCTTGCGTCGGAAATGCTGCGGTATATCGAGGACCCGGAATTGCGGGAAACAATAACCCATCCGTCATATCGGTTGGCTCCAGCCGGGCTGACCGTTGACGAGGCCTTCAATATGCTTAAGGGGGAGCTGCTGCTTTGGAATCTGGCCGCGAGCCAATTATGGACCCCGCGGCCAGAAAGATTACAGGAGCTGTATGATCGCGTCGTGGCCGGGGTTCGCCGGGAGGGCGCGGCCCGGCTGGCCCTCGATGTCGCCGTTGGCCTGGCCCAGGGAAATGGTTGCAAGGCGGCCCTGCCGTTTTTGCGGATTGCCGAGGAGAAGGGCGGCGTGGCTCTGGATATGATGGAGCCAATCGATGTCATTTCATCATTCTATTGCGAAGCAAAAGAGGGCGATCCGCAAAAGGCTCTTGCCTGGTGGGACCTTATCGGGCAAAACAATATTCCGGTGCCCGACTCCTTGAGAGCGGATAAGGCTCTTCTCGATATCAAACTGGGCGGGCAACCCCCGCCGCTGGTGTATGGGAGATAGCCGGGCAGGTTTTTTAGGTTCAAGGGGGCAAGGGGGCAAGGGGGCAAGGGGGCAAGGGGCAAGGGTTGAGGGGTAAGGGGGGGGCCTTTGCCTTATGCCTTGTTCTTTCGGTGATTAAAGTTGGTGATTAAATCTGTTGCACAACCATGATGTGACATGCGGTTCCGATGGGGGCGGCAACCCTTTTTGTCGTTGCGCCGGGAGCGATAAGCACGTAGAATTGTCTTCCCTTGGCCTGGGCGATTCCCCGAGCTATCTATTGTCGATATTCAAACCCGGAGATCCTTCCGATGGCGGATTACAGTAAACAGCATCGGGTGGCCACCCTTTCGGTCGCCACGGCTTTCTTCCTGTCCGGCGCCTGCGCTCTGGTCTATGAGGTGCTGTGGACCCGTTATCTGGCCGACTTGATGGGGGGGACCTCGCTTTCCCATCTGGTGGTGCTGATGACCTTCATGGGCGGCCTGGCCCTGGGCGCCGTTCTGATCGGCCGTTTGGTGGACACGGGCCGCAACGGACTGTTCTACTATGGTTGGCTGGAAATCGGCATCGGTTTATACGCGATAATTTTTCCATTCCTGTTCGATTGGGTTTCGAAAGTATTTTGTGGCCTGGGGGGCGGATTCGCTCCGGGCACCTTCGGGCTTCTCTTCCTGAAACTCGGCATCTCTTTTTTGCTTATCGCCGCCCCGGCCATCGCCATGGGCGGCACCTTGCCGGCGGTAACCCGTTACCTGACTGGCTCGGAATCCGTTCTCCGGCGGAATATCTCCCTGCTCTATGCCGTCAACGGCCTGGGGGCGGTCCTGGGCGTTCTGTTCGGCGGATTCTATCTTGTTTATCGATACGGGATGGATGCGGGCCTGATTTATACCGGTATTTTCAATATCTGCCTCGGCGCGGCCGCGCTGGGGCTTGCCCGGTTTTTCCACCATATGGATGCGAGCGTACCGCAAAAATCGGCGGAAGGGGATAGTTGTTATCCGGAGAGAAAGTTCGACAGCCTGATCTATGATCCCGGTGTCGCTCGTCGCGCGATCATCGGGGCCGGCCTGGCCGGTTTCGCCGGCATGGCCCTGCAAGTCGCCTGGATCAGATATTTCGCCATCGTGCTGGGCGCCACCCATAGCGCTTTTGTCATCGTGGTGGCGGCCTTTATATTCGGGATAGGGTTGGGGGCGCTGGCGGTACGCAGCAGATGGTTCAGCGCTCATTCCCTCTATCCGGCGCTGAGTGCGACTTTCCTGTTCATTACCGCCATTCTTACCCTGGGACTTTTCTTTCACGCCAGGGCGCCGTTTGAAATCAGCCGCTTCTTGGCGACGGTAATTAAAGAAACCCCTTTCGCCTGGCCGTTTTATCTCACTATCAAATTCGGGATCTCTTTTCTGCTGATGCTGCCGGTCACCATGGCGATGGGCATGATCCTGCCCCTTTGCGTGCGGGTCGCCAGTCGCGGCAGCGGGCGGGTCGGTCATGATGTCGCCCGGGTGTAC
>JARGFN010000038.1 GCA_029210665.1 Desulfobulbales bacterium
ATTGGGCGTAAAGGGACAGTTGTCGCCCGCGAAAACACCGTCGCCGTCAAAATCGCAGTCGGAGTCGGTCGGCGGGGTGTCGAGGTCGAAAGGCTGGCTGTCGCAGCCATACACAAGGGCGGGAGTGGTGATGTATTCGGCAACGGTCCCGTCGGTCAGGTACTGTTCGCCAAGCTGGTACTGATTGTTAACCCCGCTGACATGGAGAGTGCCGTCGGTCAGCAGGGCGAGACTATGGCTGTAGCCGGTCGCGATAGAGGCTATCGTGCTTCCCCACAGCGGGGCATTCGGCGGGTCTACGTATTTAGCACTCCTTCTTCCTTTATAAAAAGGATTAGACCTGTAATCCGTTTCATTGCCGAGCCCCAGCGCCCCTCGCTGGTCGAATAAAACCTTGTTCGTGCAGGGCTGGTCCGGATTTGTGTCATCACACAGCTGCGCTTGATCCAGGGAGTTTCTGCCCCATCCGATAACGGATCCTGATTTTACGATCAACGAGTGGACCGCCGAGGCGGAAACCGCGGTTATCCCCGTCAGCGGGACGGGGGGGGGAAAAGAAGTGTATAAAGGCTCCATTTCGTGGACGAGGGTGACCGGAACCGGCTGGATCTTCTTATGCACCCATTCTCTAAAACCAGTAGGCCGGGTGTTTGGAGTCTGGACCTGGTATTCATCGTTTACGCCCCAACCGTAGACCTTTCCATCTGCCGCCACCGCCAGGCTGTGCAGCGAGCCGGTCGATATCCTGGTCACGCCGGTTATGGTTGTTCCGTTGATGTCGGCGATTTTGGCCGGGATAAGGGTGTAGCCCCAGGGCTCTTCGATCAAGGGATAGCCGGGATCGCTGTAGGTGTTCATATTCGATTTAATTTTGTCCCAGTCGAGCTGGGCGCCGCGGCCGAGCTGGCCCCGGTAGTTGTTGCTTCCCCAGGTCCAGATCGAGCCGGCGGCATCAAGGGCCATCGAATGATAGAGGCCGGCGGCGACAGCGCGGGCGTTGGTGATGTTATCGGCCTTAATCGGCTTGAGGCAGACCGTCCCTCCGCAGATCTCCCGATGTTTCGGGTCGTTGGAGTCGGCCATTTCGTCCGCGCCCAGTTTGCCGGCATTGGCGCCCCAACCCCAGACCGTGCCGTCATCCCGGACTGCCAGGGCATGCTTGCTGCCGGCCGCGATCGAGACAACGCCCAAGCCTGTCGTCCCATCCGCGTCGAGGTTGAAGCTGTTTGCCGGATTGTCGGGATCGACCACCATGCCGATATCGCGTTCGTAATCACTGAGATAACCCCGGCCAAGCTGGCCGAAGCCGTTGGCGCCGCAGGACCAGACGGTGCCGTCCGATTTGACCGCCAGGGTGTATTCCGGGCCGGCGGCAATGGTGACGACGTCGGTCAGGCCGGGAATCGGTTTCGGCGTGGCGTCCGGCGAAGGACGGTTGGAGTCGCACAACTGACCGAAGCCGTTGCCGCCCCAGGTCCAGACGGTACCGTTCGCGTCCAGGACTACATTATGGTAATAACCGGAGGCGATTTGCGGAGTTGCCGCCGTTGCCTGACCAGCGGCCAGGCAAAGCGCGGCGAAATTCATGAAAACAACAAACGGCAGGTAATATTTTTTCAACACCTCATCCCCCCCCTCTTACTTTATCGCCTCGATCCGGTGCGGAAGACCGGGCAATGTAAGAAGAATAATCATCGCCATATCATTATACAACTAAACCGGATTTTTTTCAAGCAATCCGGCGGCGGGTTGCCGGGGTGGCAATTTTTACCGGGGCGAGAGGGGCGGGGCCGAAGCGAATCGGCTGCTTCGCGACCCGCGAAGATTTGGAATTTCACTTTATAGGGTGGTGCCCCCGGTACGATTCGAACGTACGACTCCAGGATTAGGAATCCTGTGCTCTATCCCCTGAGCTACGGGGGCAACCTCTTAGGAAACGCCTGTGGTGGGCGATTTTATAGCATACGGGTTCGCAAATAGCAATTGCGATTTTAATCGGAAAATCATAAGATCATCTTCGATCTTGTCGGCGGCGAGGCAAGAAAAAATCGCCGATTGCTTTTTATCGTTGGGTTATGGTGTCGGGCGGCCGCCTTTTTTGCATGACAAATCGTCCGATTGATATATCTTAAATGAGATTGCAGGTATCGGATTCAGGTAATATTTATCCGGGTGTTCGAGAGAGGATGTTCTTTATAATGAATTTTTCCGATAATCTGATGACAGTCGCCAGGGAATCGCTAACCGGGGGCAATGCCCTTCGGAATTGGCGGATTTTACTTGGTTTGATCCTGGCCGTGCTGCTGGCCCAGACCGGCGCCTCTCTCACCTGGAAGATAGTCGGCGTGATTTCCGATTTCGGTGAGGGGTTCACGCCCAAGAGTATCGCTGTAAAAAAACCCCGGGATTCCGGTGATCGTTCAATTGGCGGCCATGCCGGGGCGCCGCTAGAAGAGCCGCCGCTTTTCGGCTTGGCGGTCAGGGTTGAGAATTCGTCCCGTTCTCCGGCGGCGGATTCGGGCGCCGCTCCGAAAACCACTCTCGCCCTGGTTCTGAAGGGGATAGTCACGGTCGAATCGATGCAAAGAGACCTTGCCGTTATCGCCGAGAAAGGTAAAGGCGATGAGGAGCTTTACAGCGTCGGGGACAAGGTTCCCGGTAATGCCGAGATCAGCGAAATCCATGGTGACCGCGTCTTGCTTAGGCGGGGCGGGGTGCTTGAGACCCTGATGATGGAGCAGGACGACCAGGACGGTCTTTCGATGAGCAGCCGCGAAACCGAATCGGCGGGGGGGGCTGACGAGGCCATAATTGATCTCGGCGACGGGGTGCATTGGCGGATCGATAACTCCTATCTTGAACAGCGGCTGGGCGATATCCCAACCCTGGCCAGGGAGGTCGGCGTCGAGGTGTATAAAGAGGGTGATGTCCAGCAGGGTTATCGACTGGTTTCGGCGCGGGGCAGCAAGTTGTTGCGGGAACTCGGCCTGCAGCCGGGCGATGTCCTGCACGAGGTGAACGGGGTTAAGCTCGATACCATCCAGGGCGGCCTCTCGGCTTATCAGCAGATCCGCAATGCCGAGCAAATCCGGGTCGTGATCAGTCGAAACGGCAGGCGCGAGACCCGGATGTATGAAATTAATCACGATGGCTGAACGGTTAACCGTCCGGCGATTCAGGGTACTTTGGCGTTCCCCCGGTGAACGGTTACGCTGAAACAACGAAAGGAAAAGGATCCGCATTCATGATAAATCTCGATAAAATCATCAAGTTCTCCATTTGGGTGTTTCTGGCCGGATTTTTGGTCACGGGCGCTGGTCCGGTTATCGGCGCCGAGTCCGCTCCCGGTGGCGACAAGGTCACCATCAACTTCAAGGATGTCGAGATCGGTACGGTGATCAGCAGCGTTGCCCGGATAACCGGCCGGACCTTTATCGTCGATCCAAGGGTCAAGGGTAAGGTGACGATCATCGCCTCGGAGGATGTTTCGGAAGACGAACTGTACTCTGTTTTTCTCTCGATCCTGCAGGTCCATGAATTTGCCGCCGTGGAAGATGGGGGAATTGTTAAAATCGTTCCCTTGTCGAGGGTGAAGCATGATTCGTCGATTGTCGACGTCGACGGCGACCCTGTCGGGAATCGCCCGGCCGACAGCGTGTTGACAAGGATTGTAAAGCTCGAACATGTGCCGGTGGATAAACTGATTGCCATCCTGCGCCCCCTGGTCCCCGCCAAAAGCTATCTGGCCGCCCAGGTTGAAAGTAACATGCTGTTGATTTCCGATCGGGCCGCCAACATCGAACGGCTGATGAAGATCGTCAAGCAGATCGACCAGCCCGGTTCGGGAGAGATCGAGATCATCAAGCTTGAACACGCCGATGCCCGGGACGTCGTGCAGGTCATCGAAGGGTTGTCGGACAAGGCCCGGGCGCAGAGCGCCAACCGCCAGGATATGCGCCTTATCTCCGACAGCCGGACCAACAGCATCCTGTTGAGCGGAGCCGACGACGAGGTTTTACGGGCCAGAACCCTGGCCTCCTACCTTGACACCCCGATCGAGTCCTCCGGCGCCACCCAGGTGGTATTTCTCAGATATGCCAAGGCCAAGGACCTTCTGCCCATTCTCCGGGGCGGCGATTTCGGCGAGGGCGATCAGCAGAAGTCCCAGAAGACGGCGGCTGCCCCGGCCGGCCCTCTCCGGAAGATCGATTTAAACGTCCAGGCCGATGACATGACCAACGCCCTGATTATCACCGCTTCGCCGGCGGTGACCCAGAACATCCTGGCGGTTGTCCGCAAGCTGGATATCAGGCGGCCCCAGGTAATGATCGAGGCGGTAATCGCCGAGGTGGCGACCGGGGCCGGGGCGGAGTTGGGCGTGCAGTGGCGGGCCACCGACGTGACCTCCGGCAGTGATAGGGGGGTTGTCGGCGGCACCGCCTTCAGCGGCCCGGCGGTCCCGAACATCAATATCCTGAGCAGCGGCGATCTCACCGCCCTGGGGATCTCTTCCGGCTTGAATATCGGCTATCTCAATGGCGCGGCCAGTATTCTCGGGGTCAAGGGTCTTAATCTGGGGATGCTGGTCTCGGCCTTGTCCAGCGACAGTGATACCAATATCCTGTCGACGCCTTCGCTGGTCACCATGGATAACAAAGAGGCGGAAATCATCGTCGGCCAGAACGTGCCGTTTTCAACCGGCAGCTATACCGGCACCGGCAGCGAAACTCCCACCAATCCCTTCACCACTTATGAGCGGCGCGACGTGGGTCTCAAGTTGAAGGTCCTGCCGCAGATCAACGAGGGGGATACGATCCGCCTCGATATCGAGCAGGAGGTTTCGAATCTGAGCTCCGCCGGCGGCAGCACCCAGGTCGGCCTGCAGACCACTTCCACCCGGGAGATCAGGACCAGCGTCATGGTGGACGACGGCCGGATCCTGGTGCTCGGCGGGCTGATCAGCGACGATATTCAGGAGACCGAGGAACGGGTGCCGGTTCTCGGCAGTATTCCGCTGTTGGGCTGGCTGTTCCGCTACAACAAGACCAGCCATAACAAGCGGAACCTGATGGTCTTTCTCCGGCCCACTATCTTGCGTGACACCGCGGCCAATAATCGGATCACTTTCGACAAGTACGATTACATGCGGCGGGTGCAGCAGGAATCCAAGGATGACGGGCTGGCCCTGATGCCCGATGCCCAGGTTCCGTTGTTGGCGGAAGAAGAGTTATAAAGATATGGACCTTGATAAGGTGAGCCTCCTGGAAAAATTGCCCTATTCCTTCGCTCGGCGGCATGGCTTTCTGCTGACCGAAACGGCCGAGGAGCCGATTAAGGGATTTTACCGGCCCGGTCTCAAGCCGGAAATTCTGGCCGAGGCAAGACGTTTTGCCGGCAACCCTTTTAAGGTGGAACAGGTTTCCGCCGAGCGGTTCGGCGAGCTTCTTCAGAAGGTCTATGAAAACGGGGCCGGGACCAGCACCCGGATAGCCGACGACCTCAGTGACGATCTCGACTTGCAGGCCATTGCCGAACAGCTGCCGGTGACCGAGGATCTCCTGGAAAGTCAGGACGATGCCCCCATAATCCGGCTGATCAACGGGCTCCTTACCGAAGCGGTCCGGGAAAACGCCTCCGATATCCATCTGGAACCCTTCGAGAGTCGTTTGCAGGTGCGCTTCCGGAGCGATGGCGTGTTGCGGGATGTCCTGGAGCCGAATCGCGCCCTGGCCCCCCTGATCACCTCCCGGATCAAGGTTATGGCCAATCTCGATATCGCCGAGAAGAGGCTGCCCCAGGACGGCCGTTTCGGGGTGCGGGTCGCCGGCCGGCCGGTCGATGTCAGGGTCTCGACGATTCCCGCCGCCGCCGGAGAAAGGGTCGTTCTCAGACTTCTCGACAAGCAGGCGGGCCGTTTGAACCTTGAGCAGCTGGGGATGCCGGCGGACACCCTTCTGGCCGTCGATCGTCTGATCAAACGGCCGAACGGGATCATCCTGGTGACCGGCCCTACCGGCTCCGGGAAGACCACCACCCTTTACGCCGCCCTGGCCCGGCTCAATAAGGTCAGCGCCAATATCATGACCGTCGAGGATCCGATCGAATATTATATCGACGGGATCGGCCAGACCCAGGTCAATACCAAGGTCGACATGACTTTCGCCCGGGGGTTGCGGGCCATACTCCGCCAGGATCCCGATGTGGTGATGATCGGCGAAATCCGCGATCGGGAGACGGCGGAAATCGCGGTCCAGGCAAGTCTGACCGGTCATCTGGTTTTTTCGACCCTGCACACCAATACCGCGATCGGCGCCGTCACCCGGTTGCGGGACATGGGGGTGGAACCCTTCCTGCTCTCTTCTACCCTGTGCGGCATCCTGGCCCAGCGGCTGGTGCGCCTGTTATGCGGGGAATGCCGGCAGGCTTATGAGGCAACCGCTTCCGAGTGCCGGGAGTTGGGGATTGCCGAGGGCGCCCCCCCTCCCACCCTTTATAAGGCCGGCGGCTGCGAGAAGTGCGGCAACCAGGGCTATCACGGGCGGACCGGACTCTACGAACTGGTCGAAGTGGTCGGCGAGCTGCCGGAGATGATTCACGGCCGGGCCGGTGAATATGAAATGGAAAGATACGCGAGAACCTTGACCCCCAGTCTGCGCGACGATGGGATTCGCGTGGTGCTGGCCGGCAAGACGACCCTGGCCGAAGTGCTTCGGGTCACCAAGGAAAACTGAAATGCGGATGGATTGATGGGAGCCTTTGAATATTCAGCCGTGGATAACCACGGCAAGGTTTACAAAGGCGTCAAGTCCGGCGATTCGCCGCGGCAGATCAGACAGATTCTCAGGGATCAGGGGTTGATGCCGGTGACGGTCGAGGCGGTCACCGGCCGCGAATCATCCCGGGGTTCCTCCGGCTGGCGGCGAAAACCGGCGGGTGCGTCCCTGGCTCTGGTGATGAGGCAGCTGGCCACCATGGTCAAGTCCGGGGCGGTGCTGGGCGATGCCTTGAACGTGGTGTCGGAACAGACCGATCAGGCCTGGGCCAAGAAGGTCTTTGCCGGGATCAGGTCGCATGTCCAGGAGGGCATGTCGCTGGCCTCGGCCATGGCCGAGTATCCCGAAGTTTTCCCCGACCTGTACCGGGCCACCATCGAGGCGGGGGAGCACACCGGCAGGCTGGATCTGGTCCTGGAAAGGCTGGCCGATTACACCGAGTTTAAGCAGCAGCTTCACCAGAAAATCATCCTTGCTCTCGCCTATCCGTTGTTGCTTACCCTGGTTGCTCTGCTGGTCGTGGTCGGTTTGCTCGGTTACGTGGTTCCCCAGATCGTCGTGGTGTTCAGCAACGTCAATCAGGAGCTGCCGTTACTGACCCGGGTTGTTATCGCCCTCAGTGGATTTTTCAGGGGGCAGTGGCCCTGGATCCTGATTGTTCTGGTCGGTTCGTTTCTGATCGCCCGGCTGTTGATGAAAAATCCCGGGGTCCGGATGAAGGTTCACGGTTTCATGATGACCGCGCCGCTGCTCGGCCGTTTTTTGCGGGGGCTTGAGGTCGCCCGTTTTGCCAGGACCTACAGCATTCTGGTAGCCAGCGGGGTCTCCGCCCTTGATGGCCTGAAGATCGCCGGCGGAGTGGTTAACAACCTCTCCCTGAAAAAAGCCATCGAAGACGCCGCCCGGGGAGTCAGGGAAGGCAAGAGTATCAGTAAATCCTTGGCGATGACCAACTCGTTTCCGCCCATGGTGATTTATCTCATTGCCAGCGGCGAAACCAGCGCCGATCTCGGGCAGATGCTCGATCAGGCGGCGGGCAGTCAGGAAAAGGAGGTGGAGGTCTTCACCGGTCTGGCCACGGCGATCTTCGAGCCGGTGCTGATCCTTTTGATGGGCGGCCTGGTTTTGATGATCGTCCTGGCTATTCTGATGCCGGTCTTTGAACTCAATCAACTGGTCCGATAGAATCCGTTAATGTCCGTCCTGGTCAAACAGAAAGGTTTTACCCTGCTCGAACTTCTGGTCGCCCTGGCAATTTTAAGTCTGGTGGCCCTGACCGCCCTGAACAACAACGTCAACATGGTCGGCAATGCCGAGTATCTGCGGGACAAAACCCTGGCCCACTGGGTCGCCATGAACCGGGCCGCGGAAATCCGGCTGGACAAACGGTTTATCGGTGACGACGGGGCGGAGGGTGTATCGATTATGGCCGAACGGCGCTGGAGTTGGCGGGTTACCGGCCAGTCGACGCCGGATCCGAATGTCCAGCTGATCGAGATCGAGGTCTGGCCGGGAACGAAACGGAAGGACTCCAGCCTGGCCTTTCTGAGTATGTACCTGGGCCGGTGACGGTGACGGGAATATGAAAAAGAATATTGCCGGACCCGGCAAGGGAAAAAGAGCGGTCGAGATCGGTACGGCGGGGGCGGAGCGGGGATTCACCCTCCTGGAGCTTTTGGTCGCCCTGAGCATCTTCGCCCTGATTTCGGTGTCGCTGTATGGCAGTTTGAGTTCGATGCTGGCGACCAAGGAGCAGCTGGAGGCGGACTCCGAAAAACTGCGGGAACTCCAGACCACCATGCGGATTATCGGCCGGGATATCGAGCAGGCGGTTGACCGTCCGATCCGGACCTATTATCAGATGGACCCGCGGGATGCCATGATGTGGACGGAAATTCCGGCGGTTTTCGAATTGACCACCAGCGGCCGGCGCAATCCGCTTCTGCTGAAGAGGAGCAGCTTGCAGCGGGTCTCTTACCGGCTGGAGGATGAATCGCTGATCAAGGACAGCTGGCCGGTTCTGGACCGGGGCGTGGAAACCCAGCCCTTTTCCCAGGTGTTGTTGCGGGAGGTGGAAGGTTTTGAGCTATCCTTTAAGGATTCACTCGGTACGACCTGTCGGCAATGGCCGCCGGATAACCCGGCCTTGTCTCCCGACAACCTGCCGAAGGCGGTCCAGGTCCATCTCGACCTGAAAAAGTGGGGCAGGATCGACCGGTTGTTCCTGGTCGCCGGTAAGGGATGAGATGATTCAGGAATCTCGAAATATGCTCGCCAACCAGAAGGGCATGGCCCTGATCACCGTTCTGCTGGTCACCGCGCTGGTGGCGATGCTGGCGGTAAGCATGTCCTTTGCCCAGCATGTGGCGGTCAGGAGAACCGCCAATCTTCTGGAGGGGGACCAGGCCATGGTTCTGGCCCTGGGACTGGAAGAGTGGGGCCGGTGGGTTTTGAACAGGGATAGCAAAGGCAGCGATAATCTTGGTGAAAATTGGGCGATGGGGCTGCCGCCGACGGCGGTGGAAAACGGGGTGGTTTCCGGCAGCTTTGTCGACATGCAGGGCAGGATAAATCTGAACAATCTCGTTCTGGGGAGTTCCAACGAAATTGCTCAAGCCGAGCAGATGCTGGAGCAGCTCTATGAGGATTGCGAGGCCGATAACGGCGCCTTCCTGGTCCGGGCCGTGGCTGACTGGCTTGACGACGATTCGAATCCGAGGCCGGGCGGGGCGGAGGACAACGAGTACCTGCTCCATGAGCCCGCCTACCTGGCCGCCAACCGCCCGATGACAAGCCCCAGCGAACTGTTGTTGATCGAGGGGTTCACCCCCGAGATTTATCTCTGCGTCAAGGAGCATGTCGCCGCCTTGCCCGGGCCGACGAAAATCAACCTCAATACGGCCGGGCCGGTGGTAATCTCGACCCTGTCGCCCGGGTTGTCGGTCGCGGCCGCCGAGGAGATCGTCATGGCGCGGCCCGACGATGGATATGCAAGTATAGCGGATTTTCTGGCCGATCCCGCTTTGGCCGGTACCGGGATCAACCCCGATGGCCTTTCTCTGACCAGTGGTTATTTTATGGCCCGAGCCCGGGCGGTTTTCGGTGAGGCCGAGGTCGAGCTTTACACTCTCTTTTCCCGGACTACTTTGGTAGAGGTCGTGGCAAGAAGCATAGGAACCTATTAGATGAAATCGACAAAAAAAGAACACTTCCTGTTTCTCGGTTCGGAAGCGCCCGAAAAAGTCCATTGGGCGGAACGGCCCGCCTACGGCGCGGTGGTTACCGGCCAGGGGACCCTGGCCGAAGCCCTGCACCTGCGGGGCGAGAAGGTCGTCGTCCTGATCGCCGGGCAGGATGTTCTCCTTACCGAGGTGAACATCCCCGGCGGCCGGGGCCGCCTTGTTAAAAAAAGTCTTCCCTACGCCCTTGAGGAAAATCTGACCGAGGATGTCGACACCCTCCATTTCGCCCATGGCCCGACAGGCAGAACGGGGGCGATCCCGGTGGCGGTGGCGGCGAAGGAGCGGATGGAGGCGTGGCTGGAAATCCTCCATGAGCACGGAATCGAGATCAAGAGCATGGTGCCGGCCACCATGGCCGTTCCCCTGACCCCCGAGCACTGGTCGCTGGTGGTGTCCGGGGACGGGTTCATGCTGAGAAAAGATGCCTGGCACGCCTACGCCGGGGATCTCGACAGCCTGCCCCTGTTCCTGGCCGGGACCTCCGGCGAGGCCGGTTCGACGCCCCCCGTCAGTCTGTATCTCGATCAGGATTTTCCGGCTGACCTGCAGGCGGATTTGCCGGAAATAAATGCGGTGGCCACCCGGAAAGAGCCGCTGCTGCAAGTACTGGCCGAAGGCTATAACGAGAAGGCGGTGATCGATCTGTTGCAGGGCGATTACGGCCGCCATGCCGGCTGGCGCGAGATGTGGCAGAAATGGCGGGTGCCCGCCGTGGCCGCGGCCGTGCTGATTGTTTTGAACATTACCGGCTTTGCCATCGATTATTTTTGCCTGAAAAGCGAAAACCAGGCCCTGGCCAAACGGATCGAGACCGTTTATCTGAAAACCTTTCCGACCAGCCGCAGGATCGTCAACGCCAGGGCCCAGATGGAACAGAAGATCGTCGAACTGGAAGGGGCCGGCGCCGCCCGTGACCAGTTTTTCGAGATCTACGACAGGGCGGCGCCCTTGCTGATCGAAGCGGCGGGTTTCAGCCTTACCGGGCTCCGCTTCAATAACGGCCGCTTTGATTTTGATTTTGAGATCGAGGATTTGCAGGCGCTGGAAAAATTGAAAAATAATCTCGCCGGCCTCTCCGGGATCAGCATGGATATCAAAAATGCCGAATCGGTCGGCGGCAAGGTTAAAACCAAAATTCAGATAAAAGGTCTGCAATAATATGAGTTTCTGGTCCAACTTACAGAAGCGGGAACAACAGGCGGTTTTGTGGGGTGGAGGGATTGTCCTTCTCCTGCTCGCCTATGTCCTGGTGGTCGCACCGCTCAGGGAAGATCTTGTCCGCACGAGAGGGGAAGTCGCTGCCAGAAAAGCGGATCTGATCTGGATGGAGGATGGTGCGGTCAGGGCCCGGCAATTGAAGTCTTCGCGATCCCAAACAAGGGTGGTCTCGCCCCTGAAAATGATCGATCAGACCGCCAGGCGGCATGGGATCGAAGCCGGCCTGAAAAGGGTCGATCCCGGCGACGGGGATAATATCAAGGTCTGGTTCGAGGAGCTGATTTTCGTCGATTTCATGAAATTCCTCCGCGCAACCGGGAACAGCCGGGCGCTTGCGGTCAGCAATCTCACGGTTGAAAAACTCGATGCCCCGGGGCTCGTTAATGCCCGGGTAACCTTCAAGACGGAGTCTAAATGAAGAAGAGTCGCTCCTGGATAATCCTGACCCTGGTCCTCTATCTGCTCTTTCTTTTCTGGACCATGCCGGCTGATTACGTCCTGGCGCTGATGCGCAAGTACGAGATCGTTCCGGCCGGGGGGTATACCGTCGCGGGGCTTGACGGGGCCTGGACGGACGGGCGGATCCTCGCGCTGGAGGTCGGCGGCCTCGAAGTGACCGATCTGCAATGGCGTTTCCAGCCCGGCGCCCTGGCGGTCGGACGTTTGCAGTTTGCAGTCTCCGGCGGTCTCGGCGATGGCTCGACCGAGGGAGTTGTCCGGCTGGGTTTCGATTCCGTGGAACTGGGCAAAATCAGGGGCCGGGTTTCCGCCGATTTTCTGGGTCGGAGATTTCTGCCCGGGGTGAAGTTGACCGGGGTCCTGGAAACGGAGGAGTTGTCCCTGGTCGCCGAAGATGGTTATCCGGTCGAGGCCGCCGGCCGACTGCTCTGGAGCAATGCCAGGGTCGAATCTCCCTACCGGGTGGGCCTGGGCGGAGTGGCGGTTGATCTTTCCACCGACAGCGACGGCATCGTCCTTAAACTTAACGATACCGGCGGGGCTCTGCGGGCCGGCGGGCTGGGGATCCTCTCCCCCGACGGGAAATACTCGTTTGACGGCAGCCTCGGCGCCCGGCAAGGCGATTCCAGCGAACTTGCCACCTATCTGCAGATTCTGGGCAGACCGGAGGCCGACGGGATGGTAAAGATTGGCTATAACGGGCAGCTTCCCAGACTTTTTTAATTTTGGAGAATATTTTGATGACGAAGAAAATTAAACAAACCGGAAGGCAGGCCATGGCAAGACGTTTTGCTCAGGGCGGCTTTACCCTTATCGAAATCATGGTAGTGGTGGTGATCTTGAGTATTCTGGCCGCCTTTGTGGTTCCGAAGATCATGGACCGGCCCGACCAGGCCCGGATCGTCAAGGTGGAGCAGGATATCAGGGCCATCGAAGGCTCCCTTAAGCTCTATAAACTCGATAACTACGTTTATCCTTCCACCGATCAGGGCCTTGAGGCGCTGGTCAAGCGGCCCCAGGACGATCCGGAACCGAAGAACTGGAAGGAGGGCGGTTATCTCGACCGCTTGCCGCTTGATCCGTGGGGCAATGAATATCTCTATCTCAATCCGGGCCTGCACGGTTCGATCGATATCTTTTCCATGGGCGCCGACGGTCAACCGGGGGGCGAAGGGGTCAACGCCGATATCGGCAACTGGCGCGATGATAATTAGCGGCCGGCCGCGCTCTACGGCTACAGCCGGATTCAGTCTGCTCGAAATTCTGGTCGTTCTGGTCATTATCGCCATTCTCATCAGTTTTGCCGCCGTCACCTTCGATTCAGAGCAGGAAAAGCTTGCCGAAGAGGGAAACCGGTTGGCCGCCCTGATGAAACTAGCCGCCGAGGAAGCGATCATGAACTCCCGGGAACACCGGGTGGTCTTTACCAGTGATGGCTACCTGTTCGAGAAACTGGTTGACGGTGAATGGCGGGGATTCGAGGAAGGCCTTTACCGGCGCCGGGTGTTGCCGGAGGATTTCAGCTTCCACATGACCCTTGCTAACCGGGAGATAGCCTTGGATGCCGGTGACGGTGAGGCCGGAAACCGCACCGCCGTGTTGTTTCTTTCCAGCGGGGAGGTCACTCCCTTCGAACTTTTGATCAGGGGCGTTTCCGGCCTGGAGATTACGGTCGGCAATCGCAGCGGCGTAATCGAAGTGGACCACGGCCGATAATATAGCGATTCGGTACCCCGTGATCGGTTACGATCAGGGGCCTTCAGGTTGCGGTCCCGGCCAGTTCGTCCAACTCGCGGGCATATTTCCGGTAATCGTGGGAGCCGCGGACCGAATAGTTCAAATTCTTGAAGAGCCCGGTGAGTCTGGTGAAGAAGTCGCGGGCCTCCTCCTTGTCCTTGAAATCATAGTCATAGTCGATAAGCCGTTTGAGGCGGAGGAAGTTTTCCCGCTGGCGTTCGGTGGAGGTGGAGACATCCACCTCGTCGAAGGCATCCTGCTGAAGATAGACCATGTCGACGAAGGTGGCCTTCTGATAAATCACGAAATCATCCAGGGAAATCCCCTCCTCGCCGGTGACCTGCATCATCCGATTGATGCCGTCGCCCCGTTTGAGGAGTTCCATGACCTCATGAACCATGTCGGTCCAGCCCTCATGCAGGTTTTGATCGAGATGCGGGCGCAGCTGCTCCAGATATCGGGACCAGGAGATCAGGGGGTCGACGGCCGGGTAGAAACGTTGATAGGCCCGTTCCGAGGAGAGCCCCAGAAAGGCCTTGACCGTGGCCAGGGTCGATTGGGTAACCGGTTCCTCGAAATTACCTCCGGCCGGGGAGACCGTGCCGATCATGGTCAGCGAGCCCACCGCCTTGTCGCCGGCCCGGATCACCCCGGCCCGCTCATAGACCTCCTTGATGTTTGAATCGAGATAGGCCGGGTAGGCCTCCTCGCCGGGAATCTCTTCCAGGTTGCCGGAGGTCTCGCGCATGGCCTGGGCCCAGCGGGAGGTGGAATCGGCCAGAAGCAGGGTCTGGTGGCCCATCTGCCGGTAGTACTCGCCCAGGGTGATGCCGGTATAGATCGAGGCCTCCCGGGCTGCCACCGGCATTGAGGAGGTGTTGCAGATAATCACCGTCCGCTCCATGAGGGAGCCGCCCCCGCGGGGGTCCTTCATCCGGGAGAAGTCCTCGATCATCTCCACGACCTCTCCCGCCCTTTCTCCGCAGGCCACTACAATGACGATGTCCGCCATCGAATAGCGGGCGATCAAGCCCTGGACCACGGTCTTGCCGGCTCCGAAAGGCCCGGGTATGCAGGCCGTGCCGCCCCGGGCGACGGGGAAGAAGGTGTCGACGATCCGGATCGTCGAGAGCAGAGGTTCCGAGGGAAAGAGCCTTTCCGCCAAGCCCTGGTAAAGGAGATATTCCGGCAGGGGGCGTCTTACCGGCCAGCGCTGCCGGAGAGTGACGAGATCTTCCTCGCCGCTGCCGTGACTGATTCTGGCGACCGGATCCAGGACCGTGAAACTCCCGCCCTGGATCCAGGTCACCTCCACCTCGCCTTTCCGGGCAAAGGGGACCATGATCTTGTGGGTGTAGCGGCCTTCCTGGACCGTGCCTAGCACCCCGCCGGCTTGCAGCCGGTCTCCGGCCCGGACCGCCGGCACGAAAGACCATTTGTGCACCGCGTCCAGAGGCTCGACCTGGACTCCCCGGGGCAGAAAGAAGCCGTGCCGCGAGGCCATGACCTCAAGGGGATTCTGGAGACCGTCGTAAATTCTGCCTAAAAGGCCCGGGCCGAGAGTGACCGAAAGCAGCTCGCCGGAAAGCTCCACCGGATCACCCGCCTTGATGCCCGCGGTATCCTCGAAGACCTGCATGTCGGCCCGTTTCCCTCGGATGCGCAGAACCTCGGCCTTCAAACGGGCCTCGCCTGCCCGGACATAGGCGACTTCGTTTTTCATCAGGGAACCGGATGCGAATTCCATGGTGACGATGTTGCCCTTGACCCCGGTTACCCACGCCTCAGTCGAAGAGTTCGGCATATTGTCCCAGTACCTCCCTGGTGAGTTGATTAAATTTTTCCCTGCCTTTCTCATGGTCCTGTTTGATCCAGTTGTTCACCAGGTCCCAGCGCACCAGATAGAGCATGACCGCTTCAAAGTCAAAATAATGCCGGTCGGCCAGTTTATTAAGGTAGTCCCAGATCCTCGAAGTAATCAGGCGGTGGGCCTCCATGACCCGGTTTTCATCCAACAGCAGCCGCAGGTGGTCCAGCCAGGGGAAGCGCGCTCCCAACCCGAAGTCGGTTCGCTGCCAGTTTTGCGCGATATGCCGGCCCCAGCTGCCGGTCGGCTCGACCGGGGGCAGTCCCCGCCGGCGGCGGCGGAGGGCGGCGACGATTATCCGGGTATCCATCAGGGTAGTGATAATTTCCCGGGCCAGGGGATATTCGGTTTTGTTGACGATCTCTTCGTAAGCCGCCAGAATCGCCTGGTCGCTGTGCTGTTCCGGCCGGCGCTCCCAGATGAGAAATCTCTCCAACCGTTCGATTATCTTCCGGTCCCGGCCGGAAAGCATGTCCAATCGTTTTTCCAGGCGCAGCCGGTTGATGGGCTGCCCGGCCCGGCTGAAATCCGTCGGCAGTGGCGGCAGACTGGCGATCAAGGTGAAGTATTCGGAGCGGTTATTCAAGATTTCGCCTCATTGGATGCTGCCCTCGATCAGGGCCCGGAAGCGGGGCAGAAGATGATCCAGTAAAAGCTCGGTAATCGATTCATCGCTGAGGTCGATGCTGACGTCTTCCCCGATCAGTCTTATGGTAAGCCCGGCTTTCTGCTGTTCGGAAGTCCGCAGGGTAACCCCGTTCCGGAATTGATCGGCGGCCGTGGAGAGCATGAACTGCCCCAGGCTGCCCTGCTTGACCTTTTCCGGGTGGCGCCGTAATTCCTCCAGGCCGACCACGTCCTCGGGCAGGATAATTTCCATCTTCGCGTCCCGTTTTTTTTCCTCGGACAGGGTGTGGCCGGCGATCTCCAGGACTACCTGCTTGAGAAAATCCTCCTCGTGAAAGGTCTCTTCCAGCAGCTCGCTGATCCGTTGGGAAAACTGACGGGAAAGCGTGCTTTTCAGGCTGAGCACGGTGTCGCGGGCCGCCAGCTGAACCGCCTCCTGGGCGGATTTGCGGAGGTGCTCCGCCTCCTCGCGGGCCTTGTCGCGGATCCCGTCCGCTTCGGCGTAGGCCTGGTCCACGATTTGTTTGGCCTTATGATGGGCCTTGGCGACGATCTTCTCTCCCTCCCGGCGGCCTTCAGCCAAACCTTCCTCACGAAGGCGATCGATCAGGTCCTGAACTCCGGATGTAAATTTAGGTTCTGCCATGGTTTAGCACCTTTTTCACTCCCCTGAATCCGTGACGGCTTCGTGGTGAATTTCACCTGTCAGCTTGTAATTACATAAGATAATCGTTTTCCCTGGATTGCCAGGGTTGACCCTGCCGCCTGCGGGGCGCCCGATAACGGCGCATCTGCGGCGTTGGCAACTCGTTGATATACCATCAGTATTATCAACATCGTTGCCGCCTTGC
>JARGFN010000039.1 GCA_029210665.1 Desulfobulbales bacterium
AAGTCTATCTCGAAAATTTAACGGGCGAGGCGACGGCGATACGGGGCGCCTGTTTGCTCTGTTCGCCATCCCGAAGGCAGGCGAAAAGGCCGAAAACAGGGCGGATTCGATGGCCTGCCGGCGTTTTTACTCCCGGACGATCTCGGTGCCAACCCCTTCGTTGGTGAAAACCTCAAGCAGGGCGGCGTGTTCGGTCCGGCCGTCGATGATATGGGCCTTGGCCACCCCGGCCTCGACCACCTCCCTGCAGCAGTTGACCTTGGGAATCATGCCGCCGGCGATCACCCCGTCTTTAATCCGGGCATCTATCTCGGCGCAGCTCAGGGAAGAGATCAGCTTGCCGTCCCGATCCTTGACCCCCTCGACATCGGTGAGGAGGATCAGTTTCGCGGCCTTGAGATTGGCGGCGACCGCTCCGGCCACCAGATCGGCGTTGATATTGTAGGAGCGGCCGTCCGGCCCCACTCCCACCGGAGCGATCACCGGAATGAAGCCCCGGGCATCGAGGGTGGTCAGAATATCGGGGTTGACCTCGGTGACCTCGCCGACCCGGCCCAGATCGATCAGTTCGGGCGGCGCGTTTTCGGCCTGCTCCTTCATGATCTTCATCTTGCGGGCCTTGATCAGATCGCCGTCCCGGCCGGAAAGGCCGACCGCCTTGCCGCCGTGGAAGTTGATCAACCCGACGATCTCCTTGTTGACCTTGCCGACCAGGACCATCTCCACCACGTCCATGGTCTCGCCGTCGGTGACCCGCATCCCCTGCACATAGCTGGAACGGATATTCATCTTGTCCAGGAACAGGTTGATCTGGGGTCCGCCGCCGTGGACGATCACCGGATTGATGCCGATGTATTTCATCAAAATGATGTCCAGGGCGAAGTTCTTCTTCAACTCCTCGTCGACCATGGCATGACCGCCGTACTTGATGACGATGGTCCGGCCATAGAACTCCTTGATATAGGGCAGAGCCTCGATCAGGGTTTTGGCTTTGTCGATCACCTGCTGCATGGTTTATTCCATCCGTTCTCTGGTTAATCCTGCTTTTAGGAGCCGTTCAGGAATAACATGGCCATTTGTCCAGCTCTTCTGTACGGCTCCTTATGCCGTCCAACTGTCTAAAACGGCCATGTTGTTTTTTTACAACGGCTTACTATTCCCATAATAGAGGAAAAACATCATAATGACAGCAGGTTGATATGTAAAGAAGTAGTTGCGGCGGCAGGGCGTGGCTTATTATTATGCGGTTTTTTTCGGATCTGGGGTGAAAAATGGATCTCCTTTTAGTGCTCGGACTGGTTTCCCTGTTGCTCTACCTCGTGGTTGCCGGCGAGACCCTGCTCGGCGCCCGGCGCATCGGCCGCCTTGGGGATATAGCTCCGGCCCTTAAGCCGAAGTGCCCGCCGGTATCGATTATCGTTCCGGCCCGCAATGAAGCGGCCGCGATCCCCGAGGCCCTCGCCTCTCTTCTGGCCCTCGATTATCCGGGCCTTGAAATCATCGTGGTCAACGACCGCTCCACCGACGAAACCGGCCCGCTTCTTGATCGGATCGCGGCAGAACACCTCCGCCTGGAGGTCCATCATCTCGAAGAGCTTCCCTCCGGCTGGCTGGGTAAAAACCATGCCCTCTGGTACGGGGCGAGCCGCAGCCGCGGCAAGATCCTCCTGTTCACCGATGCCGATGTGGTGCTGACCCCGACCAGCCTGGGACGGGCGGTCAATTTTCTGGAACAGGAGCGCCTGGACCATCTGGCCCTGTTTTTTGCGGCGGAGGTTCCAGGCGGCCTGCTGAACATGATGATGATCGATTTCGCCTGTGCATTCATGGCCTGGATGAAGCCATGGCAGGCACGCCGGTCCGGGAGCCGTTACCATATCGGGGTCGGAGCCTTCAACCTGGTACGGGCTGAAGGCTATCAGCGCTGCGGCACCCACCGGGCCATCGCCCTGGAGCCGGTTGACGATGTCGAACTCGGCCGGCTGATCAAGGAAAACGGCGGAGCCCAGGATTGCCTGTTCGGAAACCATTCTGTTTCAGTCAAGTGGTATCACTCGATCCCGGAGATGGTGCGCGGTCTTGAAAAAAACATCTTTCCGTTCTGCAATTACTCGCTGCCCAAAATCGCAGCGGCGTCGCTTGCCATCGTAATTTTGCGGATCTGGCCGCTGCCGGCGATCTTTTTGACCACCGGGCCGGTCGCGGTTCTGAACGGTTTGCTGATCGTGATCCATGCCGGCCTGGCCGCGGTGGCCGCCGGCAAATCCTCGATTCCGCTCCGTCACCTGATCTGGCTGCCGGTTTCACCCTTTATCGGCCTCTACATCCTCTGGAACTCGACGATCCGAACGATATGGCGGGGAGGCATTGTCTGGCGCGATACCTTTTACAGTCTCGCCGAACTTCGCAAGAAACACTGAGCCGGATAATCCTTCGGCCGGAGCCGAGAGCCCCTCGGCTAAACCTGCTTTTCTCCTTTATCGAAGACCCGTGCCGAAGCCCGGCACCAGGAATCGCCGGGCTTCGGACGCCTAAGAAACCGCCCCGCTTTACAATTCATGGGCGAAGAAGTAAATTGATCGTGGAACTTCCAGGGAACTTTTTCCCGATTTTTAAGGCATTTTTCTAAGGAGAGGCCCGTGTCCGGATTTAAACTGATCGTTCTGCAGATTATCATCGCGGTGGGGGGCGGAATCATCGTACCGGTCCAGGCGGGGCCGATCAACAACGGTTCGCCGAACGAGCCCATCCATATCGAGGCCGACCGCATGGAGTCGGACCAGCGCACGGCGTCCGTGACCTTTGCCGGCAACGTTGAGGCCGTTCAGGGCGACATGGTCATCCGGGCCGACCTGATGACCGTTCATTACCGCAAGGACGCCGCCCCCGCCGCTGGAACCGGGGTGGACGGCAGACAGAGCATCGAAAGCTTGCAGGCCACCGGCAATATCACCATAGACAAAGAGGAGTGGCGGGCCGCCGGCGAGCGGATGGACTACGAAACCGAGGGTCGCAAGGTTGTCCTCACCGGCAACACCAGGGTCTGGCAGGGCAGCAACGTGGTCAGCGGCGACAGGGTCGTGCTCTATCTGGACGAAGGCAAAAGTGTTGTCGAGGCCCGTGACCAGGCAGAAGGCGGCCGGGTAAAAGCCTTTTTTTACCCCGAATCATCCGAAACCGAAAAAACTCAACAACCTGGAAATTAACGTGTCCGTTCTGCAGACCATAAATATCGCCAAGCAGTACCTGAACAAGCGGGTCGTCGACGGTATCAGCCTCACCGTCGAAACCGGGCGGATTGTCGGCATGCTGGGCCCCAACGGCGCCGGCAAGACCACCTCCTTTTATATGATTGCCGGTTTTATCAGGCCCGACCGGGGCGAAGTCCTGCTGAACGGCGAAAATATCACGAATCTGCCCATCCATCAACGGGCCCGGAAGGGAATCTCCTATCTGGCCCAGGACTCTTCGGTTTTCAAGAAACTGACCGTCGAGGAGAACATCAGAATTGTCCTGGAACCGCTCGGCTTGTCACGCAAAAAGATCAAAGAGCGGATTGACGAACTGTTCAGCGAACTGAAAATCGGCTACCTGGCCGACAACAAGGCCCACTCGTTGTCGGGGGGCGAACGCCGCCGGGTGGAAATCATGAGGGCTCTGGCGACCAAGCCCGGTTTTATTCTGCTGGACGAGCCCTTTGCCGGCATCGACCCCCTGGCGGTGGCCGATCTCCAGCACATCATTCTGGAGCTTAAGGAAAAGGGTCTCGGCGTGTTGATCTCGGACCACAATGTCCGGGAAACCCTGGCGGTCTGCGACAATGCCTATATCGTCAGCAACGGCAAGATATTGACAAAAGGTCCGGCCGAGGAGATCATTAACAGTAAAGAGGCGCGCCGAATCTATCTCGGTGAAAATTTCAGAATGTAACCCTTGTTTCAGGATAGCAAGCGCGCGGCAACCGCCTTCTTGCGAAGAGTATGCACCCCCATGGTTTTGGAATTACGACAACAGTTAAAACTCAGCCAGCAACTGGTCATGACCCCTCAGTTGCAGCAGGCAATCAAGCTTCTCCAGTTATCGCGGCTGGAACTTGTCGATGCAATCCAGCAGGAAATCGAACAGAACCCTGTTCTTGAGGAGCTGCCGGGCGGCGACGAACCGGAGGAGAGCGACAGCAGGAAACTCGATTCCGACCGGGAGGATACCGGCCCGGTTTCAGAAAGCTCCGAACGCACCGCCGAAGTTCAAATGGAGTCGACCTCATCGCTTCAGGAAATCAACTGGCAGGATTACGCCAACGAGTACGAACCGCTGCCCTCCTTCAAGCCGAGTAACGACCCAGACCTGCCCTCGCGCCTTGACATCCTCTCCAAAAAGCCGAATCTCCAGTCCCACCTGCACTGGCAACTTAGCCTTTCTCCCTTGAACGATGAAGAAAAAGCGGTCGGCGAGTACATCATCGGCAACCTCGACCGGGACGGCTTTCTGCGGGTGGACTCGGAGGCTATTGCCGAGGCCACCGGCGTAAACGTTGAAAAAGCGGAGGAGATGGTCTTCGCCATCCAGGCCATGGACCCGCCCGGCATCGGAGCGAGATCGGTCCGGGAATCTCTTCTTCTCCAACTTAACCACCTTGAACTGGGCAGGTCCCTGGCCGCCCGCATCGTCCGAGACCACCTGCCCCTGATGGAAAAAAGAAATTACGGCGGGATTGCCAAAGCCACCGGCTGCTCCCCCGACGAGGTGCGGGCCGCTTTAAAAATCATCATGAACCTTGACCCGTTCCCCGGCCGCCAGTATTCCGACGAGGAACCGCATTATATCCTGCCCGATGTCTTTGTTTACAAGATCGACGATGAATACGTCATCATGATGAACGATGAAGGCTTGCCCCGCCTGCAAATCAGCTCCTTCTACCGGGAGATCCTCAAGGACGAGCGGGCCGCGCCGGCCGGGACAAAAAACTATATCCAGGAGAAAATGAAATCGGCCGCCTGGCTGATCAAAAGCATCCAGCAGCGGCAGCGCACGATCTACCGGGTCATGGAGAGCATCATCAAGTTCCAGCGGGATTTCTTCGACAAGGGGGTGGAATATCTCAAGCCGCTGGTGCTCAGGGACGTCGCCGAGGACATCGAGATGCACGAGTCGACGATCAGCCGGGTGACCAGCAGTAAGTACGTTCATACCCCCCAGGGGATTTTCGAACTGAAATATTTTTTCAATTCCGCCATCGAAAGGCGGGACGGCGGCGATGCGCTGTCCTCGATGAGCATCAAAAACAAACTGCAAAGCATCATCCGGGCCGAGGATACCGGTAAACCCTTAAGCGACAACGCCCTGGCCGAGATCTTCAAGAAAGACGGGATCAAACTGGCCCGTCGCACCGTCGCCAAGTATCGCGAACAGCTCGGCATCCTGCCGTCCAAACTCAGGAAAAGCACCAAGTTTTAGCCTTGCCGCCGCTTCCCCTAATCGGTCGGGATCACTTCGGTCGTTCCCCGGTCATCGCGAACCAATCCGGTAATGGCGCCGTTATCGACCTTGATGCTTCGAAAGGCTCCGAGGGGCTGCTTGCGATAGTGGAGGATCAGGCAGCGCACCACGATCAGGTGGCTGACCACCACCACCGCTTCGCCGGGATGCGCGCTGAAGAGCTCTTCGATCCCGGCCACTGCCCTTTCCCGGACCTGGGCCAGGGTCTCGCAGCCCGGCAGGCGGAAGCGGTCGGGCGCGCTTAGCCAGGTCGGGTATTCGGCACCGAATCGCGCGGTAATCTCTTCCTTGCTCAAACCATCCCAGTGGGGAATCAGAATCTCGTTGAAGGCTTCTTTTTCGTGGACTTTCGCCCCGGTAAGCCCGGCGATGATCTCCGCCGACTGGCCGGTTCTGGCCAGGGGGCCGGCGTAGATGGCGCTGATCCGCTTTCGCTTCAGAGTGCCGGCAACTTCGGCAATCTGGGCGCGACCCTGCGGATGCAGCAGCTCGCCGGTGCGGCCGGCAAAACGGTTTTCCAGATTGGCCGCGGTTTTACCGTGTCTGGTCAGGAGTACAGTGGTGGGCATCTTTTTAAACCGGATTACTCCCACTCGATGGTGCCGGGCGGTTTGCCGGTAATGTCGTAGACCACCCGCGACACCCCGCGCACCTCATTGCAGATCCGCCGGGTGACGTGGTCGAGGAATTCGTAGGGCAGATGGGCCCAGCGGGCGGTCATGAAATCGACGGTCTCCACGGCGCGCAGGGCGACGACATGGTCATACTGGCGGTTGTCGCCGACCACCCCCACCGCCTTGACCGGCAGAAAGACGGTAAAGGCCTGGGAGGTTTTGTCGTACAGGTCGTTCTTGAAGAGTTCCTCGATGAAGATATGGTCGGCCAGCCGCAGGGTGTCGGCGTATTCCTTTTTTACCTCACCGAGGATCCTGACCCCGAGCCCCGGTCCGGGAAAGGGATGGCGCTGGACCATCTCGGAGGGCAGCCCGAGCTCCAGACCGATCTTGCGGACCTCGTCCTTGAACAGTTCGCGCAGCGGCTCGACCAGCTTAAGCTTCATGAATTCCGGCAAGCCGCCGACGTTATGGTGAGACTTGATCACCTTGGCGGTCCCGGTCTTCGCCCCGGCCGACTCGATCACGTCGGGATAGATGGTCCCCTGGGCAAGCCATTTGACGTTTGGCAGCTTCTCCGCTTCCTCGTCGAACACCTCGATAAAGGTGTTGCCGATGATCTTGCGCTTCTCTTCGGGATCGGCCACTCCCAGCAGTTTATCGAGAAAGCGTTTTTCGGCGTCGACCCGGAGAACCTTGACCCCCATATGAGTGGCGAAGGTATGCATCACCTGGTCGCCCTCCTTGTGCCGCAGGAGGCCGTTGTCGACAAAAACGCAGGTCAGCTTCTCGCCGATCGCCCGGTGAAGCAGGGCCGCCACCACCGACGAGTCCACCCCGCCGGAGAGGCCGAGCAGCACCTCATCATCGCCGACCTCGGCCTTGATCTTGGCGATGGAGTTGTCGATAATATTGTCCGGGGTCCAGAGCTGGCCGCAGCCGCAGATCTCGTGGACAAAGCGCTCGATAATCCGCTGGCCCTGGCGGGTATGGGTCACCTCGGGATGGAATTGCAGACCGTAGAAACCGCGGCTTTCATCGGCCATGCCGGCCAGGGGGGCGTTATCGGTTTCGCAGATCGCCGTAAAGCCGGGCGGCAGCCTTTCAACCCGGTCGCCGTGGCTCATCCAGACATCGAGCAGGCCGAAACCCTCCGGCCCGGCATGATCCTCGATATCTTCAAGCAATTTAGAATGGTGCCTGGCCCGGACCTGGGCATAGCCGTACTCACGGTGTGATGCCGTCTCGACCTCGCCGCCGAGCTGGGCCGCCATGGTCTGCATGCCGTAGCAGATCCCCAGGACCGGCACCCCGAGGGTAAAGACGATCTCGGCGGGCCTGGCGGTGGCCTTCTCGTGCGCCGATTGCGGCCCGCCGGATAGGATAACTCCGCTGGGGGCGAATTCGCGAATATCCCCGGCCGCCAGGTCCCAGGGAAAAATTTCACAATAAACCCCGGCCTCGCGAACCCGCCGGGCGATCAACTGGCTGTACTGGGAGCCGAAATCCAGGATCAGTATCCTTTCAGCATGGATATCCATGGTCATTCCTTATAGTAAGTTTGTCGACGGATTTTTTCGTGAAACCGGCCCCGATCAGCCCAAGCGATAGTTGGGCGCCTCCTTGGTGATGATCACATCGTGGACATGGCTCTCCTTGAGACCGGCCGCGGTTATCCGGACAAAGCGCGCTTTGCGGCGCAGCTCTTCGATGTTGGCCGCGCCCACATAGCCCATCCCGGAGCGCAGACCGCCCATAAGCTGGTAGAGCATGTCGGAAAGAGGGCCGCAATAGGGGACCTTGCCCTCAATGCCTTCCGGCACGAATTTCGAGGAACTCTCGACGTTGTCCTGGAAATAACGGTCGCTGCTGCCTTTTTTCATGGCCCCGATCGACCCCATTCCCCGATATCCCTTATAGGTCCGGCCCTGGTAAAGAAAGGTCTCGCCGGGGGTCTCCTCGGTGCCGGCAAAGAGGCTGCCGATCATCACCACGTGGGCGCCGATGCCGATCGCCTTGGTAACGTCGCCCGAGAATTTGATGCCGCCATCGGCAATTACGGGGATGTTGTATTTTTCGGCGACCTGGGCGCAATCGTGCACGGCGGTCATCTGGGGGACCCCCACCCCGGCGACAATTCTGGTGGTGCAGATCGAGCCGGGCCCGACGCCGACCTTGATGCAGTCCGCCCCGGCCTGGATCAGATCCTCGGCCGCCTCGGCGGTAGCGATGTTGCCGGCGATAACCGGCAGGTTCGGGTAGGCGGCCTTGATTTCCCGCAGGGTATTGATGACGTTCATGGAGTGTCCGTGGGCCGAATCAAGGCCGACGATATCGACTCCGGCCTTTAAGAGCAATTCCACCTGTGCCATAAAGCGGCCGCCAATCCCGATCGCGGCTCCGACCAGCAATCTGCCGCGTTCATCCTTGGCGGCATTGGGATATTTTTTGACCTTTTCAATATCCTTGATCGTGATCAGCCCCTTGAGCGCGCCGCTGTCGTCGACCACCAGCAGCTTCTCGATGCGGTGTTCATGGAGCAGGGCCTTGGATTGCTCCAGGGTGATGCCCGGCCGGGCGGTGATCAGGTTCTTGCTGGTCATCGCCTCGTCGACTTTAAGATCAAGATCGGAGACGAAGCGCAAGTCCCGATTGGTGACGATACCGACCAGCTTGCCGTTATGCAGAACGGGCACCCCGGAAATATGGTAGTTGCTCATGATCTGCTTGACCTCGCCGACGGTCTGGCCGGTTTCGACGGTGATCGGATCGATAATCATTCCCGATTCCGATTTTTTGACCTTCTCGACCTCGGTGGCCTGTTCCTCGATGGTCATATTCTTGTGAATGATGCCGATGCCGCCCTCCCGGGCCATGGTGATCGCGGTCCGGTAGCCGGTGACGGTGTCCATCGCCGCGCTTACCAGGGGAATATTGAGGGTGATCTCCCGGGTGAGCCGGGTCGACAGGTCAACGCTGGAAGGCAGAACCTCCGATTTGGCCGGAACCAGCAGGACATCATCAAAGGTATAGGCGGGTCTTATCTTGTCCGGGTTCATCAGATCTTCTCCAGTAATATCCGCCCGGGCGGCCAACGGCCGGCGCGGCGAAAATTGTGTTTTTATCGGTGGCTACGGCAAACCGGCCTCAAGGCAACTCATCATTATCCCTTCCAGTAATCCGGAATCGCTGATAATCATACCGTCAACTTCAATTGTTGCAAGAATCTCTTGATATATTTCGATTCCCGCTAAAATGATAGCGGACCGACCCTCTTCAAGTCCAGGCAGAAATTTACGGGTCGCAATCGGCAGGGCGTGCAACTCCTTGTAAATCCGGGCAATCGCCGTGCCGCTCAGCGCATGCCCCTCGATTTTTTTGGGCTGATAATGGTCAAGGCCCAGGTCAAGCATCGCCATGGTGGTGGCGGTACCGCCGGTGGCGACCACCGAAATTTTTTCGGATTCCGGCGGGCAATCCGCCCAAAACCGCTTCAGCCCGATCGTGAAAAGGGCAAAGGCCTCCTGCCGACCGCCTCTGCTTGCCAGTTCGGTGAACAAGCCGGCCCCGCCGGGCAAACTTACCGAGAAAGGCGGCCGCATATCCCCGGCGCCATAAATAAGCTCGGTGCTGGCAGCGCCGACATCGATAATCAGCAGAGGAAATTCAACCGCTGTCCCAACGAGGGAGGCGAGCACCCCCCGATAGCTTAAAAAACCCTCTTCAGCCCCATCGATGACCTCGATGCCGACCCCGAGAATTTTCGCCGCTTCCGCGAGAAATACCCCGGCATTATCGGCCCGGCGCAGGGCCTCGGTGCCACAGCACCGGCAGCAATCGGGCCGATAACGATCGAGTTCGGCCTTAAATGCCCGCAGGGCCGCCAGGCCCTTGCCGATGGCCGCGCCATTCAACCGGCCGCGGGCGGAAAGCCCCTGCCCCAGTCCCACGGTGATATTCCTCTTTAGCAGAACCGAAGGCTTATCACCAGTAAATCCGCCAATGAGCAGTCGAAAGGTATTGCTGCCGAGATCAATGGCGCCAACCGTTAAATCCCTGTTTGCCGTTGCGTCTTGCATGGCATGGCTGTAGTATAAGAGGTGATCGTGCTAAAGGATGATGGCGGCGCCAAAAGGCAAAATCGCCGGATTTGGCATCATCGAATCTAAGGAGTCAAGGAGTACTGCCGTCGGCCTCGCCGCTTTTTCGGCAAGACCGGCCAATTCAGCGGATAACCGCATTAAATTCAGTAAATCGGAATAAACGACCTTGTCTTCCCTGCCCGTGCTTTCGATAAATCCGGACAATCCCCAGCCCCGGCTGATAAGTCAGGCGGCCCGACATCTGCAACAGGGCGGGGTGATCTGCTATCCCACCGATACCGTCTACGGCATCGGCTGCGACATCTTTAATCTGAAAGCGGTTAAACGGATATATCGGATAAAAAGGCGGGCCACGTCCAAACCGTTCAGCTTCATGTGCGCCGACCTCAAGGATATCAGCAAATACTGCCTCGTTTCCAACACCGCTTACCGGCTGATGAAAAAGAATCTGCCCGGCGCATACACCTTCATCCTGCCCACCCTGAAAATTGTCCCCAAAATCATGATCTCCAAACAGAAAACCGTCGGGATCAGGGTGCCGGATAATGCCATCTGCAGAGCGCTTATTGAAGAATTGGGGAACCCCATTTTGACTACCAGCGCGGTGGTCGGCGATGATACGGAACCGATGGCCGAACCCTTTCAGATCGAGGAGCGGCTCGGCAATCAACTGGATGCCCTGATTGACGCCGGCCCGGTTTATCCGGCCCCATCAACGGTGGTGTCCCTGGTAAACGATGAGGTCGAAATAATAAGATACGGCAAAGGCGACACCAGCCTGTTTGAATAAGGGGCGGCGCCCGGCAGTCCGAATATCCGCCGGCTTTGCTATTTTTTCCCGGCCAGCGGCTCCTTCAGCGATTTACTCATGGTAAAGTGCAGGGTCTTGCGCTCGGGAATGTTCATCACCTGACCGGTTTTGGGATTCTTGGTGCTGCGGGCCTTGCGTTTGCGGACGCTGAAACTGCCAAATCCCCTGATCTCCACCCGCCGTTCTTCGGTGAGGGCGGCAACGATCGTTTCCAGCACGATGTCGACGGCCCGGCCGATGTCTTTTTTGAGATAACCGTCCATCTTGGCGGTAACTTCATCTATCAGGTCTTTTTTAAGCATCTCTTGTTTTCCCCTTCCATAATATTTGCGGCCCACCTGCGATCCGGCTAATCAAGCAACCTTGAGACATTCCATTCATAGGACAACACCGGATGAAACAAAACGGCATCCTCAAAAACCGCGCCGCCCCTGTCGCCGACCAAAAGCTTAAGCAGGGAAAAATCCTTTCCGGGTGGATAGACCAGATCGGGCAATTTTTCTTTCAGGCCGGCCAGGTTCGCCGCCAACTCAACCGCGTCGTTAAAATTGCCGAATTGGTCGATAAGTCCGGCTTGCAGGGCCTGTTCGCCCGAGAAAATCCGGCCGTCGGCCAGCTCCCGAACCTTTTCTTCCGGCAGATCCCGCCCTTCGCTGACGGCCGTGACGAACTGCCCGTGCACATTATCGATAATGGCCTGGATCAACTCCCTTTCCGCCTCGGTCATCGAACGGCCGGGGGAACCGATGTTCTTCATCAGACCGCTTTTAATCACTTCGGATTTGTAACCGATCTTCTTGAAGATTTCGGCAAAATTGGCGAACTTGATGATAACCCCGATACTGCCGGTCAGGGTGCCGGGGCTGGCCACGATTCGATTCGCCCCCAGGGCGGCATAATAACCGCCGGAGGCCGCGATCGAACCCATTGAAGCAACGACCGGCTTCGCCCGGCTGGTTCTTTTAACTTCCTCGAAGATCTCCTGGGAAGCGCCGACCGCCCCGCCCGGACTTTCGATGCGCAGGACAATCGCCGCGATATTGCGGTTTTCCCGAAAAGAGGTGAGCTGCTTGATAGCCTCCTCGGGGGAGGCGATTATTCCCCTGATCTCAACCACCCCGATCTTGCCGGAACCGACGCCGAAGGCGGCGAACTCCGGAGAGCCGAGAAACTTGAAGAAGAATGTCATGCCGAACCAGGAAACCGCGAACACCCCGGCCAGGATGACTACTCCCATCATGACCGGGTGTTTTTGTTTAAACCGCCTTGTTTTCTCCATAATCAGAGGATATGGGCGGCTTATTGCTGCTTGTCCTCGGCGGACTTGGTCTCCATTTCCTCCTTGAGAAGGTCGCCGAGGGTGGCCGGCGCCCTGCTCGCCTCCTTGGCCTGGTAATCGACATAACTTCCCTCGCCCGGCTTATCGGTAAGGGCCTTGATGGAAAGGCCGATCTTGCGATCCTTGGCCGAAACATTGATTACCTTGACCTCGAGCGGATCGCCGACGTTGTAGAGGCCCACCGGAGTGGTGATTTTCTCCTTGCTGATCTCCGAAACATGGACCAGCCCTTCGATCCCCTCTTCAAGCTCGACGAAGATGCCGAAATCGGTAACGTTGGTGATCTTCCCCTCCACGGTGCTGCCGAAGGGGTATTTCTCCACCGCGGCCAGCCATGGATCGGGTTCAAGCTGTTTGACGCCGAGGGAGAACCTTTCGTTCTCGCGGTCGATCTTCAGGACCACGGCCTGAATGGTCTCGCCCTTGGCATACTTCTCGGAAGGATGCTTGATCCTTTCGGTCCAGGACAGATCCGAAACATGGATCAGACCGTCGATGCCTTCCTCGATGCCGATGAAGACGCCGAAATCGGTGATGTTCTTGATCTTGCCTTCGATGATCGAGCCGACCGGATAATTCTCGGAGACCAGATCCCAGGGATTGGCCTGGAGCTGCTTCATGCCGAGGGAGATCCGCTTGGCGTCGGCATCGATATTCAAGACCTGAATTTCGACCTCGTCGCCGATATCGAGGATCTTGGAGGGATGCTTGGTCTTCTTCGACCAGGACATCTCGGAGATATGAATCAGCCCCTCGACCCCTTCCTCCAGCTCGGCAAAAACCCCGTAGTCGGTGGTGCTGACCACCCGGCCGGTGGTCTTGGAGCCGACCGGATATCTGTCCTGCACGGTCTTCCAGGGATCTTCCTTGAGCTGTTTGACGCCCAGGGAGACCTTGTCGGTTTCCTTGTCGAATTTGAGAACCTTGACATCGACCTGCTCATTAACCTTGAACAGCTTGGAGGGATGGGAAACCCTGCCCCAGGAAAGATCGGTGATATGGCAAAGACCGTCCATCCCGCCCAGATCGACAAAAATACCGTAATCGGTGATATTGGTGATCGTGCCGTGGATGACGGCGCCTTCTTCCAGGGTATCGCGCATCTGCTCGCGCAGCTGCTTACGCTCTTCCTCAAGGATGGCGCGCCGGGAAATTACGACGTTGTTCCGCTTGCGATTATATTTAAGGACCTTGAAATCGAAGGTCTGGCCGATCAGGCTGTCGAGATCCTTGACGGGACGCAGGTCGATCTGCGAGTACGGCAGAAAGGCGGGAACGCCGATATCCACCGACAGACCTCCCTTGACCCGGCTGTCGATCCGGCCCTGAATAACGCCGTCCGCTTCCTGAATCCGGGCAATATCTTCCCAGACTTTAATGCCGATGGCCTTCTCCCGGGAAAGCTTGATGCCGCCTTCGGCCTCCCGTTTCTCGACAAAGACGTCGAAGGTATCTCCTACCGAGATCTCCGTTGCCTCGCCATCCTCCTTGAATTCGGACAGGGGGATGGAACTTTCCGATTTGTCGCCGATGTCGATAATCGCGTGGTCCTTGCTCAGGCCGATCACGGTACCGACAACGACTTCGCCGACAGCGGCCACCTTGACCTGACTGTCTTCGAACATCTGGGCGAAAGATCCGAACAGCGGCTCTTCCATGGTTTGGGTTGTGGGTTGGGTTTTGTTGTTTACCATTAAATAGCTCCTCGTTAAATAGCTCCTCGTTCCTTTTTATAGAAAGCGGTTATATACCAGAGACCACGATCAAAAACAACAATTTACTGATAAAAAAAACCGGGGATTCCCGGAAGAGGACCGGCGCCGGAAAAATTAATGGAATCCGGCCTTGAGCGGCGGATTAAAGCAGGAAAGGTAGCCAATCACGGGATAAGCCGCCCAGGATTGGCCAATCTCCCAGCCGGTAAGCGATTACAGGGTGCCGGGAAAGTCATTTTCGGGCGGGAAACCGCGCGGTCGATCTCGCGGTCAGTCACTGAAGACCATCTGATTGCGGCCGTTTTCTTTGGCCCGGTAAAGGGCCTGATCGGCCCGGCTGAACATGGCATAGACATCCTTTTCCAGTTTGTCGCCGGTGCGGACAAACTCGGTGGCGCCCAGGCTGAGGCCGATTTTACCCGACATCTGCCCTTCGAACGAGGCGATGATTCGCCTGCCGACCTTGGCCACCTGTTCCCTGTTGACCTGGGGGGTCAGGATAGCAAATTCGTCGCCGCCGTGCCTGAAGACCAGGTCGACATCTGTTCTGGTGCAATGTCTAAGGATTTCGGCAATTCGGATCAGGAGCCGGTCGCCCTTCTGGTGCCCGAAATTATCGTTGTATGCCTTGAAATTATCGACATCAATAAGGATCAGGAAGGCCGCATAATCCTGGCGCGCCGCCCGATGCACCTCTTCCTTAACCTTTTTGTCCATATAGCGGCGGTTGTAGAGCCCGGTGAGGGGGTCGCAGTTGGAAAGGAACTCCAGATTTCTGACCATCTCCCGCTCCCGCATAATCCTGTTGATCTTGGCCTCCAGCTCGTCGGCGTTAAAGGGCTTGAGGATGAAATCGCTGGCCCCGGCCCGGATCACATCGACATAGCTGAAGGTCCCGGTATAGCCGGTAACCACGATCACGCTGGTCTCCGGATAGTTACTTTTAATGTGTTCCAGCAGTTGCATGCCGTCTATTCCCGGCATCATCATGTCGGTAACGACGATCGAAAAATCCCCCCCGGCGATAATATCCATGGCCTCCCGGCCGCCGCCGGCCTCAACGCACTCAAACCCGAAGGATCGGACGGTGATGCCTAGAAGCTCCAGGATTAGCGGATCATCGTCAACGACCAAAATCCGCTCTTCATCCGGGGAGCTGTCTTTTTTTTCGGTAGTCATCCAATATTCTTCCGTGGTCAAAAACCAGTCCGGGCAAATTCCCCGGATCAAAAAGGGCGGCCTCCAGGGCATCGTCGCCGCCGCTCGGTTGCCCTTCCGCCGTTGCCAGAAAAACCGTGGAGATCGTGTGCAGCCTCGAATCCCGGTTCGGAGCGGAATAGGTATGCAGCTGCCCCCGAAGAACGACCCGCAGGCCGGTTTCCTCGAAGGCTTCCCGGCGGGCCGCGTCCTCGAGGGTTTCGCCGTAGTCGACAAAACCGCCCGGCAAGGCCCAGCCATGGGGCGGATTCCGCCTGTTGACCAGAACGATCTTCGCCCCGACTTCAATTATCAGATCAACCGTCGGCACGGGGTTACGCAATTTTCCCAACTCGCCGCCGCATCCGGGACATTTCATCTCGTTACCTCATTATTGCACATTCACCGGCGCCGCCTCAACCGCGAAATTTTTTTTATCCGCCGCGCCGCTTATCGACGAAATCCATATCATGATCCCGAATCCCCCGGGAAGCCGTCCCGGATTCAGGAGGGCCTTATGATCCTCTCCTTGATTCACCATCAAAAAAAGAAAAAACCTCGTTGGCCCAATGAACTTGGGAGGATAGAATGAGTTTGTCAACCACAAACCATCACCAACGAGGTGAAGCTATTATGCCACAAGGAACCCTGCCCTTCAAGTACGAAGCTGAAAGCACCCGCACCGGGATGACATCGCTCGGCGGTCTGCCCACTTATCTGGATCTGGCCCATGTCGCCGGTCTGCGCAAATCCGTGGAGAAGCACCTTGGAGTGCGGCGCGACAGCCAAGGCTGGACGGATGCTCAAGTGGCTACAGCGCTTGTGATGTTGAACCTGGCCGGTGGCGACCATGTGGACGATCTGCGGATACTTGAGGCCGACGAAGGTTTCTGCCGTATCGTTCGTCGGGTCGAGCACCACGGTATGCCACGCACGGAGCGTCGGCAACTGGACCGCCGGTGGCGCAAGCAAAAGGAACGCACCCTGCCTTCGCCGTCTGCGGTGTTTCGTTATTTGTCGGCGTTTCACGATCCGGATCAGGAAGAGCGCCGCACGCCCGGCAAGGCCTTCATTCCGGCCCCGAATACGCATCTGGCCGGGATGGCGAAGGTCAATGGCGACCTGCTCGCCTTTCTCCAGGCCAACCGGAA
>JARGFN010000241.1 GCA_029210665.1 Desulfobulbales bacterium
ACAGCTTAACACACAATTTTATATTCGAGGCGACATCTATCCTGACACAGGGGGATTTTGAGAAGCCGCTGAATAAACTGACAAATGCTCATAGATTCATCCTCCTGTCTCAATCACTGTAGAAAGTTTTTGAAACAAGGTTTGAATCTATGAGCTTTATAATGTCAACCGCCGGGCACGGAATCCGCTGAGCTTTTTTGCTGCTCCGACGAGCAAATTGGTGAGCCCATTCTCGCAGCAAAAAAGCTCAGCTCCCGCCGTCGTTCCCACTCATCGATTTGGGAAAGTCGGATAGACCCATTTAAAGGTGGTTATTCATGGACCGGCCCCAGGCTGATATCCCCGGACAGAACCTCATGGATCTTTCCGTCGGCGTCCTTGATCAGCAGCTGGCCGCTGTCGTCCGGTCCCAGCGACACTCCCCGCACGATCCCACCGTTTCGGGTCAGCCAGGTCAGCTCCCGGCCCAGGGTGGCATCGCGCTTGCGCCATTCGGCCAGTATACCGTTAAAGCCGGAGCGCTCGAATCGCCGAAGCTGCCTTTTGAGCTCACTAACGATGGCGGCCAACAGCTCGCTGCGGCGATATTCGTGGCCGGTGACGATTAACAGGGAAGTGGCCCGCTCCCGCAAATCGGCGGGAAAGGCGGCCGCGCCCGCGTTGACATTCAGGCCGACGCCCAGGACCACCGCGGTCGGCTCGCCCTTGATATTTACGGTTTCGGCCAGAATCCCGGCCAGCTTGCGGCCGTCCAGCAGGAGATCGTTGGGCCATTTCAGCATTAATGAAAGATCGGTAACCTTCTCGACCGCCAGGCAGAGCGCCAATCCGGCGGCCAGGGTGATTTTCGGCAGATCCTCCGGCGGCAGGGCGGGTCGCAGGATCATCGAAAAATAAAGGTTGCTGCCGGCCGGGGAGTGCCAGCTTCGGCCGAGCCGGCCGCGCCCCCCGGCCTGGCTTTCGGCCGCCACCACCGTATCGGTCGGCGCCCCGTTTTTCGTCATGTCGATGGCTACCTGATTGGTCGAGCCGGTCCTCTCCAGATAGCGCACCGGAAAGCCGGCCAACACGCCCTGCTCGATCATCATCCGCCAGCCTTCATCGATGATCACAGCTGATCCTCGCCTGTCCTGAAGGGGTCGGCCCATCCCCTGGAGAGATAGTCGAGGGCGCCGTAATTGGTCCGATCAAGATGGAGGGGGGTAATCGAGATATAACCGTCCTTGACCGCCTGGGCATCGGTATCCTTCCCCTTGTCCCAGACCGGTATGCCGCCGCCGATCCAGAAATGTTCCCGGCCCCAGGGATCATGGGTCTCCATGATGGCGCCTTCGTATTTGCGGCGGCCCTGCCTGGTAAACTTTATCCCGGCAATCTCGGCAATCGAGCCTTCCGGCACGTTGACATTCAAGAGGGTATCCGGAGGCAGCCCCTGGCCGAGAATCATCCCGGCCAGCCGGCCGGCAAAGCGGGCGGCCGATTCGTAATCACAGGGCTCCTCGCAGGCCAGGGAAACGGCAAAAGAGGGGATGCCCAGCATGGTCCCCTCGATGGCGGCGGAAACCGTCCCGGAGTAACTGACATCATCGCAGAGGTTGGGGCCGGGATTAATCCCGGAAACCACCAGTTTCGGGGTTTCGCCGAGGATCTTGCCCACCGCCAGGATCACGCAGTCGGTCGGGGTGCCGTCGGTCGAATAGCGGCCGGCGCTCAGTTTTTTGACCCGCAGGGGCCGCTGCATGGTCAGGGAATGGCTGGCGGCGCTCTTGTCCCGGTCCGGGGCGACCACCACCACCCGGCCGACCCGGCCCAGTTCCTCGGCCAGGGCCTGCAGGCCCGGGGCAAAAACTCCGTCATCATTGGTGACCAGAATCAGCGGTCCGTCGGTCATTTCTATCTCTCCTTAAAAGGTTCAAGGGGCAAGATTCAAGATTCAAGGTTAAGGACAGAGACAAGGTTCAAGACTCAAGGTCCAAGGTTCAAGGAAGAAAAACCTGGCACCCTGACTTGCTTCGTCAGTGCTTGGATCTATATCGTCCTCCCATGGGCTTTCCTCACCACTAACCACTCCCTCCTCACCGTCCTTGTCCCTTGTACCTTGAATCTTGAATCTTGCCCCTCGAATTTCACCTGTAATCCTTCTTATTTACTAAATTTTCAGCTATATTAAACCTGAATCCGTGACGGCTTGGTGGGGAATTTAACTTTATCAGTTTGTAATTGCATCAGATAATTGTTTTCCCCTGGATTGCCATGGTTCACCCCGCCGCCCTGCGGGGCGCCCGATAACGGCGCGCT
>JARGFN010000040.1 GCA_029210665.1 Desulfobulbales bacterium
ATCCCCTCCATTTATACAATTAACTATTATACCCACAGGGCATGAGTTTCGTTTGAGCAGACAAGCTGCTCAACTCAGCTTTAACAAATCTATTACCGGGATATTATCACGCATGAGAAGGAAGACAAGGGAAAGTTTCGTCAGGCGGATAGCGGCCATCCAGCCCCGAAACCTCGACAGTGAATGACCCGGCCGGCGGGGGTGGCGTGCAATGCCGCCGTATGGGGGCCGGGTTGCAGGAATCCCATGTTTTCCGGTTCAGGAGGCTGTCTGCTGGTCCGAAGCGGCTGTTTCTTTCATGAATGTCAATAAGTCGATCCGAAGGTCCCACAATCAGCACAAATGATCCTTGTCAATTGGATTTTTCAGGAACGTCCCGCTCCCCCCTTGGGCGTTGTGACCTTGGGCTTTGGGGTGAGAGCATTATTCCAGATCCTTTCTTATTTTCCGTATCGTGGTCAGGAGCTGTGGAATTTTCTCCTTGCAGGTATAAAACACCGCTTCAGCGTTTATGTCCGCATAATGATGAGTGAGGATATCCCGCATTCCCTTTGCCTTTTTCCAGTCAACCGCGGGATACTGGGGCAAGAGCTCTCCGCCGGTGATTTTATCCAGGTTTTTCAGGGATTCGCCGATGACGATCAGCATCATGCAGATGGCGTCCATTTTTTCAACCCCCGCAGGACTATCGGTGAAGTCCCGGACCTGGCTGATGACCTGAAAGCGGGTGATAATTTTAACGGCCGCCTCTTCTATCTGCCGTATCACTTCCAAAGCGAGTTCATTGTCATGCATACACCGCCTCTCCATCGATTCTTTTTTTGAGAAACTGATTCATATTCTTTCTGTAGGTCACGATGTCAACCGGTCGGTGAAACCTTTCCTCCAGTTCAATCTTAATGCCGGCAAGCATGAACAGGTCCGGTTTTGCAATACGAACCACCACATCCACATCGCTGTCTTCCCCGGCTTCATCGCGGGCGACAGAACCGAAAATGCCGATATCAAGAATGCCGTATTGCGAAGCAAGCTCCTCTTTGTATTCGCGCAGAATTTTGATGATTTCATTTTTTTTCATGATCCCGGTTCCCGTGCATTTCTTTTTCCATCGAATTCGATGGACTTGCATACCGCTTTGATTGGCAGTTTCATACGATCACCCCGGAAAATGTTGCGTTGCCATAACCATGATCCCGGAGTTTCAGGGGACATCTTTACTTATTTATTACAAGTTTGTTATCAACCAAAAGAGCCGAAGGAACGTAGTTATCTATTTTTCTATTGCTCTCATGATTTTCTTCACGTGTGTAAGGAAAATCCGGGGACAGCCCTACCATGGATGACGATAGCCATGGCTCCCGAAACTCTGGAAAGCGCAGCCGGGGCACCAATGCTTGCTTATCACCCATCACTCATCCAACCCGTCGGGGTTTTTAATCGCCTTCTTTTCAACGGATGTCAGGCGGCGCTCCACCTTTTTCACATCTTCAGCGGGTGGCAGGCTTTCCGGGCGGATGCCCCGGTCCAGCAAGGTCTGGCGCACGGCCTGATTATTGGTGACATGCTCTTGCGAAATTTGTGGTTCGCGGCTCATCGCCTGTTCACGGGCGTTGTGAATGGTGATTTCGGTGGCGAAATCCTTGGCCTTGAGGATGATGGTGTGCGAAGTCCGCCAACGGGCGATTGTCCGGCACCTGCCAATGTGCTTTCATCGCCTTCGTGCCTTTGCCGAATAATGCCTGGTCACCCTTGCTGCGGATCAGGGCGAAATTCTGATTGCCGCCGGTTTGTTCATAAATAACATCGGACAGCTCTTTCTCGGTGGTAGACAGTTTCTTGCGGGCGGAGACCCGTTCCGCCTCCAGCAGGCGCCGCTCGATCAGCTCCGCCTTGCGGGTCTGCATGGCGAAATAGGTTTGGGCAAAGGCGATCTCTTGTTTTCTGGAATCACCGTTTTGAGCAATGAGATAGCAGGCGTAACGGGTCAGCATGATATCGCTAATCTCGCGCTGGCTACCAGAGCCGAGTTCAACCATTTTGTTGACGTCAACAAAATGGTTGTCGACATCATGCCCTGAGACTTCGCAGGCTGTTTTTGCTTTGGTAATGGTAGCCAAAAAATTGCGCCACTCGCTGTAACCCAGCAGCTGTTGCAAATCTCTCGCAAGCCAATATTCTATGCCGTTTTCGGTCTGTTGGGCGTGGCCCTCGAAACTTTCTGTCAGGGTATGAATCATTTCATTTTGCATGTTGCGTTCCTTGCTTTTTATCCATAGGCTGACAGCCCTGAAATCTCAGGCCCTTGCGCCTGCTTTTTCCAAAAAAGAGCCGAGGGTACGAAGTTCCAGGGACCATACTCAACTATTGTTTTTTCGGTCCCGGCTTTTGCCTTCTGAGTGGTAGGGCGGGTCACACCCGCCTTCAATACAAACGGCGCCAACCGGCGGGTGGAACCCGCCCTACAGCCTTGATATGCGATTTCTATTTTTTGATTCTTTCTTTCCAGTAACCAGGTTTGCGGCTCAGATGCATAACAGCCTGAATTATAAAAGAATTATCGCTTTCACGCCAGATTCGCCTTTCACTTATTTTTTAAATACGATTTCAGATCTCGATAATAGTTTTCGTGTGAACCGATCATGATCAACTCAAGATCGTCTCCAACAATTCGATATGAAAGGAGAAATTCCGTTTTCAATATTTTGAATTTATAAACAAAAATACCCCTCAGATCTCCTTTCTTCTCAGTACCGATCGAGGGGTTTTTAATAATTTCTTTGACGGAATCATCTAATTCGAGTTTTTCTTTCTTATTAAGTTTTTTGATTTTTTTCCCGAAGGAACTTGATTGAAATACTCTCATAGCTCCCTCAGCCAAATTGATATTCTTCTTTTTCCCCCTGGTCAAGCTCGGCGAGTCCGATAAATATTTCTTTGATTAAATCATAAGTTAGATCAGGATTCTCTTCTGCGCATTTTCCTACCTTTGCCCAATGTTCGATTTGGCCCGCTAATGACCTGTGATCTATTTTGCTGAATTTACGCGCCTCGCTTAACAAATCATCGGAAATCCGTACCGCTGTCGGCATTTTACTACCTCCAAATTCAATATTGAACTCACAGTGTCAATATAGAACAAAATGTAGCAATATGCAATTTATGATTTCATTCTTGTCCTAAAGCGACCATGCCGAAAATCTACCGCGCCAAGACGAAATTCTTCTTCATTATGCGCCCACTAGACTGAGTCAATAGGCCATTTAGAATGGAGTAATATTCCGACTGAATAATTTACCTAAGGCTGTATAATGAATCGCCTCGGCAACAGGAATTGCACGCCACTCCATCCCTAACCACCCCCTCACCCCTCACCCCTCACCCCTCACCCCTCACCCCAAATCAACGCCTGGCATCGATAAACTCGGCCAGGGTATTGATCGACTTAAAGGCGGCCTGGCCCTCGTCCATATCCTCGATCTGGACGCCGAAATGTTTCTGGACCAGGACCACCAGTTCCACCGCGTCCAATGAATCGAGGCCGAGACCTTCCTCGAAAAGAGGTGCGTCGTCCTCGATCCCGGCGGGTTCGATGCCCTGCAGTTTCAGATCGCGGACGATAATTTCCTTTAGCTGATCTTTTAACTTTTGCATGTATCTTTATTCTCCATTGCTTTTATAAAATGTAAAAAGAGGTAATTTAATAAAAAATCCGTTCATTGGCTCCATAAATCAAAGAAATTATACCATTGATAGGGATTTTGTCTGACGTAGCCCTCCAGTGATTTGGCGAAACGGTCGGCCCAGCGACCCAGGTCCCGCTGCCGGTCATGGCGCGCGCCGGTCGCCGGATAAAAATCGTCCCACACCTTGATGGTATAGCTGCGCCGGCCGGTCTTGGCGGCAAGAAGAATGGCGACCGGGGCGCCGGTCGCCGCGGCGAGGCTGTAGGCGGCGGAGGGCAGACGCGCCTTGCCGCCCAGGAATTCCACTTCGGCCCAGGGGCCGCCCGCGTAACGGTCGCCCATGATCGTCACCACCTCGCCCCTTCCGAGCGCGGCGGTGGACTCGATCATCCCACCCATGAAGCCGTCGCTCTTGATGATCCTGAAGGGCGCGGTCCCGTCGCGCAGGTCGAAATAGTGTTTGGCGACCGCCTCTTCTTCGTAGTGCATCAGCGAATTGATCGGCACTTCGAGCCCGCGGATATGGGCAAGGGCGGTCTGCCAGTTGCCGACATGGGCGGTAAGAAGCACCAGCCCCTTGCCTTCGGCGACCAGTTCCAGAAGCCTCTCGCCCCCGATCAATTCGCCCCGCAGCTGCGCCTTACGGCGAAGGCCCAGCCAGCCCCGATCGACCAGGACCTGCCCGAAGGAATGGACCAGCCGATAGGTATCGAGCCAGAGGCGGGCCGGGCCGTGGTCCGGAAAGCGGCGCTTCAGATAGCAGGCTGAGTTGCGATGGATCTTCCGGCTGAAGAGCAGGTAGGTCGCGATGACCGGCTTCAGGAGCAGATACGCCCCGCCCTGCCCGAAAAGCAGGAGAAACAGATAAAATATATTGTGCCCCAGGGCCTCCAAAAGATACAGCGGGGTACGCTTGACCTTGCCCACCTCACCCTTTCTCCGGAGATTCGCAGGTACCGAAACGGCCGCGCCGCAGATTTCTGATGGCGAAATACAGCACCCCGCCGACCAGCAGACCCAGAAGCGGGCCGACCAACAGCGAGCCGAGCAGCCATTCCCAGAGCCGGTAATGAATCTGGACGACCATGGTCTCCCAGTTGAGATCGAGAAGCAGGGTGCCGTGCCGCATGAAATAGCCGATCTCGATACAGAGAACCGGTACCAGGGGCGGCATGCAGACCTGGCTGGCGGTTATCGCCGTGAGTTTATTGAGATGGAGGCGATGGGAGACATAGATGATCGCCACCGTATGGGTGGCAATAAGGGGCAGCGCCCCCAGGAAGACGCCCATCCAGGCGGCAGAGGCCAGCTGCAGGGCCGAGCTGTGTTCCCGGCACAATCTTTTCATGAAACGGACCGGATGGAGAAGCGACAGCCTTTCCCGCCGCACTTCTTTAATTTTTTGCGGGGTTTGCGAGATTAAACGCTTGTGGGGCCACGGGATCAAGGCCCTGGTGACCAGACGGGTATGGAGGCAGGTCAGGCGGAAATTGTCTTTAAACCGGTGGAAATGGGACTGGTGTTCGGCGGCGGGCGGATAGTGGACCGAGACCGGCACGGACTGGATCGGCAGCCCGGCCCAGGCGGCCCGGGTCAGACTTTCCACCTCGAAATCATAGCGGAGGCAGCCGGTCTTAAGGGCAAGAAGCTCCCTGACCGGATAAAGCCGGAAACCGCTCTGGGTATCGGGCAGCTCCCGGCCGCATTCGAGCCGGATCCAGAAATTGGAAAAAGCCCGCCCGAACAGGCTTGAACCGGGGGCGTTGTCCCGGTCCATCCGCCGGGCCCCGACCACCAGGGAGGGCCACTCTTCGGCGGCGGCCTCGGCCAGTTTCCCGGCCTCGGCCGGATCGAGCTGCCCGTCGGCATCGACCGTGATTATCGCCTCATACCCCCGGCCGGCGGCGAACTCCGCCCCGGCCAGAATAGCCGCCCCCTTGCCCCGATTGCGGTCGAAGCGGATCACCCGGCAGTCCAGACCGTCAAGTTGCGCGCCGCCGCCGTCGGTGCTGCCGTCATCGACGACCAGCACCGGCCAGCCCGCGCCCAGCGCCTTTGCGGCCACCGCCCTTACGGTGTTCCCATGATTGAACAGGGGGATCACCAGCAATATTTTCGAATCGTCAAGGGTCATGACTAGCGCCGCTTTCTGACCAGCATGTCCCACATCGGCCCGACATGCCCCTTGCTGTGCAGCCGGGTCACCCTCTCCTGCAACTCCGAGGAAGGGTAGATCCGGTCGAACCGGCCCCGCCAGGCCGCCTTGATCGTCCGATCCAGCTCTTCTTCCTTCAGATGGGGAGAAAAATAGAAGAACGGCTCCAGAAGGGGCTGCTCGACGGCCAGCACCCCGTCATCGATGGCGCGCTGATGCATGGCGGTCCCCGGCAGAACCCTGATCCCGGTAAAGGCGAAGACCACCGAATTATGCAGTTTTTCGATATTGGCCAGCCCCTCGGCCACCGTTTGGGCGGTCTCGTCAGGACCGCCGAAGATGACGAAGTGGGCGCAGGGGATCTCCTGCTCGACCGCCAGTTTATTAACCCGGAGCACCTCGTCAAAGGTGAAATCCTTGCGCAGCCCGGCCAGGGTGGTGTCGGAGGCGGCATCGGTACCCAGTTCCATGGCGCTCAGGCCGGACCTTTTCAGCAGCGCCAATCCCTCGGCGGTAAGATTCTGGGGCCGGAAGTAGCCGCACCAGGGGGTCTTGTTGCCGGCCCGGATCAGGGCCTCGGCCACCTCAAGGTAATGGCCCTTGGCGTCATTAAAGACCGAATCGGTGAAGAAGATGCATTTGGCGCCGTATTCGCTCCCGACCCGGATCACCTCGGCGGCCACCTCCTCCGGCTCCCGGCAGCGGTAGGTTCTGCCTTCGAGAACCGGATAGGAGCAGTAGCTGCACCGGTACGGGCAGCCGCGCTTGGTCTGGACATTGAGCATCCCGCCCCAGGCCAGATAATGGTCGGCGATGGTCTGGTCGTAGACCACCTTGCGCCACCTCGCCCCGCCGGGTTTTGAACGGAGAATTTTTTCGGCGGGGCGCCTGCCGGTGGCAAGTTCCCCGGCCAGCCACGGCAGCATCTCTTCGCCCTCGCCGACAATGCCGTAATCACCCCGCAGGAGTTCAAGGATGGTTTCCGGCATGATCGAAAAAGCCGGGCCGCCCAGAACCAGCACCGCTTTGCTGTAGCGGCGGATGAAAGCGACCGTCTCGATCACCCCTTCCATAAAGGTGTCCGGGGCGGTGCTGTCGACGGTATCGAGATTGCGGATCGACAGGCCGATCAGACCGAAATCCCGCTCTTCAAGAATCCCGGCCAGGCCGTCGAGTCCACCCCGGGCCAGGAGATCGTAATGGAGGGTTCGGTGGCCGGTTTCCTCCAGGGCCCCCATCAGATGGGCAACCCCGAGGGGATAGACCGGAAAAGGGGTCACCACCCGATTGGTGGAAACCAGCAGGCAGTCCAACCCCATCAGGCCGCTCCTTTATCGAGCTCCCAGGCCCTGCGGGTGGCGGTGAGGCGCGGCGGCGATTTATAGGTGCCGTCTTCCATCTCGCGCCTGACCACCTTCTGGAAAAGCCGCCCCATCCGCTGGGACTGGGAGACATCCTTGTAGAAATTATCCCAGGCGTAATGGTACATCTCCTGCAACTCGTCGGGGGTCATGTGTTTCGGCTGGAAAACCACCTCGGCGGTGGTGTAGCGGCTCCAGTCCCTGTGAAGAATCCGGCCCGCCTTTTCGAACTGATCGGTCACCGGGGTGTGCGGGAAAGGGGTGAGGATCGAAAACTCGGCCATGTCCATATCGATCTCCAGAAGGAAATCGACCAGCTTCTTGATATAATCGACATCCTGGTTGTCCGGCCCGAGCAGCACCGCCGCCTCGACCCCGATGCCGTGGTCCTTCAAGCGCTTGACCCGGTTGCGGATTACGTCGGAGGTGTCGAACACCGCCTGGTAGACGTACCAGCAGCCCGCCTCCGCCGCCGCGGCGATCACCTCTTCATCGTCTAAAATCGGATGGCAGACCCATTTCTTCTTGAGCGGCTTCAGGGCCCGGAAAAGCTCCATAACCCAGTCCCGATCCTGGGCCAGGGAGTTATCGACCAGGAAGAGGCGATTGTTGTCGATGGCGGCGATCTCGTCGACCACCTGTTGAATCGGCCGGGGCCGGAACTGGCGACCGCCGAGATAGCCGGTCGCGCAGGGGAAACAGTTGAAGCGGCAGCCCCGGGAGGCATGGACCAGATCGACCATCGGCACCCCCCGGTAGACGTAGCGTTCCCGGTTGAGGATATCGCGCCGGGCCGGGCCGACCGATTCGATCGGCGGGAAATCGTGGAAATAATCGTACTTCGCTTGCAGGGCGCCGCTCCGCCAGTCGTTCAGGACCGCGGCCAGCCGGCCGTCCTCGACCTCGCCCCGGAAGATGGAGTCCACCCCTGCCGCCACCTCCTCGGAATGCAGCATGGTGCTGATCCCGCCGGCGATCACCTTGATGCCCTTGTGCCGGTACGCGGCGGCAATTTCCAGGCCGCGGGGGACCTGGCAGGAGAGCATCATCGAGAGGAGGACCACATCGGTCTCGTGGTCGAGATCGAGCCGATCGACATTTTCGTCGATAAAGCGGACCTCGTAGTCGGGCGGAATCTCTGCGGCCAGACAGACCGGACCGTGGGGCGGGAGATGGAATTCAGTCTGCTCGGGAATCTTGGGCCAGCGGGGGTAAACAATAGTAATGTGGGACATTTTGCTCAGCTCACTATTTTAAAATTAACGGAAACAACCTCGTTAGCCGCCCCCTGATCCTCCGGGGAAACGGGATAGACATCCAACTCGCCGGCGACCATGAAATCAAGACTTGGGTCATGATCGAGCCAACGCCTCGCTTCATCCTCGCCGCCGGCGCCGGGCTCTTCGGCAAAAACCGCATAGACCGGCCCGGTCAGGCCGTAATGGCCCGCCGCCTCGGCCAGGGCGATATTGGCCAGAGTATAACTGAAAAGGGTGGGACTTGCCATCTCCACCCCCTCTTTAAGGGTCGCGGCATAGACAAGATCGGTGGCCAGGGAGCCCCGGCGAGTAAGGCCGATCAGCCCGCCCTTTTTACAGCGGGCAACCTCCGGGCTCTCCCCGCCCCGCAGCCCGGCGACCAGCAGGACCCTCCCTGCCTCGACCACGGCCAACCGGCTGATCCGGTCCATCCGGCCCCACCTTTTCGGCAGTTCGCCGAGAATGGCCAGGATTTCCCCGCCGGGCAGGTCTTGATCAATATAGTCATAACGGGAGCGGCCAGTCATTGCAGTTTACCTTTGCCGAGCTAGTGTCTGTCCATAAATGGTCTTTTTGCACGATAACTTCGTCGCCACAGAGTCGGAAAGTGCTCACGTACCCGAGTACGCTGCGCTTTTCCGACATCCTTGCTTCTCGTTCTCGGACAAAAATCCTCATTTATGGCCAGAAACAAGCAAGGGGAACAGTCGATCTTAAAAAGAGGCGAAAATATTTACTCAACTTTCTGTGTTTGGTTAATCTCCCGATAATAAAGGAGTTTTGGCGATTTTTCATGCCTGTGTTCCACGAGAAGCCAGGAGTCAGGAGTCAGGAGTCATAATCCAAGAGAAAAGCTTTAAAATCAGTCATTCCGGCTTCTGGCTCCTGTCTTCTGGCTTCTCATCATGGAATGCCGCTATGACCCTAAATCATTTTATGACAGCAAACCAATACCATAAGACAAGTCAGAAAGTTGAGATACTTAGCAAAAGGCCGCACCGCCGTAAACTTTTTTTAATAATCGCGCAAATCGGCTATAGTCTTATTCCTGAAAAAACATCCTTTACATCTATTACTTCTACATCTATTACTTCGAGCGACCTGCGATTTTAGTCCATATTCGCCCGAGATAAAAGGCCAAATACTATCTGCTTATGAATAAGAGACCCCTGCATAAAAAATTACGGGACGATTTTTTTTATCTCCTGGTGCTGCTGTTCATCAAAACATTGCGCCTCACTCCGCGCCGCCCGGCCCTGGCCTTTATGCGGCTGATGGGCCGCCTTACCTTCCTGGCCGCCCGCGCCCCCCGGCAAAGGGCGATCACCCATCTTGCCCAGGTTTACGGGAACGAGATGAGCGCCGGGGAGATCAAGGCCCTTGCCAGGGCGGTCTTTATCCATTTCGCCACCGCCGCCGGCGACGTCCTGCGGATGCCGAACCTGATCCGCAACGACATCAATAAACTGGTGACCACCGTCCGGGGCATCGAACACCTCGACCGGGCCATGAAGACCGGCCGGGGCCTGATTATGGTGACCTGTCATTTCGGCAACTGGGAATTGCTGGGGGCCTGGCTGGCCCAGAACGGCTACCCGATGCGGGGGGTCGCCACCGGCCTGTTCGATCCCCGCCTGGACAAGATCCTGGTCGAGACCCGGAACAGCGCCGGCTACTCCAATATCGCCAGGGGCAGGGGAACCAGGGAGATAATCAGAACCATCAAGAAAGGCGGAATAGTGGGCATGCTGATCGACCAGGACACCAAGTCCCAGGGGGTGTTCGTCGACTTCTTCGGCAAACCGGCCCACACCCCTTACGGCCCGGCGGTCCTGGCCCGGCGCCTGGAGGTGCCGATTATCCCGATCTTCATGTACCTGAAGAACGATCTTACCTACGGCATAGAGTGCCAACCGCCCCTTGCGCTGGTCAAGACCGACGACGAAAAAAACGACATTACCGCCAACACCCGGAAGATTTCCGATGCCTACGAGGCGATGATCCGCCGCTACCCCGAACAGTGGGTCTGGATGCACAAACGCTGGAAGAACCAGCCGCCGATCGAAAAGCGGCCCTGAAAATAACCATCATACATGGAGAAACATTATGAACAAATCAACCGCTGCCATCCTGATGCTCCTCTTCGCGGCCTTCATGCTCACGGGCTGCTCCAGTGATGAAGAGAGTATTACCGAGAAGGCCGCCAGCAAGATCGACGAGATTAACACCAGGAATGCCGATGCCATGGTCAAAAAGATCAAAACCCCGATCGACAAGGCCCGACTGACCAGGGACCTTGGCGACCAGCGCCTGAAAGAGATGGAAAAGGCCCTGGCGGAACAGTAAACGATCATTTGCAGCAACGCGGGAGCTGGCGATTTTTGTGAAATCATCAAAGCAGATGAACCCTCTAGGAATCACCGAACCATGGCTAAGCAAAAATCGTCAGCTCCAAGGCGCGCGAATTTCGAGGAATGAAGCGTACTCCGGTACGCTGTAATAACGAGATAATTTGCAGCAACGCGGGAGCTGGCGATTTTTGCGACGCCATGCCATCAGAGTTCACGGTCGACGATGTAACTCGGCCGCCCCTTCACCTCCATATAGACCCGGCCCAGATATTCCCCCAGCACTCCGATACTGATCAACTGGACCCCGCCCAGAAAAAGGATCGAGGTCAACAGCGAGGCATAACCGGGCACGTCGACCCCGTAGACCAGGGTTCTGACGACAATAAAGCCGCCGTAGGAAAAAGACAGGGCCGCGACTATAAAGCCGATATATAACCAGATCCTCAGGGGGGCGGTGCTGAAACTGGTAATGCCGTCCAGGGCGAAATTCCACAGTTTCCAGAAGCCGAACTTGCTATAACCCGCCGCCCGGGATTCCCGGCTGTACTCCACCGCGGAAATCCTGAAGCCGACCCAGGCGAAGACCCCCTTCATGAACCGCTGATTTTCGGGAAGTTGCCGGACGGCTTCGGCCACCTGCCGGGTAATCAGGCGGAAATCTCCGCAGTTATCCGGGATCCTGGTGGCGGAGATCCTGTTGTGGAACCTGTAAAAAAGGTTGGCGGTGGTTTTTTTCAAAAAACTGTCGGCATTACGGTCGACCCGCTTGGCCAGGACCACGTCGAAGCCCTTTTTCCACTCGGCGATCAGCTCGGGGATCAGCTCGGGCGGGTCCTGCAGGTCGGCGTCGATGGGAATGATGATTCCCCCGGTCGAGTAATCGAGCCCCGCGGTCAGGGCCGCCTCCTTGCCGAAATTCCTGGAGAGGTTGATAATCCGCAAGCGGGGATAGTCGCCCTTGGCATCGAGCAGCCGCGCCAGGGTATGGTCGGTGCTGCCGTCGTTAACGCAGATAATTTCGTAGGTCATATCGAGACCGGCCATGACCGCCTCGATCCGCGCCAGAAACCGGGCGATATTGGCCTGCTCGTTATAGAGGGGACAGACAATGGACAGCTCTTTGGGTTGCATTCTTGCGTCTCTCCGTTTCATCAGCCGCCATAAGCGATCACCGATCCGCCGAATCTCCTGCGTTATCGGCCTGCTCATATACAGCAGTATACATCGCAGGGTGATGCCTTACATCTCCACCACCCTGTAATCGCTTACCGGATGGGAGATTGGCCAATCCTTGGTGGCTTATCCCGTGATCGGCTGTCATCCGCCCGGCGGCGGAGCGAATATGTTCCCGCCCCTGCCGTTTCCAGGGCCCCGCCCAAGGACAGCGGCTAGCCGGCGGCGCCGCTCTTGCCGTTGCCCAGGGTCTTGCTCACCACTTCATAGAGGTCCTTGGATATTTTATCACTCCGAACAATCTTCTCCAGCTCTTTCTGGACCAGCGCCTGCCGCGCTTCATTGAAGCGGCGCCACTGCCCGAAGCAGCCGGCCAGGCGGGCGGCGGTCTGGGGATTCATCCGGTCGAGTTCAACGATCTTTTCGGCCATGAACCGATAGCCCGCCCCGTCGACCCGGTTAAAGGATACCGGATTGCCCCTGGCATATGAGCCGAGCAGGGCCCGGACCCGGTTGGGATTTTTGAAGACAAAGGCGGGATGGTCCATCAGTTCCCTGACCCGATCCAGGGTTTCCGGTTCGGGAACGGTGGCCTGGACCGTGAGCCATTTGTCCATGACCAGGGGATCGTCATGCCATTTTTCCTCGAATGCGGCCAGGGCCTCTTCAGCTTTTGCCGAACCGGAATGGACCAGAATCCGCAGGGCGGCGAGCTCGTCGGACATATTATCGGCCTGGTGGAACTGGGTAAAACAGCTCTCTTCGAAATCGTCGCCGCCGCTCAGGACCAGATAGGCAAGACAGGTGTTTCTCAAGGTCCGATGACCGGCCAGAACCGGATCGTAACGGTAGGGGCGGTCGTTGCGGTTTTCGGCAAAACAGGCTTTGAAATCGCCATGCAGGGCCGCGGCCAGTTCCCGGCGCAAAAATTCCCGGGCCCGGTGGATGGCCTCGGATTCGATCACCGCAAAGAACTCAGCCAGGTAGCCCTCCGAGGGCAGGGTCAGCAACTGGGCCAGAAAGGGCGGGTCGAGAGTTTTCCGAGCCGCCATCACCTCTCGGTAAACCTCGAAAAACCGGGGATCGACTGCCATAACCCTACCCTGCAAATGATCTCCCACTAATTTCTTGATCTTGCGGACCGCCAGGTTCTGGGCCGCCTCCCAGCGGCAGAAGGGATCGGAATCATGACCGACCAGAAGGCCCAGGTCTCCATCGCTGTAGTCGTATTCAAGTTTGACCGGAGCCGAAAAGCCGCGCAATAACGAGGGCACCGGCGCTTCACCGATATCGGTAAAGATAAAGCTCTCCTCCTCTTCCCGCAGTTCGAGCAGCCGGGAAGCCTCCCCCGCTCTCCCCTCCCCCTCGATAAGCAGAGGCAGCTCCCGGCCGTCCGGGGCCAGAAGCCCCAGGGCCACCGGGATATGATACGGTTTTTTCTCCGGCTGGCCGGGGGTCGGCGGGCAGCTCTGCCGGAAGGTCATGGTCAGGGTTTTCGCGGCCGGATCGTGCCTGGCCTCGACCCTGACCACCGGGGTGCCGGCCTGGCCGTACCAGCGCATGAATTGATGCAGATCCCGGCCACCCGCCTCGGCCATGGCATTGATAAAATCCTCGACCGTAGCGGCCTCGCCGTCGTGCCGCTCCAGATAAAGCCGCAGCCCCCGGCGGAAAGCTTCCTGCCCCAAAAGGGTATGGACCATCCGCACCAGTTCCGCGCCCTTTTCGTAGACGGTGATCGTGTAGAAATTATTGATCTCGATATAGGAATCGGTCCGGACCGGATGGGCCATGGGGCCGCCGTCCTCGGGAAACTGGTGACCGCGCAACATCGCCACGTCGCCGATCCTTTTCACCGGCCGCGAGGTCATGTCGGCCGAGAATTCCTGGTCCCGGAAGACGGTCAGCCCCTCTTTCAGGCTCAACTGGAACCAGTCCCGGCAGGTGACCCGGTTGCCGGTCCAGTTATGGAAATACTCGTGGCCGATCACCGCCTCGATATTCTCGTAATCGGTATCGGTGGCGGTGGCCGGCGAGGCCAGGACATACTTGGAGTTGAAGACGTTCAGCCCCTTGTTCTCCATGGCCCCCATATTGAAATCGTCGACCGCCACCACCATGTACTGGTCGAGATCGTATTCGAGGCCGTAGCTCTCCTCGTCCCAGGCCATCGCCTTTTTCAACGATTCCAGGGCGTGGCCGCAGCGGCCGAGATTATGCTCCTCGACGAAAAACTGCAGGGCGATTCGGCGGCCGCCAGCGGTGGTATAAAAATCCTCGACCTTGGAGAGTCTGCCCGCCACCAGGGCAAAGAGGTAGGAGGGCTTCGGAAAAGGATCCCGCCACTTCACCCAATTGCGGCCGTCGGCGAGGCTGCCGCTGTCGATCATGTTGCCGTTGGCCAGCATGACCGGATACCTCTCCGGATCGCCGACAATGGTCACCTCGAAGCGGCTCAGCACATCGGGCCGGTCGAGAAACCAGGTGATCCGCCGGAAGCCCTGGGCCTCGCACTGGGTAGTGAGCTTGTCGCCCGACTTGTAGAGTCCTTCCAGTACCGTGTTTTGATCGGGATGGATCAGGTTGTCGATTTCGAGGATCAACTCACCGGGCGGTGCCGGGATGGTCAGCTGTTCGGGGCCGAGCCGGTAATGTTCGGCGGCAAGCGGCTCGCCGTTAATCCGGATCGCTCGCAACTCCAGATCGCGCCCGTCCAGGACCAGGGGGAGCACACCCTCGCTCCGGTCGTAATCGGCCCGAATCGTCAGCCGGGATTTGATCAGGGTAACGCTGTCATCCAGCTCCAGGGTCAGTTCGGTCTGCTCGATTTTATACGCGGGCGGCCGGTAATCGGCCAGGTAGATGGTCTTATGAATCGATTCAGTCAAAGTTACACCGGATAAGGTTATGGATTGTTGGAAAATTTGTGGAATAACCACATTAAAGAATCTACCGAAAAGGACCGGGGAAGTCCAATATTTACTGGCGAATGAGACAATGATTTGGTGGTCATGAAGAAGTCAGGCTTCCCAAAAACTTCAATCAACAATGGAAGACCGACCGCCACCCGATATGGCGAGTTCTTAAAGATTCGGCCCCCCCAGCCCCGGCACAAACCTCAACATTGTGGTGGGTCACCATATATTGAGGCCGGAAGGGTGATTCCGGATTCCCTTCTGCTCTCGACTGCCATCCCGACCCGCATGAACACTGGCCGGGCCAAGATTACCGCCTTTGATCATGGCCCGGCATGCCTTTTGCTGATAACCCTGTAGGGAATAGTTCAATTGTCTCCGTCGAGTTGCCCGGCATCTTCGTAAAATCAGATCGGGATCAGGGGGTGCGATGCCTTGGCCGGATTGGCTCTCGATATCCGGTCGTTGTGGAGTCATGACACCGATCTTAAACGGGTTGCCGAACAAGACTCGGTGGCCAGGCAAATAGTCGATTGGCGCCGGATTCGGCAGACGAATTGGCCCTTGCCGGGTTTTGGCTACATCCGGGCCAGATGAAAACGTTCGCATCCTCCAACAGCGCTTACTTGATGATCCAGGAAAAGGCCAAAAAATGAACGAGAAAAAAATCGACAGCAGTTCCCGGGAATTCGCCGAGAGCATCATCAATACCGTGCGTGAACCTCTGATCGCGCTGGATCAGGACCTCAGGGTGGTCACCGTCAGCCGTTCCTTCTACGATTTTTTCAAGGTAAAACCGGAAGATACCGTGGGGCAGCTGATCTATGACCTGGGCAATAAGCAGTGGGATATCCCCAAACTGCGGGAACTGCTGGAAACCATCCTGCCCGAAAAAACCACCTTTGACAACTATGAGGTTGAACACGATTTTGCCACCATCGGCCGGCGGTTCATGCTGCTGAATGCCCGGCAGATCGAACGGGCGTGGGGCAAGAAGCGGATCATCCTGCTGGCCATTGAGGACATTACAAAGCGCAAGGTAATTGAAACCGGCCTTGAAACGACCCGAAAAGAACTGGCGGTCATAAAAAAAGCGGCGGATGATGCCCACGAATACGCCGAGAACCTCATCAACACCGTGCGTGAACCCTTGATTTCCCTGGATCAGGACCTCAGGGTGGTCACCGTCAGCCGTTCCTTCTACGATTTTTTCAAGGTAAAACCGGAAGATACCGTGGGGCAGCTGATCTATGACCTGGGCAATAAGCAGTGGGATATCCCCAAACTGCGGGAACTGCTGGAAACCATCCTGCCCCAGAAGACCTCCTTCGACAATTATGAGGTGGAACACGATTTTGCCACCATCGGTCGGCGCACCATGCTGTTAAACGCCCGGCAGATTGAACGGGTGTGGGGCAAAAAGCGGATCATCCTGC
>JARGFN010000041.1:0-4459 GCA_029210665.1 Desulfobulbales bacterium
ATGCGCCGTTATCGGGCGCCCCGCAGGGCGGCGGGGTGAACCCTGGCAATCCAGGAAAAAACGATTATCTAATGTAATTACAAACTGATAAGTGAAATTCCCCACGAAGCCGTCACGGATTCAGGTGATAATAATGGCGGTTCCCGCCTCAAAAAAAAAATTATTATAATCTATTTTTAAAAAAAGTGTGGAGGAATCGCGCAACTCCGTTTATTAAGGTGTTTTGATTTTATGTAACCGTTCGGCAGCACCACATCTTCGGACGATCGGCCCGGCTTAGGTACGACTCAGTACGCTGCGCCGGTTTGCTTGTCCAAATATGCGGCACTGCTGAACGGTTACGGTCAGGCGGTTTTGGTTCTTTGGCGAACCGCCCCGGTGAATGGTTACGATTTTATTACGTAATTCCTTGCATCATGCGTCGGGAGCTGTACGATTATACCCACAGGGCATAAGTTTCGTTTGCACCCTAAAGGGCATAAAAGCAGACGAGCTGCTCAACTCAGCTTTATACTTATTCTTAGAATAACTTTTGCTAAAAACATTGGAGGGCAACCATGGGGAGCCACAGCCATAATCCGTACCGGGCCGACGCCGCGGCCAGTAATTCCATCGATCGCAAACGAGAACAGGAAAGGCGCTTCATGCTATCCGCCGCCTTCAAAAACAGTGAGGAGTTGGCCGCCAAGCTTGTTCAGCGGTTGCTGGATAAGCATATTATCGAGACCACCTCGTTCGATGCGATCCGCGAGGCCCTGAGCGGCCAATTGAAACATATCTCGGAACTGGAAGAGCACGAATTCAATTTCAAGATCGCCCCGATCAGACAGCTGGTTCCCAATGCCAATATCCTGAGCCTGTATATGACCCAGTACATCATTGAGGATCTGATCGAGCATCGCGATATCGAAGACATATTCGGCGATGAGAACGATATCTATCTGGCCGTTGATTCGGTGCTCGGTTCTCTCCGTCCCTAAAGCTGATGGATTTGTAACAAGCCCCCAAAAGCCGTCATTGCGAACGAATGTGAGAAATCTGGTTCTTTACCCCTTGATACTATTAAGATTTCTCCCGTTGGTCGAAATGACATCATGGCAACCACGGCTCTAGCACCCCCGCCTTGTATTCCGCGCACTGGATTTCCGCCGGTTCGGGGAATGACGGCCAAAGGGTGTCCCCGGATTTTTCGTGACGCCGTCATTCCTGACCGGCCTCGGTTTGCTGCTTTATGACCAAAGACCTTCATCCCGCCGAACAGCCCGCTCTTCTATACGCCAACGACAAGGGCGAGATCTGCGATCTGCCCGAACTTGGCATGACCGGCCGCAGCGGTCGGGACTTTGTCGTCCCGCGACTTAGCGAGCTGATTGCCCTGCCCGAGGGCAGCGAGTTGTTTGTCCTGGACGACCGGCTGCCGGTCGGCGCCGACCCGGCTACCGGCGAATTTTTCAAGCTTGAAGATGATCCGGCCCGGCCCGGCAAACCGGTGCGGGCGGTGGCCGCATTCATGGCCCCGGCCCATACCGCGATTCTCTCCGCCTCCTTTGAAAAGAAATCCGGCAAGATCACCCCTCTGCCCCTCTTCGCTTACACGGCGGTCGGTTGGTATGATGACCGTTTCTGGGTCAGCGCTTTCCGTAGCGACCCCGATCCCCGTCAGGAGCCGGGCCGCTTTTCCCCGGCCCGGATTTCCAGGGCCACTAATAACCGGCTCAGGGAAAAACCCGCCAACCGTTTGGTCCAGCATCTCGGCAAATGCAGCCTTACCTACGGCTGCCCGGCGGCGGTCAACTATTTCATGGACAGCTGGGAGGCGCCCTTGCCCACTTCGCCGGTCTGCAACGCCAGCTGCCTCGGCTGCATTTCCCTGCAGCCGTCCGGATGCTGTCCGGCCACCCAGGACCGGATCAGGTTCATCCCCACCCCGGAAGAGATCGCCGAAGTGGCGGCGCCTCATCTGGAAAGGGTGGAGAGGGGCGTGGTCAGTTTCGGCCAGGGCTGCGAGGGCGAGCCCTTGATGCAGGCCGACACCATCGAGAAGGGCATCGCCATGATCAGGGCAAGAACCGGGCGCGGCACCATCAACCTGAACAGTAATGCCGGGATGCCCGCCGCCGTCGCCCGGCTGGCCGGGGTCGGTCTCGATTCCCTGCGGGTCAGCCTGAACAGCGCCCGGCTCGATTATCACCGCCGTTATTACCGGCCCAAGGGGTTCGATCTGGATGATGTCAGGGAATCGATCCGGATTATGAAAAGGGCGGGAAAATTCGTCTCCCTGAACTATTTCATCCTGCCCGGCTTTACCGATGATCCGGCCGAAGCCGCCGCCCTGGACGATTTGATCGAAGATTGCCGTCCGGACTTTATCCAGCTGAGGAATCTCAATATGGATCCCGACTGGTATCTGGACGAGATCGATTTCGCCCCTTCCGGTGCACCGCTTGGCATTAGCGCCTGGCTCGGAGAATTGCGGGACAGGTTTCCGCATCTCCGTTTCGGGTACTTTAATCCGCCCTTGCAGTGAAAAATTGTCATTGATACAATTAAGATTTCTCCTGTTGGGCGACATGACATTGGGGTGATCTTGACTTTTTGCTACGCCATCAAAGGTTTTGGCACCCCAGATATTTGAGGAGACATAAGATGTCCGAAGAGATAATCGATGTGTTGATCATCGGCGCCGGTCCGGCCGGGTTGCAGGCGGCGGTTCATGCGGTTCGCAAAAAGGCTTCGGTCCTCGTTCTGGGCCGTCCGGAAATGAGCAGCATCCATGCGGCCCATGTCGAAAATTACCTGGGTGTGGCGGGTGTGGTCGACGGCGGCGAGTTGTTGCGGGTCGGGCTCGAGCAGGCCAGGAAGTTCGGCGCCGAGATCGTGGCCGAGGACGTTTTGCATATCGAGGCGCAGGGAGATCTGTTCAGGGTTAAGACCGAGGGGCGCGGGATCGTGGCCCGGACGGTTATAATCGCCACCGGCACCGCCCGCAAAAAGCTCAAGGTCAAGGGGGAGAAGGAGCTGGTCGGCCGTGGGGTAAGTTATTGTGTCGACTGCGACGCCAATTTCTTCAGAAACGCCAAGGTGGCCGTGGTCGGCGACGGCAGCGCCGCGACGGACGGCGCCTTGACCCTGACCGGGTATGCCTCGGAGGTCTATCTGGTCAGCCGGAAGGTCGACGTTTCCGGGGAGCTGGCTGCAAAACTTTCCGCCAGTACGGTCAAGGTGATGGAGAATACCTGGGTCAAGGAGATCAGCGGCGATAACGCGGTCAGCAGCCTCATCCTTGAGGACGATACCTCCCTGGAGGTCGAGGGGGTTTTTGTCGAACTGGGCGCCAAGGGGGCCATGGAGCTGGCGGTCAATCTGGGCGTAATGCTGGACTCCGAATCCTTCACCCATATCGAGACCGACAAGAAACAGGCGACCAATATCGCCGGGATCTACGCGGCCGGTGATATTGCCGGCCAACCCTACCAGATGGCCAAGGCGGTCGGCGAGGGCTGTGTCGCCGGCTGGGAAGCGGCCAACTACGCCCGGAAGCGGAAAAGCGGCGGAAAGGCCTGAGCTCGCGGCTTGGGGATGGAAACAGACGAGACCTATATGCGGATGGCTCTGGCCGAGGCTCTCCAGGTGGCGGCCCGGGGCGAAGTGCCGGTCGGGGCCGTGGTTGTCGATCCGATCGGGCGGGTACTGGGCGGCAGCGGCAACCGGCCCATCGAATTGCACGATCCTTCCGGCCATGCCGAGATGCTGGCCATGCGGCAGGCCGCCGCCGTCCTCGGCAATTACCGGCTGACCGGCTGCACCCTCTACGTAACTCTGGAACCCTGCCCGATGTGTGCCGGCGCCATGGTTCATGCCCGGCTGAGACGGGTGGTCTACGGAGCCGATGACCCCAAGGGCGGCGGGCTGGTCAGCCGTTACCGGATCGGCGCTGACGGTCTCCTTAATCATAACCTGCTGGTCGAGGGCGGGGTGCTGGCCGCGGAAGCGACGGCCCTCCTGCGGGACTTTTTCCGGGAGAAGCGCCGGAAAAATAACGGCGGCAATGATCCCGGTTAGCCTTTCGGCCAGCTGATTCGGCCAAGGTTTGCGTTCTTGGTAATTTTTCCTACCATTTTCCGCAAAAACCGCTATATTAGCTCTCTTCAATTTGAGATTGAGTAAACGGAGAGGTGACCGAGTGGCTTAAGGTGCACGCCTGGAACGCGTGTGTGCGGCAACGTACCGTGGGTTCGAATCCCACCTTCTCCGCCATTTTTTTAGGTCCACAGCCCGGTGAAGAGCCGGTTGCGGACTGATTGAGTTTGGCAGTCGGGTCCTGCGCAACAAAGGCTCGCGAACCCCGCCAGGTCCGGAAGGAAGCAACGGTAGCGATTTTTCTTTGTGTGTTGTAGGCCGCCCGGCTGCCATTTTTTTGTAAGCGTTCGCAGAGCGCCGCATCTGCTGCGTTATCGAC
>JARGFN010000041.1:4559-16255 GCA_029210665.1 Desulfobulbales bacterium
CTGTTCGCATACCGATGTATAGCTCGCAGGCCGATGCCTTGCATCTCCGGCGCTCTGCGAACGCTTACGGGTCTGGTTTAGGGCGCCGAATCTGCTGCGTTATCGACCTGTTCGCATACCGATGTATAGCTCGCAGGCCGATGCCTTGCATCTCCGGCGCTCCGCGAAAGATTAAGGGTTGGTTTAGGGCGCCGCATCTGCTGGGTTATCGGCCTGTTCGCATGCCAATGTTTTTAGGCAGTGCCTCTCCGGTTAATTTCGTTTATAATTATTTCCACTATGTCATATCTCGTTCTGGCCAGAAAATGGCGCCCCCTTAATTTCGATCAGGTTGTCGGGCAAGGTCCGGTCGTCAGGATTCTGCGCAATGTCATCAGCCGCAAGCGGGTGCCGCACGCCATGTTGTTCAGCGGAGTGCGCGGTGTGGGCAAGACCACTCTGGCCCGGATCATGGCCAAGGCCCTTAACTGCGAAAGCGAGGCGGGCGAGCTTCCCTGCAACGAGTGCGGGTCCTGTCGTGAGATCACTGCCGGTACCGCCGTCGATCTGCACGAGATCGACGGCGCCTCGAACCGCGGTATCCAGGAGATTCGCGACCTGAAGGAAAACATCCGTTTTCTGCCCAGCCGGAACCGTTACAAGATCATGATCATCGACGAGGTCCACATGCTCACCAATGAGGCCTTCAATGCCCTGTTGAAGACCCTTGAGGAGCCGCCCGATCATGTGATTTTCATGTTCGCCACCACCGAAATTCACAAGATCCCCGTCACCATCCTCTCCCGCTGTCAACGTTATGAACTGAAAAAAGTTCCCTTTGCCGAACTTTTCCAATTGTTCAGGAAGATTGCCGAAGCGGAAAAGGTGACGATTTCCGATGGCGCCCTGGAGATGATCGCCAGGGAGGCGGCCGGCAGCATTCGCGACGGGCTGAGTCTGCTGGACCAGGTTTTCTCCTTCGGCGGCGAAAAGATGACCGATGTCGATGTCAGCGAGGTTCTGGGTCTGGTCGGCAGTCAGGTCCTTGGCCGGCTGACGGCGGCCCTCCTGACCGAGGATCTCGGCGCGGCCCTGAAGATTCTCGACCAGGTCTGTACGGCCGGGGCCGATCTGAAAAGGTTTACCGCCGATCTGCTCCATTTTGTCCGGGGCCTGATTATTTGCCGGGTCAGTAAGGCGCCGGGCGAGCTGCTCGACGGCTCCGACCGGGAAATTGCCGAAATGACCGAGCTGGCGGCCCGCCAATCCGCCGAAACCCTTTATCAGCTCTTTGATCTTCTTCTGAAAGGGGCGGCCGAGATGCAGTATGCCCCGTACCCCCGTTTGGTTCTGGAGATGACCTTCGCCAAGATCGTGCAGAGCGGGCAGGCGGCGCCGATTGCCTCCCTGATTGCCAGGCTGGATGAGCTGCTGGCGGCTGCCGGCGGGGATGAACAGTCACCGGCGCCTCCCCGATCTTCCGCGAGTTTTCTTCCGGAAAAAAAAAATCCTGAGCCGGTAGCGGCGGACCGGGCGGATTCGCTGCGGATCTCCGAGTTGCCGCCTGCCTTTACGGTTCGGAGCCGACAAGCGCCGGATCCGGCGGATACCGTCTCGCCGGACGATTCCGCCGTTATGACCGGTCCGGCGGCGGAACCGCCGAAGGACGTGCGCCGGGACTGGGACGATTTCGCGCTTTATGTCGGCGAACGCAAGGGCTGGATGGCCCAGATAGTAAAAATGTGCGACTCCGTCCGCCTCAAGGGCAATGAGTTGCGGATGAAATATGAAGACAGCACCCACTGTCCCATCCTTCAGCAGGCCGACAACCTCAAGGTTCTGACCGAATTCGCCCAGGATTTTTTCCAGCGCGAGCTGAGACTCAGGATAAGCGCCAGGGGGGTCGGCGGAGGCGGGAACGGTGGGGATGAAACCGTTGCCTTGCAGGAAGAGAGGATGGCACTGCGCCGGGATCCTCTGGCCCAGTTGGTTGCGGAGGTTTTCAGTGGCCAGGTCGCCGATGTTCGGACCGGTCCCCGCAGCAGGGAAAGCGGCGCCGGGCCGGCAAGGGAGGAATGATGGATATTCAGAAAATGATGGAGCAGGCCAGGGAATTCCAGGAAAAGATGGCCGGCGTGCAGGAGGAGCTGGCCAATAGAGAGGTGACTTCGACCGTGGGCGGCGGCATGGTCTCGGTGACGGTCAATGGTCGTAACGAGATTGTCGATCTGAAGATCGAGCCGGAGGTGATCAATCCGGATGATCCCCGGATGCTGCAGGATCTGATCAGGGCCGCGGTGAACGACGCCATGAAGAAGGTTCTGGAGATGAGCCGCGGCGAGATAGCCAAGCTGACCGGCGGTTTAAATATCCCCGGACTTTTTTGAGTGAGGGCTGAATGAATGTTGTGCCGCCGGCTCTGGCCCGGCTGATCGACGATCTGGCCCGCCTGCCGGGGATCGGCAGGAAAACCGCGACCCGCCTGGCCCTGCACATTCTGCGGCGGCCGGCGGCAGAGGCCCACGAACTGGCCAACGATCTGGCCAATCTCCACGAGACGATCAGCCTCTGTTCGAACTGTTTCGCTTTTTCCGAGAGCGACCCCTGCGCGATTTGCGGCGACCCGGGTCGGGATGGCGCCTTGATCTGCGTGGTCGAGGGACCGGCGGATCTGATGGCCATTGAGAAGGTGGCCTCGTTCAAGGGGCGCTATCATATTCTCCATGGGGTTCTCTCCCCGATGGACGGGGTCGGTCCGGCCGAGATCCGGGTGGACGCCCTGTTGAAAAGGGTCAGGATGCAAGGGGTGGAGGAGGTGCTGATCGCCACCAGTTCCACGGTGCCCGGCGAGGCGACGGCTGCCTATCTGGCCGGCCGGCTGCAGGGACTGCCGGTTGCGGTCAGTCGCCTGGCCTGCGGGATTCCCATGGGGATGGATATAAAATATGCCGATGAACTGACCCTGAGCCGGGCTATTGAATCGCGGAAGCCGGCCGCTTAACCTTCAGCGCTTCCGTGATTTATCCTTGACAGGGAAAGAGATTGTTGTTATTTGATCTCCTCTTGACCGGTTAATATTTAAGGTCCGACCTCTCAGGTCTGACCGGACCCGCCGGTTTTGATATCGTTTAAATATGTATAGGCGCGTAGCTCAGTTGGTTAGAGCGCTTGCTCGACACGCAAGAAGTCGGCGGTTCGAATCCGCCCGTGCCTACCAGTTTTTCCTATTGAAATTTACTGACCGCCCCCTTTTCGGCGGGCTATGTTATAGGCAGGTTGGCTCCGGCCAATGTGCTTATTTTTTTTAACTGTTCAGACGGATTTATGCGCGGGTGGATTGGTTGATGGCCGATTGTACGGTGTCGATAGCCGGAATGGGTAAAGCTGAGTTGAGCAGCTCGCCTGCTCAAACGAAACTTATGCCCACAGGGCATAAGCAGGCGGTGGTTACCGCCGGCCGCCCGTTAAGCGATGCCTTGAATGAGCTGCTTTCCAAAAAACAGCGCAAGCAGGCGGTGGCTTTCCGGACCGGCGGGAAACTGTATGATCTCTCCGCCCCGGTTGACCGGGATATCGAAGTTGATTTCGTTATGGCCGATTCCCCCGAAGGGTTGGACATCATCAGGCACAGCACCGCCCATCTCATGGCCCATGCGGTTATCGATCTGTTCGGACCCGAGGTCAAGGTCGCCATCGGTCCTTCGACCGATGACGGGTTTTATTACGATTTCGACCGGGAGGAAGCCTTCACCCCCGACGATCTCGAAAAGATCGAGACCAGGATGCTGCAACTGGCCGGCTCCGTCATGCCTTTTGAGCGAGAGACCGCCGGTAAAGACGAGGCCCGGCGGTTGTTTGCCGAGAAGCACCAGGAATATAAGGTTGAGCTTATCGATCAGATCGAGGACGAGACGGTCAGCCTTTATCGACTTGGCGATTTTGTCGATCTTTGTCGGGGGCCGCATGTCCCCCACAGCGGTTTGTTGCAGGTTTTCAAGCTGACCAGACTGGCCGGGGCTTACTGGCGCGGCGACGAGAAGCGGCCGATGCTTCAGCGCATATACGGCACCGCCTTTCCCAGCCCCAAGGACCTCAAGAATTACCTTTTCCAGCTCGAAGAGGCCAAAAAGCGCGATCACCGCAAGCTCGGCCGGGAACTCGAACTCTTTACCATTCAGGATGAGGTGGGCCCGGGCCTGATTCTCTGGCAGCCGAAAGGCGCCCTGATGCGCAAGATCATCGAGGATCAGTGGTGGGCGGAACATTACCGGCACGACTACGAACTGCTCTATACGCCTCATATCGCCAGGCGCGATCTCTGGAAGACCAGCGGCCACCTGGATTTTTACGGCGAGAACATGTATTCCGCCATGGAGATCGACGAGGTCGGTTATCAGCTCAAGCCGATGAACTGCCCTTTTCATATCGCGATTTACAACACCGGCAAGAGAAGCTATCGGGAATTTCCGATCCGCTGGTGCGAGCTCGGCACCGTCTACCGTTACGAGAAAACCGGCGCCCTGCACGGCCTGATGAGGGTTCGGGGGTTTACCCAGGACGACGCCCACATCTTCTGCCGTCCCGACCAGCTTGAAGACGAGATCTATAACATTCTCGACCTTAACATGAAGGTTTTGCGGTTGTTTGGTTTTGACAGCTATGACATCTATCTCTCCACCCGGCCCGAGAAGTCTGTCGGCAGTGACGAGAACTGGGAGAGCGCGACCGCCGCCCTGAAGATGGCGCTGGACAAGAAAGGGTACGATTACGAACTCGATCCCGGCGAAGGGGTTTTTTACGGACCCAAGATTGATATCAAGATCAAGGATAAACTGGGGCGCTCCTGGCAATGTTCCACCATCCAGGTCGACTTCAACCTGCCTGAGCGTTTTGCGTTGAGTTATACCGGCAGTGACGGCAAGGAGCATCAGCCGATCATGATCCATCGAGCCCTGATGGGTTCCCTTGAGCGTTTTTTCGGGGTGATGATCGAGCATTACGCCGGCGCCTTCCCGGTTTGGATGGCGCCGGTCCAGGCCCGCCTGATGAATATAACCGACTCTCAGCGCGAATATACCGAAAAGGTTTATGGCGAGTTGAGACGGCTTGGGGTGCGGGTCGAAAAGGATGTCCGCAACGAGAAGCTCAATTACAAGATCCGGGAAGCCCAGGTCCGGAAGATTCCGTATATGTTGATTATCGGCGACAAGGAAATGGCGGCGGGGGAAGTGACGATTCGACTGCGCGACGGTGAGAATCTGCCGGCCATGAAAATTGTTGATTTCGCCGAACTGGTCGAGCGGCAATCCGCCGAAGAAAAAAAGACGTCATATTGATCGCTTTGGCCTTAGCCTGCGTTAAAAGCTTGAAAAGTCATCGTCTTATATGCTAAGTGTGATCAGTTGCCGTCGGATGGCCATGATTTAACGGTTGTGCTTAGTTTGTCGGGGTACGCGCCATTAATCTTCGGCGACTTTATTGCGAAGCCATCATGATTGGGAGGTAGGGGTATTAAAGGAAGGAGAAAAGCGCAGGACAAAGGCAGGGAAGTCCGAGCCAGGATCAATGCGGAAATCGATTGCCCGGAGGTTCGGCTGATCAATGCCGACGGAGAGCAGGCGGGGGTGGTAAGCACCGGCGAAGCCATGAGTTTGGCCGGGGACTCCGGACTCGACCTTGTCGAAGTTTCACCCACCGCGGAGCCACCGGTCTGCCGGATTATGGATTTCGGCAAATACCGCTACGAGCAGAGCAAAAAGCAGGCTGAAGCCAAGAAGAAACAATCCGTAGTGGAAGTAAAGGAAATTAAGTTACGCCCCAAGACCGAGAAACACGATCTCGATTTCAAGGTGAAGAATATCCGGAAGTTTCTGGACCAGGGCAACAAGGTGAAGGTGACTTTGCGATTCCGCGGCCGCGAGATCGTTTATGCCGGAACCCTGGGGACGGAGGTCCTGAAAAAGATCGGCGATTCCCTGGATGACGTGGCCGATGTGATTCAGCAACCGTCCATGGAAGGCCGCCAAATGGCGATGTTCCTCGCCCCCAAGAAAAATAAATAGCGGGCCCCGCCAGGCGCCTGTTCGCAAGTTTTTGAAGAATATCCATGAAGGCCGGCCTTTGTCCGTATCCGGGCCGGCGTGTATTTAAGGGAGTGACGTTATGCCTAAAATGAAATCAAACAGGGGAGCCGCCAAGCGGTTCAAGGTTACTGGTTCCGGTAAGATCATGCGCCGGAAGGCTTTTGCCAGTCATATTCTGACCAAAAAGTCCACCAAGAGGAAGCGAGGTCTGCGGCTGGCCGGCGAAGTCGATGCCACCAATGTTAAGACCGTCAAGAGAATGCTACCGTATATCTGACGATTGCACCCCGCAAGGGGGTATTGCTGAGTTGAGCAGCTTGTCTGCTCGGACGAAACTTATGCCCCCATTGGTATATATACACTTAGCCATCTCATTTTCGACTTTTTGTGACGCATCGCATGCGGGCGCCGGCAAGAAGGTTTTTTTGCGTCAGGGTTGGATAAGATCAACAAGACCCGCCCGGCGGGTCGATTTAAATAAGTAGTAAGGAGACAAGAAATGTCCAGAGCAAAACGCGGGTTTAAAGCGCGTCGTCGGAGAAACAGGGTGTTGAAATTGGCCAGGGGCTATGTCGGCGGCCGGCATCGTCTGTTCAAGACCGCCACCGAGGCGGTGGATCGGGCCCTCGCCTATGCCTATCGTGATCGCAAGGCCCGCAAACGTGATTTTCGCCGCTTGTGGATCGTCAGAATCAACGCCGCGGCCCGGCACTACGGGATGTCTTACAGTAAATTGATCGGCGGCCTCAAGAAAACCGACATCGAACTGGACCGCAAGGTGCTGGCCCACATGGCTATCATGGATCCCAAGGCCTTCAGCCAGGTGGTTAAGGCGGCTTCCTGATCGTCGGCATGCGGATCAGATCTGATAGCATGGAAGACGAACTACAGAGATCAAAGAGCGAGGCCCTGGCCCGGCTCGATGCGATCGATCAGGCCGCTGACCTCGAAGAGTTCCGGGTCAAATACCTGGGCCGCAAGGGGCTGTTTTCCGGGCTGATGAAACGGCTCGGCCAGGTGGACCCGACCGAACGGCCGCGGTTGGGCCAGCTCGCCAACAGCGTCAAGGCGGAAGTCGAGAAGGCTTTCGACGGGCGGCGGCAGACCCTTGCCGATTCGGCCGGCCGCGAGAGGGACCGGAACCTCGATCTCAGTCTGCCCGGCCGCACCGAGCCGCTGGGGCGGTTGCACCCGGTCACCCAGATCATGGATGAGGTCTGCGGGATCTTCGAGGGGTTGGGTTTCGCCGTGGCCGAGGGTCCCGATATCGAGACCGACTTCTACAACTTCGAAGCGTTGAACATCCCCCCGCACCATCCGGCGCGGGACATGCACGACACCTTCTATTTCAGCGAGTCCGTCCTGCTGCGCACCCATACCTCGCCCATGCAGATCCGGGCCATGGAAAACAAGAAACCGCCCCTGCGGATGATCGCGCCAGGTAAGGTTTACCGCTGCGATTCCGATATCACCCATACCCCGATGTTCCATCAGGTCGAAGGTTTTCTGGTCGACGAAAAGGTCTCCTTCGCCGACCTCAAGGGGATCCTGTCGATATTTATCGCCCGGATGTTCGACGAGAAAACCCCGATCCGCTTCCGGCCCAGTTTTTTCCCCTTCACCGAACCGAGCGCCGAGGTGGATATCGGCTGTGTGATCTGCGGCGGTTCCGGCTGCCGGGTCTGCAAGCACACCGGCTGGCTCGAAATCCTCGGCTCCGGGATGATCGATCCCGAGGTGTTCAAGAAGATCGGTTACGACCCCGAGCTCTATACCGGTTTCGCCTTCGGGATCGGCATCGAGAGGATCGCCATGCTGAAATACGGCATCAACGATATCCGCCTCTACTACGAAAATGACCTCCGCTTCCTGCGACAATTCTGATTCGGGCCCGGCGGAGGTGGAAAATCCATGAAATTTACCGTTAACTGGCTGAAAAAATATATCGATTTCGATCTGTCGAATCGTCAACTGGCTGACCGCTTGACCATGGCCGGTCTCGAAGTAGACTGCGTCGAGGATTTATACCCCGGCCTCGATGCTCTCCGGGTGGCCCGCATCGCGAAGGTGCAACCCCATCCCAATGCCGACCGTTTGTCGCTTTGCGAGGTTGACGACGGCGAGGGGATCCGCCGGGTGGTCTGCGGTGCGCCCAATGTCAGGGCCGGGATGCTTACCGCCCTGGCGGTGCCCGGTACGGTGATGCCCGGCGGATTCAAGATCAAACCCGCCAAGATCAGGGGCGAGGCTTCGGAGGGCATGTTGTGTTCGGCCAATGAACTGGGCATCAGCGCCGACAAGGCCGGGATCATGGATCTGCCGACCGACCTTGCTCCCGGCCAGTCCCTGGTCGAGGCCCTGGGGCTGGCCGATACCCTGATCGAAGTCGATCTGACCCCCAACCGGCCCGACTGCGCCAGCGTGATCGGCACGGCCCGCGAGGTCGGCGGCTTTGTCGGCAAGAGGGTCAAGCACCCCGGCGTTGCCGATCTGCCGGAGTTGCGCGATAATGATTTGCCGTTTAGCGTCGAGGTCAAGGATTCCGGGGCCTGCCCCCGCTATTCGGCCCGGATGATTAAAGGGGTTAAAATCGCCCCTTCGCCCTGGTGGCTGCAGCGGTTCCTCCTGGCGGTCGGTTTGCGGCCGATCAACAACGTGGTGGATGTCACCAATTTCGTCATGCTTGAATACGGCCAGCCCTTGCACGCCTTCGATTTTGCCAAACTGGCCGGCGGCCGGATTATAGTCCGCCGGGCCGGCATTGGCGAAAAAACCGAGACCCTCGACGGGGTGGAGCGGCAACTCGACGAGGAAATGCTCCTGATCTGTGACGCCGAGCGGCCGGTCGCCGTGGCCGGGGTCATGGGCGGCGGTAATTCCGAGGTCAGTGACGATACCGCCGATATCCTCCTGGAGAGCGCCTGTTTCGACCCGGTCTCCATCCGGCGGACCTCAAGGCGCCTTAACCTGGCTACCGATTCCTCCTACCGTTTCGAAAGGGGAGTCGATCCCCAGGGGACGGTACGGGCCCTGGAAAGGGCGGTGGGGCTGATTGTCGAGCTGGCCGGCGGCGCGGCCGTGCCCGGCGGCGTCGATCTCAAGGAAGGGTTGCGGCCGGTTGTGCCCATCGAGTTGCGGGTCCGGCGCTGCAACGATCTTCTCGGCCTGCGACTGAGTGCCGAACAGATTGGTGCCTATCTTGAAGCGATCGAGATAGCTACCGATATCGTCGACTCGCAAACCCTCAAGGTAACTCCGCCCGGTTTTCGGGTCGACCTGGAGCGGGAGGTCGATCTCTTTGAAGAGGTGGCCCGGCTGGTCGGCTATAACGAGATTCCCACCACCCTGCCCCATGTTCCCTTGAGTTTCGCCGATCGCGATCCGGCCCGGGAGCTGCGCAGGGAAGTGGCCTCGATCATGACCGCCCAGGGATATAACGAAGCGATCAATTACAGCTTTGTAAGTGAGCGCCATTATGATATGCTCGGTCTCGACCCTGCGCATCCGGCCCGGCACCAGATAAAACTTCTTAATCCGCTGGCCGAGGACCAGAGCGTCATGCGGACCATGCTCCTGCCCGGCATCCTCGAAAACCTCCGGCGCAATGTCAACCACCAGCGTCCAGATATCAGGCTTTTCGAGGTCGGCAAGGTCTTCCATCCCACCGGCGCCGAGCTGCCGGACGAGGAGGTGCATATGGTCGCGGTGATCAGCGGCCGGCGCAATCCCGATTCGCCCCTGATCCATTTCGGCGAGGCGGAATGCGATTTTTTCGATATCAAGGCGTGCGCCGATAATCTCTTGACCGAGCTGCGCCGCTGCGAGGTCGAGATGACAGCGCCCGCCGAGCCCCCCGAGTATGTCGGGAGTTCCCCGTATCTCGCCCTGGGGTCCGGAGACCTCCATCTCGGCGGATTGGGGAGGTTGTCGGCCGATTGCCTGAAGGCATTCGGGATCAAAACCGATGTCTATTTTCTGGAAGTCAGCCTGACCGGTTTGGCCAAAACCCCGGCGCGGCCGAAATCATTCCAGCCCCTGTCCCGCTACCCTTCGGTTAACTGGGATCTGGCCATGCTGGTCCCGGAGGATGTGGCCGCCGGTGCAATTACCGCTGCGGTAAAAAATTGCGGCGAGAAGATACTCGCAGACGCGGAGCTCGTTGATATTTTCCGGGGCGGGAATATCGAGGATGGTTATAAAAGTGTGGCAATCACCGTTACCTACCGGGATGAAAACAAAACCCTTGAAGATGAAACAGTCCAGAAGGCCCATCAGAAAATAATCGATTTTATCGGTACCCGTTTCGGCGGGAAACTGCGGGAGGCTTAAAAAATGAATGACGCCAATCTTACGCGTAAGGATCTGGCCCGGGCAATTAACGAGAAACTGGGTTTTTCCAAGCAGAGCGCCGGCGAATTGGTCGACCATGTCTTTGACAGCATGAAGAGCAGACTCCTGGAGGAGGAAGCCATCAAGCTCGTCCAGTTCGGCACTTTCAACATCCGGAAAAAGAACGCCCGGGTGGGCCGAAATCCCCGCACCGGCGACACCATGGAGATCTGCAGACGCAGCATGGTATCCTTTAAACCGAGTAAGGGGCTGCGGGAGAGGATTAACTCGTAAAAAGTGTTCCGAGGTTTTCCCGTTCTTGCTCCGGGGGTAAAACTATGGGCCATTCAAAGCAGGATTCAAAAGAAATACCCGACAAGCTCTACTTCAAGATCGGCGAGGTAAGCAGGATTGTCGGAGTAGACACCCACGTGCTGCGGTACTGGGAGTCGGAATTCAAGATGATCAGGCCCCAGCGGACTCCCTCCCGCCAGCGCCTTTACCGGCGCGACGACATTGACAATCTGCTTAAGGTCAGGGAACTTCTCCACGAGCGCGGGTTTACCATCGCCGGAGCCCGCCAGGCTCTGAAGGAAGAGAAAAACACCGGGCGGAGCGGCGGCGGGTCGCCCGAAAAGCTGGTCAGCGCCTTGAAAAAGGAACTCCTCGATCTGAAAAAACTTCTCCACGGCTAGTTCCGCGGTTGCTTATTTCTCCAGGATGGTGTTAATAGATTCGTAACCGTTCACCAGCGCCACATCTTCGGACGATCGGTTCGGCTTACGTACACGAGGTACGCGGCGCCGATCCGCTTGTCCAAATCTGCACCACTGCTGAACGGTTACAGACCGGTGGTTTTGGGTTTTCCGGCGATCGCCCCGGTGAACGGTTGCATAGATTCAGCACTTGGCATTTACAATTTCGGGTCGGGATGTAGCGCAGTCTGGTAGCGCACCTGAATGGGGTTCAGGGGGCCGGAGGTTCGAATCCTCTCATCCCGACCAGTTTTTTTTACAAGGGTTTTCGGAGTATTCCGGAAACCCTTTTTTTTTCCGTTTAAAGCGGCCGGAGTGAAAAATATGGCAGGTATTTTAAAACTATGATTGACTGCTTTAAACAGTCATTTTAGGGTTGGCGCTTTTTGCTAAATAACCAAAGTTTCAGCTGGTACCCCGTAAATCACAAAGTTTTGCGAGATTGCGAAGGGTTTTCCGGGGCAACAAGGCGCGACTTCCGGCGCATAGCAGCGCTCTGTAACGGAAGTCGCAACGCAGTTGGCACGTAAAATAACGAGCAAGATGCGAT
>JARGFN010000242.1 GCA_029210665.1 Desulfobulbales bacterium
TTGGCAACTCGTTGATATACCATTAGTATTATCAACATCGTTGCCGCCTTGCATCCGCACCGTTCTCGAACGCTCACGGATTCAGGAATTAATGTGCTGCTCCGCGCCAATCAATTTCGGTATAGCGGAGATATTCTCGCCGTTCAGGGCTGTTCCCTACATATCCAGAAAAGTGGTGTCGGAATTCAACACCTCGCAACCCTGCTCGGTGACCGCCACCATATTCTCAAGCCGGACCCCGCCCCAATCGGGCAGATAGATACCCGGTTCGACCGTTATCACCATGCCGGCTTTCAACTTCCTCTTGGAACGGCGGCTCAGGCCCGGGCCCTCGTGAACCGCGAGCCCCACCCCGTGGCCGAGTCCGTGGCCGAACCTTTTCCCGTAGCCGGCCTGTTCAATAATCCGCCGGGCGGCCCGGTCGACTTCGGCCCCGGTCGCCCCGGCCCGGATTGTCTCGATCCCGATCTTCTGGGCCTTGCGAACCAGGCGGAAGATATCCCTGGTATTTTTAGCCATTTCGCCGAGCACCACGGTCCGGGTCATATCCGAGCAGTAACCGTCGAGGACCAGCCCCATATCGATCACGACCGTCTCGCCTGCCCGCAGAGCCCGCCCGGAGGGGACGGCATGGGGCTTGGCGCCGTTGGAACCGCCGGCGACGATGGTTTCGAAAGCGGGGCCGTCGGCGCCCTTTTCCCTCATCAGGGTCTCGATCCTGATCGCCACCTGCCGCTCGCTCATCCCGGGCCGAAGGTCCCGAAAGACCTCCTGAAAAACCTGCTCGTTCAACCGCACCGCCGCCCGGATCTTCTCGATCTCGGCCGGACTTTTGCGGAGCCGCAGCCCTTCGACCAGCCCGGTGGTCGGTGTCAGCTTGATTGCATGTTTTTTGGCCAGAACTTCAAGCTTGCCGGCGGTCCGATACAGAAAATAATGGCCCTCGAAGGCCAGCCTCTTGATCCCTCTTCCAACCAGGATTTTTCCAAGAAGATCCAGAAGACCGCGCTGATAAATCAGCACCTCAAAGCCTGCCGCCTCCGCCTCGGCTTCGAGCTGGTAACGGAAATCGGTCAGCAAAAGCGGCCGGCCGCGCCTGGGAATCAGCAAGGCGCCGGAACTTTCGCTGATGTTCGGGTCCCCCGCCGCAAAACCGCTCAGATAGCGGCGATTCTGAGGCTGGGTGACCAGCAGCGCGTCGAGCTTGCGGTTTCCAAGAAGTTTTTTTAAGCGGTCGACCCGTTCCATAAGATCAAACATTACCGAAAAATTTGACATCGACGGTCACGCCCCGGTCATAACAGCGCCTGCGCAATTCAACCAGCAGCTCGAAACAGTCGGCCGGGTCGACCTCGACCCGGTTGTTATCCGCCGGGATCAGTGAAGAGGCCGCCAACCAGTCCCGCATGACATTTTCAGCTTCAACCCCGGGCGGCTCCAGAAAGATTTCGAGCCGCATCACACCATCGAGGCCAGAATCCGGACGACCATCTGCTTGTGCTGCTCGATGGCCCGGCCGTACTGACCGTTCAAGTCATCGAGCGCCCTTTGCCACTCCTCCTGATACCTGGGATGCTGGGAAGGCTTAAGCTTCATGGCCATCCCGGTTTTCTGGGCCATGGCCGCCTCCAGCTGCGGCATCTGCTGGGCAAAACCGGCTTCAAGCTGCTCTTTAAGCTGTTGCCGGTGCTGCCGGTACTGATCGAGTATCTTGGTCAGATCGCCGCAGATTGCCAGCAAATCCTGATGATTGCGCCCGACCTGGACCAGGCCGTTCATCGCCAGCCCGGCCTTGTCAAGCTGCTCTTCTTCCCGGGGCAGGGTGATATTTCGCAGCAACCCTTCGGCCACGCCCGTGATGAAATCGGCTTTCGCCTCGGATCGGCGCCGTTCGAGGGCCGCGGCCAGATCGATCTCTTCTTCCCGCATATAGGCCGCCGCGGCCCGCATCCCTTCCTTGATTTCATCCTCGCCCCGCGGGTCGGCGCCGCCCTGCTCCGCTTCCAAGCGGGCCGCCCTTTCCATCACCATGTCCATGGTACTCCTGATCTCAGCCATAATCGTTTTCCTGTGAATGAATTTTCCTGAATCCGTGACGGCTTAGTGGGAATTTTGCTTAATTTGTTTGTTGTTACGTAAAATAATCGTTTTTCATTGCGTTGTCTCGATTCACCCCGCCGCCCTGCGGGGCGTCCGATAACGGCGCATCTGCCGCGTTGGCAACTTGTTGATATACCATTAGTATTATCAACATCGTTGCCGCCTTGCATCTGCACCGTTC
>JARGFN010000243.1 GCA_029210665.1 Desulfobulbales bacterium
AAATATTAAAATGGATTTGTCGCTTTCACGACCGAACCTGGCGAAGGCAGCTCCATCGAGATGATTATGACGAAATACTTCAAATTTAAAGAGATGCGTTGATGGGTGAAAATGATAAACCAGACGAAATGCCGATTACTATCGATCCTGATCTTTCCCTGAGACCCAAGCCCAAGGCCAGTATCCTGATTGTCGATGACGAACTGATGGTCGCGGAAGTGATCCGCGCATGGCTTCAAGCGGATGGCTACGATTGCGATTACTCCACCAACGGCGAAGAGGTTTTTGAGTTATTCGGCCGGAAAGCCTATGATCTGCTGATTTCCGATATCATGATGCCAGATATCTCGGGCATCGAATTGCTGGGCCGGGTGAGGGGGCTCTTCCCGGACATCGCCGTGGTAATGGCCACGGCGGTCGATGACCGGAATACCGCCAATCAGGCACTGAAACTCGGGGCCGACGGTTATGTCATCAAGCCCTTCCATATGAACGAATTCCTGATCAATATCGCCAACGTTCTCGAAAAAAAGCGTCTGAACCTGGAAAGCGGCAGATATAAGGAAAGCCTCGAAGAGAAGGTTCGGGAGCGGACCGCCGAGGTGCGCGAAAGGGAAGAGGAGATCGCCCTGCGGCTGATCACCGCGACGGGTTACCGGGACGGGGAAACCGGCGAGCACATCAAGCGGATCGGCCTGTACTGCGTGGCGATGGCCGAGGCCCTGGGCTGGGACCGGGATTCGATCGACAATATCAGGATCGGCGCCCCCATGCACGATGTCGGCAAAATCGGCATCCCCGACAAGATCCTGCGCAAGCCCTGCCGGCTTTCCAGCGCCGAGTTCGGGGTGATCAAGGAGCACTCCAAGATCGGGGCAACGATCCTCGACGGTTCGAAAATTCCCCTGCTGGAGATGGCGGCCGATATCGCCCTCTCGCATCACGAAAGATGGGACGGCGAGGGCTACCCCAACGGACTCCGGGGGGAAGATATCTCCGAAGCGGCCCGCATCGTCGCCATCGCCGATGTCTACGACGCCCTCTGCCATGACCGGGTCTACCGCAAAGCATACAGCGAAGCCGACGCCATCGCCCTGATGAACGGCAGGAGAGGCTCGTATTTCGATCCGCTGCTCCATGACTGCTTTTTCGACCTTCTGCCGACCATCCGCCGGATAAGGATGGACTACCAAGACACCGGCGGTTTATGTTGATTGGGGCGGAATAGCCTGTTCCCAGTATAAGACGCCGCGGCTTATGAGACAGCGTCTTTCCTGATAGTGATCTATCAACCGTTCCTGATTCCCGGATTTCTTGTCCATTTTGGCATCGGAGCCGTAATCAAACCTGATCGTAATAACCGTCTTGATGCGGAACATGAAGGACTTGATCCCCTATCCCCGGAAATACAGGTCATGGCGATCATGGTCTTTTTCCCCATTTTTTCTTCTTGCAAAGTTTCCCTGAAGACTATAATGTGACCACCTGGTCATATTATGAAACCGCTTAATCTCTCGCCTAAAAATACCTTCCGGAATCTCCCGGAAGACAAGCGGCGCCGGATCACCGGGGCGGCGGTCCGGGAGTTTGCCGAATTCGGCTATCGGCGGGCCAGCGTCAATCGGATCGTCAGGGAGGCGGGGATCGCCAAGGGCTCCCTTTACCAGTATTTCGGCGGCAAGGAGGATCTGTTCCTCCATGTCTTCGGGGGCTTTATCGAGCTGGTCAAACAGACCGTCAAGGAAAACACCGACCGGGTCGAGCGGGAGCTCTTCAGCAGGCTTCGTTTCGTTTTGCAGGCCGGCTTGAAGTTTATCGAGACCCATCCCGACTATTTCCGCCTTTATACCGGGCTGCTCGGTGAGGAGGATATCCCGCATCGGGTCGAGCTTCTCGCCAAGGTCAGGTTTTTCCCGATCGAATTTTTTGAGCCGCTGATCAAGAGCGGCCAGGAACAAGGGGTGATCCGCGCCGATGTTTCGAGCGGGCTGATCATCTTTATGATCGACGCGGTGCTGGATCGGTTTTTCATGACGGCCTCGAATGCAGAGAATGGCGGGATTCTCGATCAGGCCGGTTCAACCGGGGCGGCAGCGGCGATCGAGCAGATCATCGCAGTGCTTGAGGGCGGTTTGGCGGGATCGGCGGGCTAATACTGATGGCGTCGCAAAAGTCGAGATTGCCATAATGTCATTTCGCCCAACGGGAAAAATCTTAAAAGTTCCATTGGGGTAAAGAATAAGATTTCTCACATGCGTTCGAAATGACAGCTTTTTT
>JARGFN010000042.1 GCA_029210665.1 Desulfobulbales bacterium
ATCGTTGCCGCCTTGCATCTGCACCGTTCTCGAACGCTCACGGATTCAGGTTAAAGCCATAAACTTTTCAGGGGTTTCAGCCAAAGGAGAATTATCATGCCGTATGTCAACATCCGGGTAGCCGGCAAACTGGACACCAGGCAAAAGGAAGAAATCTGCACCGGGGTTACCGAGGTGATCGCCAGGGTCGCCGATAAACCGCCCGAATCGATTCTGATCTTCATCGATGAATGCGAGCGGGAAAATATCGCCTCCGGCGGCCGGCTGCTGGCCAAATCATAACGGCACGATGAACCAAGCCACCGCTCAAAGGCGCTTGGAAGAGTTGCGCCGGGAAATAAACCGCCACGACTATCTCTACTATGTGCTGGATAATCCGGAGATCTCCGACGGCGAATATGACCGGCTCTTCCGGGAACTCCTGGTCCTTGAAGAAAAATTCCCGGAACTGGTCACCGAGGATTCCCCGAGCATGCGGGTCGGCGGCGCGGTGCTGGCCGGTTTCGATACCGTCGAGCACCGGATCCCGATGCTCAGTCTTGAAAACGCCTTTACCGATCAGGATCTGCTCGATTTTGAAAAGAGGGTGATTCGCTACCTGCACCGGGATGTGGAAATCAGCTATATGGCCGAACCGAAACTGGACGGCCTGGCCGTGGAACTGGTTTATGAAAACGGCCTGTTGACCATCGGCTCAACCCGGGGAGACGGGCGCACCGGCGAAAACATCACCGCCAATCTCAAGACCATCCAGACCATCCCCCTCCGGCTCCGCGGCGGCAAGTTGCCGGACCGCCTCGAAGTGCGGGGCGAGGTCTTTATTTCCATCGAGGGTTTTCGCGCCCTCAACGAACAGCGTCTGCAAAACGGCGAAAATATCTTTGCCAATCCCAGAAACGCCGCGGCCGGTTCCCTGCGTCAGCTCGATTCGAAAATCACCGCCGGCCGGCCCCTCGATTTTTTTGCCTACGGGGTCGGCGATCCCTTTGCGCTTCAGGTCGAAAACCATGAGCAGGTTCTTGACATTCTGCGGGAACGCGGTTTTAAGGTCAACGAACTGACCCGGTTATGTCCGGACATCCGGGCCGCGATCGACCATTTCAATTTTCTCGCCGACAAGCGGCATGGGCTTGAATATGAAATCGACGGGATGGTGGTCAAGGTAAACTCCCTTGATTTGCAGGAGCGGCTCGGCAGTAAGGCCCGCAGTCCGCGCTGGGCCGTGGCCTGCAAGTTCCCGGCCCTGCAGGCCACCACCCGCTTGCTGGATGTGGAGTTCAATGTCGGCCGGACCGGCGCGATAACCCCGGTCGCCCTGCTTGATCCCGTCAACGTCGGCGGCGTCAGGGTCAGCCGGGCCACCCTTCACAACGAAGACGAAATAATCCGCAAGGACCTCCGGATCGATGACCAGGTCCTGGTTCAGCGGGCCGGTGATGTGATCCCCGAGGTGGTTAAACCCATCAAGGAAAAGAGAACCGGCAACGAGAAACCGATCGCCATGCCGAGCCGATGTCCGAAATGCAAATCGGAGCTGGTCAGAAAGAGCGGTGAAGCGGCCCTGCGCTGCGTGAACATCCAGTGCCCGGCCCAGAGATTACGGGCGCTTATCCATTTTGCCGGCAAGTCCGGTCTCGATATCGAGGGTTTCGGGGTCAGGGTCCTGGAGCAGCTTTTTGAACGCAATCTGGTCCGCTCCATCCCCGACCTCTTTGAGTTACGGCGGGAGGACCTGGCGGAGCTGCCGGGTTGGGGCGAAAAATCGGCCGCCAAGGCGGTCGTCGCCCTGGCGAAAAGCAAAAATCCGACCCTGGCCCGGCTGATCACCGCCCTGGGGATCAGATACGTCGGCGAGGTCTCGGCCCAGCTTCTGGAAAGCTCCTACCCTTCCCTTGATAGCCTGGTAAAAGCGGAGCGGAAAGATCTGGAAGAGATCGAGGGGGTCGGCCCCCAGGTCGCCGCCGGGCTGGTCGAATTTTTCGCAAATCCCAGTAACCGGGAAATATTGACAAAACTTCAAAATTCGGGCTTAAGAATTAAAACCGCCGCGCCGCAAGATCGCGCCGCGCAGCCCCTGGCCGGCAAGGTCTTTCTCTTTACCGGCGCCCTCCGCTCTTTTTCGCGCAGCGAAGCGAAAAACCGGGTAAAAAGTCTGGGCGGCCGGGTCTCGTCGGCGCTGAGCCGCAAGGTGACCCATGTGGTCGCCGGAGAAAAAGCGGGCGGCAAACTGGCCAAGGCCGGGGATTTAGGCCTTGCAATTATTAACGAAGAAGATTTTAAAGCGATGATCGGCAGTTAAGGTTTGGGGAGAAATATGGCGGTAAAGAGAGCTAATATCATTGTCCGCGGTACGGTCCAGGGCGTTTTCTTCCGTGATTACACCAAGGCGGAAGCCCTGAAACTGGGACTTTCCGGCTGGGTCAGGAATCTCAAGGACGGGAAATCGGTTGAGACCGTGATTGAAGGCGAACTGGAGAACTTCAAGCGGATGATCAAATGGTTGAAGTCCGGCTCGCCCGGCTCGAAGGTCACCGATATCGAAATCAAGGAAGAACGGCCCACCGGCGATAAGGCCCCCTTTAATATTCGCTTCTGATCGAGCCGATGGAACAACAACCGCGTAATAGTCCGCGAAGATTGGCCGAGCACACCAAGACCGCCCGAATTTCATGCCCGATCTGCGGCAACGACAAGGAGTTTCTGGAGGTGGCCGACGGCGTGATCCTTACCAGCCATTACATCCAGAACAAGGACGGCAGCTTTACCCAGGACGGCGACGAGTCGGAAATTCTCGGAGATATAACGCTTTTCTGCGGAGACTGCGGCGCCGACCTGACCGAATACCATCAACATTTTCTGGACATGCTCTTTTGACCGGTTCGACTGACGATAACCGCCGACCACCCCGCCTGATTCCCGCCAACGACGTTTTGCACGCCGAATTCAACGACCTCGAGCCGGGCGACGTCTTTATCGGTCGCCTCCGTTTGAAGGCCAGCGAGGAAAATCTGGTCACGGACCTGCTCGAACGCGGCATTAAGCTGTTCCCGGCCGCCCTGGCCCAGCTGAGTTGCCGCTCCAAGGTCTTCCAGGCGAAAATCTTTTCGCAATACATGGCGCCGGCAACCGAAACCATCCATGACCTCCATGAACTGATGACGGCGGTAAACCAATATCAGCGGCGCGGCCTGCAACAGGTGGTAACCAAAAAGGACCGGGCCCATGCCGGCATGGGCATTAATCTCTGGCCCTCCGCCGAGGATGTTTTCAACCAGGCCTCCGGCGGCGGTCTGCCTTTTCCCTTCGTCATCCAGCCATTTCACCCTGATTCCCTGGATATTCGGGTGATCATCATTGACGATTACCTGGAGGCCTATCGGCGGAACAACCCCGATAATTTCAGGAACAATCTCCATTACGGCGGCACCCGCGAGCCCGCCGTCCTTACCGGGGAGCAAGTCGATTTATGCCGAAAGGTCATGGCCAGAGGCAGGTACCCATACGCCCATCTCGATCTGATGGTTTCGCAAGGGGCAACCTATCTGGCCGAAATTAATCTGCGGGGCGGAATCAGGGGCGCCGAAATCACTCCGGCTGAATATCGCCGCCGGATCGACGCCGTTCATCAACGCTATCTCCGGGAGCAGGGGCTGTAGGGCAAGCGGGACCGGTTCGGCGTAACCGTTCAGCATCACCACATCTTCGGACGATCGGTCCGGCTTACACCCATAGGGCATAAGTTTCGTACGAGGAGACGAGCTGCTCAACTCAGCTTCACGTACACGAGGTACGCGGCGCCGGTCCGCTTGTCCAAATCCGCACCACTGCTGAACGGTTACAGTCTCCCCCTGGCGGTTGTGGTACTTTGTGACCGCCCCGGTGAACGATTACGGTTCGGTGGCGGGAGGCGAACCGGGAAAAAGGACAAAAAAAGAGGAAGAAGACTCGTGAAAGCCTTCTTCCTCGGTAAAGCAAACTTGTAAATCTATCGGGAAATCAGACGCAACCGGTCGGTTTCGGCAGGCCGGCCATCTTGCAGGCTCCCTTGCCGGGTCCCGAGGGGAACAGCTCGTAGATTCTCTTCAGGGGGAAACCGGTGGTCTTGGAAAGGATCCGAACCATCGGGGCGATGCCGTTTTTCTTGTAGTACTCCTGCAGGGTGTCGATGACTTTCTTGTGCTCGTCGGTCAGTTCGCTGATACCCTCGGAGCCTTTTACGTACTCGACCCAGTTATCATTCCACTCTTCCATCCCTTTGGTCAGGAAGCCGTCCTCGTCAACACTAAAGGTACTTCCGTTGTGCTCGATAGTAGGCATGGTTACCCTCCTTGTTTATTTAATAATAAAAAAATTATTACCAACTCTTCAGTCACTTCCTTAGCAGAAGAATACCTAATTACTATATGGGTTTTGCTTTGTCAAGAAGTCAAACAACCATTATGGCGTAAAAAAGCAAATCCCCTTTTTTATATCGCTAACCGCCCGGATTAATTAATTATTTTTTTATAAAGCACAAATTCCGCAAGCCCGACTTCCTTAAAGCTGAGTTGAGCGGCTTGCCTGCTCGTACGAAACTTATGTCCTGTGGGTATACGCCAGTTGCTCCAGTTCGGCGAAATCATCGGGAGAAAACCCCTTGGCGCCGGCCAGATTGGGATACATCGGCGAACGCGGATCATAGTTCTGGAGCTTCCGGGGCGAGTCGTTGCCCAGGCAGGCGGCCCAGGCGATAATATCGTCCCGGCTATGATAGTGGGGCAGGACCGTCATCCGGAACTCATGGGCGATTCCGCTCTTCCTGATAAGCTCGATGCTTTTTCTGATCTCGTCAAGGTCGACCCCGACCCCGGCGCACCGTTCATACTTATCGGTAACCAGGACGTTCTTGACGTCCATGGCGACCATTTCCAGCAACCCGTCGGCGAGCAACCGGGCCAGCACCCGGGGCCGGCTGCCGTTGGTGTCGATTTTGGTTGGAAACCCTTCTCCCCGGAGAATTTTCAGGAGTTCGGGCAGGTTCGGATCGAGGGTCGGTTCCCCGCCGGAAACCGCCACCCCGCCGAGCCACTTCCGCAAGGGCCGCAGTCGGGCAAGGATCTCCTCCAGGGGATACGAAACCAGCTCACCGGGGTTTTGGACCAGAGGATGATTGTGGCAAAAGGGGCAGCGGAAATTGCAGCCGCCCAGAAACAGCACCGCGCAGCTCCGGCCCGGCCAGTCGATAAAGGAGCTTTCGATAAAACCCTTGATATTGTCCAGTTTTTTCATGCGGATACGTTAACCATCCGGCCCGGCCCGGCCAAAAAAAATCCCGCACGGCTTATCCGTGCGGGGTCGCGCAACAAGGTCTCAGAGTGGGAGGAGTGAGAGAGGGTGGGTAAGGAGGAGGAGAGTCGGGAGATTTAAGACCCTCACTCCTCCCACCTGAAAGCCTTGAACTAATTGATCGCGCAGACGCCGGTTTCGCAACTCACCGCCGGTGCGACGCTATCGTTATATTTAAGCCCGCGCTGCTCGGCCCGGCTGATCAGCAGGCTCTCGATATCAGCAAAATCATCGACCGTCGCGGAATCGTCCAGGACCAGGATCGGCAGGGTCTTGCGGGCGGTTTCGACCAGACCGTGCCAGGCGAGGTGGGCCAGGGCGCCGGCGTCGCCGGTGTCGAGAACCTCGATATCGACCTCCATGCCCTTCAGGTCGAACCTCCTCTTCAGCTGGTCGCATAGCCGGCAATCCGGTTTGGTAAACAGGGTCATTTTTTCGCTCCTTTATAATTATAATTTCACGCCGCCGCTACTTGCGGACAAAGCGCTCTTCGTTCCGGTAGCGGTCATGAAGCTCGCCGAGCTTGCCCTTGTTCCAGCTGGAGATCTTGGTGAAGTAGCCGGTGATCCGGGTGATCCCGTCGATCTTCGCCGAGCCGCAGTACCGGCAGGTCTCGGTGATGCCCCGGCCGGTCTTGCCGCAGTCGAGGCAACAGGTGAACTCCGGCGAAAAGGCGATCTGGTCGTTATTGGTGTGGCGGAAGGTCTTGATGACGAAATCGGCCAGGGCCTTCTTGTCCGGATTGGCCTCGCCCAGCCAGACATGGGTGATTGAACCCGCCTCGATCAGGGGATGGAGCAGCCCTTCCTTTTCGACCCGGGCGATCGGATTCATTTTGGCGCCGACGTTAAAGAGGGTCGAGTTGGTGTAGTAGATCTCGCCGGATTCCATATCGCCCTGGATGACCCTGGCGGTTTCCTCGGGATGATGGGCCATGTCGAGCTTGGCGAAGCGGTAGGCGGTGCTTTCGGCCGGGGTCTGCTCCAGGACGAATTTCATCCCGAGCTGCTCGGCCATCTTGTTGCAGACGATATTCATATGGGCGATGACCTTGAGGCCGAACTTGAGCGACTCCTCCGAATCGTGGAGTTCCTCGCCGGTGTGGACCTTGACCAGTTCGTTCAAACCGACCATGCCCATCAGGTAGCTGCACCGCTCCAGACGCAGGTAGCTGTTGCCGTCCAGATCCATGGCCAGCATGGCCAGGGGGCCGCCCTTGCCGAGTCCCATCAGCTTTTCGATGAATTTCTTCTTCTGCTCGTGGCCCTTGGCGGCCAGCTTGATCCGTTCGGTCAGCAGGGTGAACAGTTTGGTATCGTCGCCTTTTGCCTTGTAGGCCAGGCGCGGTAAATTGATGGTCACGTTCTGCAGGGCCGAGTAGCGCATCCGCCACGGCTCCTTGGCGTCTTCGAGATCCGAGGCATCCAGCTTGAAGCTCAAGCGGCAGCATTCGGAAATCTTGGCGGTATCGCCCCGGTCGAAGACGAAATAGGTGTTGCCCTTCAGCGAGGCCACCTCGCAGATATGGTGCAGGAAGTCCATGTGCCCTTCGGTCTTGAAAAACTTTTCGGTGATATGGACCAGCGGCTTCGGGAAGAAGAAGGGCCGCCCGGCCCCGTCGCCTTCCTTGTAAACCTCGAAGAGCGCCCAGGCGAAGCGCTGGGCATCTTTCTCGTATTCGCCGTAGGTCTTGCCGGTATACTCGCCGCCGGGGCCGATGGCCGGCACATCGACAAAATGCTTGGGCACCTCCCAGTAGACGTTGATATCGGAAAAGATCGCCTGGCCGCCCCGGGCCACGGCCTGCTGGGAGAATTCGTAGATCAGCATCTGGGCGAGCTGCTTGACCTCCCGGTCGCTCATCTCCTCCAGATAGGGGGCGAAGAACAGGTTGACCGCGTCCCAGCCGATCGCCCCGGCGAAATGGCTCTGCAGGGCGGCGGCGAACTTGACCATATGGGCGAGGAGGACATCGGCATGCTTGGCGGGCTTGGCCAGGGCCAGGGAATTGGGCAGGTTGAGGCCGAACTTCTTGACGTATTCGAGGGACTGCCCCGAGCAGTAGGGCCGGTCGATAAAGCCGAGATCGTGGAGGTGCAGGTCGCCGCTCAGATGGGCGTCGGCCACATCGGTGGTAAAGACGTGGAGCAGGGCGTACTCCTTCTTGATCCCCTCGGCCAGGGTGAGGTTGGTCGCCTCGGGGCCGTGGGGCACGTTGGCGTTTTCCTTGTTATGCTGGACCAGGAGATGGTCGACATCGTAGAGCGGCACCCCGAGCCGGGTATGCATGCGGCGCGCCTCCTCCAGGCCGAGTTCGAGAAGCCTGGCGTTGACCAGTTCCCGGATCAGCGGCCCGGTCACGGTCTTCAGGTTCGAGGTCTGGACGGTCTTCTCGACATCAATGCTGATCCGCTCGGCGGTGTCGCGGTCGATAAAGGTCTCCCGCAAGAGGGCGTCGACGATCCGCTGCCGCTTCCAGCCGACAATGTCTTCTTCCGAGGTTCTGACGAAGAGTGCCAGGTCGGTGCTGTCGTCCCTGGTGACCTGCTTGAAGGACTTTTCCATGGCCTTTTGCAGCGGCATAACCACACCCATTTTCACTTCTCCCGGTCATTTTTCATTTATTTCGGGCAATTGATTTTTACCCGGCTAAATACGATATGTTGTGTTGGTAGAACCATTATTGCACTATATGTAGTGGGTCAGTCAAGGGAAAAAAGCAAAATTGTTCCGGGAAAAATCCGAAGCGGGGGAACTGCCTGATTTTTCGAAAAAGATGGGATTAAGGGCAAAGGGAAAGGTTCAAGAGACAAGGCAAGACAGTGTGGGTGAGGGGCTAAGGACGGTGAACCTTAAAAAAAAGCCGGGCCCCCGAAGGGACCCGGCCTTAATACAAATTCCCAGTATTACGCTTTATGGATTTAGACGGGCAGTAACTCCCGTGCCGGAATCACCGCCAAGCCATCCGATGGCGGCGGCGTCATTGACGGGATCGAGAGTAATACTGCCATTGAGCACGCGCGCGCCCGCTGCGGCGGCAGTGCCGTCGGCATTGGTCAGCCAGTCGATGGAGTCAAAGATCAACCGCTTGGCATAATAACGGTTATGCGCGTAAGCGCCGGGCTCGTGGTGCAGGTAGCTGTAGTTATGCATCGCCCCGCCATGCCCCTGGTCGGTAGGGTCGCCGTCGAAATAGGGATAACTTGACTTGGGAGTCGTCCCCGCGGTGGTAATAATTGCGGCCAAAGCCTCAAGGGCGTCATGATAGCCATGCGCCTCGTGTTGAAGCTCGGCGGCGGCGGCCATCGGTTGGGTGACGGTTGTCGGTACGGCGGCGGCGCCGTCCCAGATATACTGAGTGGTGCCGACCTGCTCCGCCGCTACAAAAAGGGCATGCTCACCGTCATGGCACTCCACGCACTTGGTGGAAGTGAGGGCGGTGATGTCGCCATTTGCATCCTTTTCAACCACCATGTAAAGGTGGCTTTTCTCGGAGGCCATATGACACTCGGCACAGCCCAGGGTGTTATGGGCATAGTAGGACTTGTCGGCATAGTTGGCGGCACTGGAGTACATGTAGCCGATCTTGGTCTGGACCTGGAAAATGGTCCCCCCGCTGGCTTTGTAGTGGGTCCTGGTTCCGCCTGCTACCGCCGGGCCGGCGGGATCGGCGGCAGCCGACTTGATCAGGCTGTCCATGTTACCCCGGCCGCTATGGCAGTTGACACAGACATTCGAATCGCCCAGGTCCGGCAGGGTCGGGTTTACGCCATCCGCGGTGTATGCCAGGGTGATGGCCCCGGGGTCACGGAGGTTGCCGTCACTGTCGGAATGACAGCCCCAGCAGTAAAGCAGTTCATTCTGTCCCGAGGGAAGGGCGGCCTCTCTCGGGTTTCCGACAAAAAAAGGGCGACTCCCTTGCGGGAAATCGCCCTTTGATGGATCCGCGGGGTTGTCCTGTTTATTTGCGTTCGGCCTCGCTGATCATCCTTTCGGCCTCATGCCTGATCTCGACCAGATCCTTCTTCATCTCGGCCAGACCGTACCAGGTGGTATAGTCGGGATTCATGTGGAAAGCGCCCTGGAAGGCCCGCATCCGATGCTCCAGGAACATGACGTAAAGGGTCTGCTCGACCGGAGTGATGGCGTCGTAAAAGGTCAGCATATCGGGATAGGCAGCCTTGCCCTCTTCCGGTTTGATAATCCCTTTTTCATAAAGATCGGCGACGATCTCGATGGCCTCGGCCATCAACTTGTCGGCCTCCTTGATCATCATGTCGGCATTGTGCAGATTGGTCTCGGCGTATTTTTTACTGTGGCACTGGGTGCAGACCTTGACCATCCGGTCCCGCTCGGCCTGCCAATCTTCCTTGGTCAACCGGGCGACCATGCCGGCCTTGACCACTTCCAGACGGGCGGTCGGCGCGCCCTGGGGATCAAGGACATGCAAGCCTTTCAGAATCGTGGCCCGGTAGCCCATCCATTCGGGATCGTCCTCGGGCAATCGCAGGGCCAGAAAACCCCAGGAGGTCATGACCCGGTGATCGCCGTTTTCCATATGGCAGGTCTGGCACTTGGGAGCCCGGCCGGTATCGCCCTCGCTCTGATAGATCACCCCGTGCTTGGAGCTTGACCACATCTCCCACTGGGGATGATCGAAACCCATGTGACAGGTGCGGCACGCCTCGGGTTTGGCGGCCTCGGCCTTGGAGAATTTGTGCCGGGTATGGCAGGAATCGCAGGGCGACCCGTAAGGGGCTTCGGCCCGGCTCGCCTCGTCGCGGATGCCGATCTTGTGGCAGCCGCCGCAGCCCTTCATCCCCTGGATATAGGCATGGGGCTGGAAGCCGGTTTTCGGCATGGCGTCCATGGCGATCCAGGCGGCCATATGCTTGCCGGACATGTACTGGTCGTGCTGTTCCGCATGGCAGGCCTGGCAGGTCTTCTCGGTAGGCAGCTTGACCTTGGCCACATCGTCGGGACCGCTATGACCCGCACCGTGGCAATCGGCGCAATCGACGCTGCCCGATTTGCCCATCTCGCCGGACAGAAAGTCCTTGACAATATTCGGGGTGATTTCCCGGTGACAGCCGATGCATTTACTTTCGGCGGCCAGCGTCCCGGCCGGAACACCCAGCATCAAGACGGCCAGACAACCGGCCAGCAACAACAACCTCGTTTTTTTCATTTCCTCTCCCTCTACGTTTGATTTTTCGGATAGCCCCGGCCGCCCAAAAGAAATCGGGCCATAGCCGGCTTTTCAGGCCATCGTAAAACAAAGGAAGACCGGCGGACCTTGACTTAAGTCAATCGTCTCGTTTTTTGTCGGCAAAAAGTAGTAAAAAATCAACCGGGAAGGCTTAGCGGCGGGGTGGGCCGGCAACGATCATCTCGGCAATGCTCATCTTGATCCGGGTCCGGCCCCTGCCGGTCGCCGCGACGAGTTCCTGTTCCAGCCCGGCCAGTTCCCGGTAGAGCCCGGTCCGGTCGACCTCGGGGGTCCGGGCCATGCCCGCCGTCAACTCCTGGCAGCGGAAACAGCCGGGGAACTGCATGGCCTTTCCGTCGGGACGGGTTATCCTGGCGGGCACCCCGTGCATCCGGCAGATCATCAAGCGGTGGCGATAAAGAGCGCAGAGGCCCTCTTCATTGAGGGGGCACATGCTCCGGGGGTGTTCGCCCCTGGCCATGGCGGCGGCCGCCTCGGCCAGATATCTCTCGGCCCGGGCCCTGACCCTGCGCAGGTCTTCCTCCGGCAGCTCTCCCAGACCCTGCCAGAGGTAGGCCCATTCGATCAGGGTATGGTGGAGAAAAAAGCTGTCGCAGCAGTTATCGTCACAGCTCTCGCAGCTAAAGGCGAGTTCGGCGGCGACCAGATCGTAGGCCCCTGCCATCCGGTCATAGAGATCGGCCAGCCGCGCCGCCAGTTCCGGGGGAATAATATTTTCGATCATCGAATTCTTTTATGGTAGATTGAGTGTGTTTTACAAATGAGCTGATTTATTTACGAATCATACCTGATAAACTCGCAAAAAGCCAACAAGGGGGCGCCCGGATGACCGGCACAAAACCGGCCTGTTTCAAGGCCTACGATATCAGGGGCCGGTTGCCGGACGAACTTAACGAAGAGATCGCCTGGCAGATCGGCCGGGCCTGCGGCGCATTTCTCAAACCGGCGCGGATGGTGATCGGCCACGATATCCGGATTTCGAGCCCCGCTCTCTCGGCGGCGGTCGCCAGGGGCTTGCGCGAGGCGGGGGCCGAGGTGATCGATCTCGGCCTCTGCGGCACCGAGGAGGTCTACTTCGCCGTCAGCCACCTGAAGACCGACGGCGGCATCATGATCACCGCCAGCCATAATCCGGCCGACTATAACGGCATGAAACTGGTCAAAAGCGAGGCTCGGCCGATCAGCGGCGGGACCGGCCTGCGCGAAATCGAGGCGCTGGCGGCGGCCGGCAATTTCACAGAGGCGGCGGCCACCGGCGGATATCGGGAAACCGACAACCGGCCCGCCTTCGTCGCACACCTGCTCGGCTATATCGATAGCGCAACCCTGAAACCCCTGAAGATCGTGGTTAACGGCGGCAACGGCTGCGCCGGCCCGATGCTTGACGCCCTGGCCTCCCATCTGCCCTTTGAGCTGATCCGGATCAACCACGAGCCGGACGGCACCTTTCCGAACGGCATCCCCAACCCCCTGCTGCCCGACAACCGGGAAGCCACCGCCCGTGCGGTCCGCGACCACAACGCCGATCTGGGCCTCGCCTGGGACGGCGACTTCGACCGCTGCTTCCTGTTCGACGAAAACGGCCGTTTCATCGAGGGCTATTACATGGTCGGTCTCCTGGCCAGGGCGATCCTCGCCAACCATCCCGGCGAAAAGATCATCCACGATCCGCGCCTGGTCTGGAATACCGAGAAAATCGTCCGCGCGGCCGGCGGCCTCCCGGTGATGAGCGTCACCGGCCACGCCTTTATCAAGGAAAACATGCGGCGGGAAAACGCGATCTACGGCGGCGAGATGAGCGCCCATCATTACTTCCGCGATTTCGCCTACTGCGACTCCGGAATGATCCCCTGGCTGCTGGTCGCCGAGATCCTATCCAAAACGGGCCGGAAGCTCTCGACGATGGTCGACGAGATGATCGAGAACTTCCCGGTCAGCGGCGAGATCAACAGCCGGGTGGAAGATCCCGACCGGGTCATCGAAAAGATCGAGGATTACTGCGCCGCCGAGCAAGGCGTGAGCGACTATACCGACGGCTTCAGCTTTGCCGCCGACAGCTATCGCTTCAACATCCGCAAATCAAATACCGAACCGCTGCTGCGGCTCAACGTCGAAACCCGCGGCGATCGGAAACTGCTGGAGGAAAAAACCGCCGAGCTGCTGGCCCTGATCCGTCAAACATAAGGGACCATAACATCGTCTACATTTAATGATGGCCATTCCCGCTGAAAAACAAATGCTCCTGAATTCGATTCTGACGGCGATGCTCCTGGCTGGTCTGATCATCTCTCCGAATCCGGCCAGGGGAAGCGACCGGCCGGAAAACGAGGCGAGTCCCGATGAAAACGGATCTTTCATGGGGTATGTCGATCGATACCACGAATATCTGGAAGAGCGGGTCAATCAGCCGGCCGTCTGGTTCGATGGGTTTTTCGGCGATCCCCGAACCGACGAGTATGAACTGCCGTCCTCTTTTGTCAGGCTGCGCGTCTCGGCGCGTTACACGGAAGGAGAGGGTTTCGAGTTTCCCGTCCGCCTGCGGGCCAATGTCAAACTGCCGCGCGCCAGTCGCAAACTGCGGCTGGTTATCGTCGGTGAAAACCAGGAAGAAATTGAGAGCACCGCCGCCGACGACCTTTCCCGGAGCATCGGCGAAGAATCGGGGGCGCAAAGAACCAGTGTCGGACTCCGGTATACCATCTACCGAAGGCTGCGCTCCAACCTTCATTTCGGCGGCGGCACCAACAGTCTGTCGCCGTTTGAATATTACTTAAGGGTCAGTTACCGGCGCTTTCTCCACATAGGCGCCGACAATATCATCAGGTTCAGGCAGACCGGATTCTGGAATTCCCGCGACGGCTTCGGGGAGACCAGCCGCTTTGATCTGGAGAAAGCCCTGCCGCGCAAAATGACCGGCCGGGTTAGCCTGTACGGTACCCATTCCGAAATCAGCAGGGGCGTCGATTGGGGGCTGGAGAGCAGCGTTTTCAAGCAGTTGTCGGCCAAGACCGCCGCTTCCCTCGACCTGGGGGCCTACGGAGTTACCCGGCCGCATTTCGATCAAACCAATTACCTGATCGGCCTTCGCACAAGGGCAAACGTTTTACGCCCCTGGCTGTTTCTGGAAATCCGCCCGCAAGTCTCTTTTCCGTTAAGCGAAACCGGGAAAAGATCGGCGGTCGGCACGATAATCCTGATGATGGAAATTCAATTCAGCGGCGACGATTAGTGTTTAATTGCAACCAGCAACCAGATTATAATAACCACGCCACTTAAAAAGGAAAAAAATGACCACTCCGAAAATTATCTATACCGAAGTCGACGAAGCGCCCGCCCTGGCCACCTATTCCCTGCTGCCGATTCTCCGGGCCTACACCAGGGGCGGCGGCCTTGCCTTCATCTCGAAGGACATTTCCCTGGCGGGCCGGATTATCGCCAACTTTCCGGATAAACTGACCGAGGAGCAGCGGCTCTCCGACGATCTGGCCGAACTGGGCGAACTGGTTAAAAAGCCCGACACCAACATCATCAAACTGCCGAACATCAGCGCCTCGATTCCCCAATTGAAAGAAGCGGTCAAGGAGTTGCAGGACAAGGGCTATGGTATTCCGGACTATCCGGAGGAGCCTGAAACCGAGGCGGAAAAAATCCTGCACAGCCGCTTCGCCAAGGTCCTCGGCAGCGCCGTCAACCCGGTTCTGCGGGAAGGAAACTCCGACCGGCGGGCCGCCGCTTCGGTCAAGGAATTCGCCCGGAAAAACCCGCACCGGCTGATGAAGGAATGGCCGGCCGAGTCCGGATGCCGGGTCGCCCACATGACCGGCGGCGACTTTTACGGCAGCGAAAAATCGCTGACCCTCGACGGCGTCCGCGAAGCGCGATTCGAGTTTGTCGACGAAAACGGCAATACTACGGTTCTCAAGGACAGCATCCCTTTACTGGCCGGAGAGGTACTCGACGCCGCGGTCATGAACGTCCGCGCCCTGCGCGCCTTTTACAGGGAACAGATCGGCGCGGCCAAAAAAGAGGGCCTCCTCCTGTCCCTGCACCTTAAAGCGACCATGATGAAGGTTTCGGATCCGGTCATGTTCGGCCATTGCGTTTCGGTCTTTTATGAAGACGTTTTAAGCAAACATGCCGAAACCATCCGGGAGTTGGGAGTAAACGTCAATTACGGGATCGCCGATCTCCACGCCAAAATCGAGAAACTCCCGGCTCCGCGGAAAGCGGCGCTCGAAGCCGATCTTGCCGCCGTTTACCGAACCAACTGCGAACTGGCGATGGCCGACTCCAGCAAGGGCATCACCAATCTGCATGTCCCCAACAATATAATCGTCGATGCCTCGATGCCGGTGGTGATCCGGGACGGCGGCCGGATGTGGGGCCCGGACGACAAGCTTCACGACTGCCTGGCGATGATCCCCGACCGCTGCTACGCGACGATCTATCAGGCGGTTATCGAGGACTGCCGGAAAAACGGAGCCTTCGACCCGGCCACCATGGGCAGTGTCGCCAATGTCGGGTTGATGGCCCAGAAGGCCGAGGAATACGGCTCCCATGATAAAACCTTCCAGGCCCCGGGCCAGGGCACGATCAGGATCGTCGACGAATCGGGCAAGACCATCCTTTCCCAGCCGGTCGAGAAAGGCGACATCTTCCGGGGCTGCCAGACCAAGGACGCCCCGATCCGGGACTGGGTTAAACTGGCGGTCAGCCGGGCCCGTGCCGCCGGGGTTCCGGCCATCTTCTGGCTCGACGGGAAACGGGGCCACGACGCCGAGATCATCGCCAAGGTGGAGCGCTACCTGCCGGAACACGACACCGCCGGTCTCGATATCAGGATCATGACCTCGGTCGAGGCGATGAAATTCTCCCTGGCCCGGGTCAGGAAGGGGGAAGACACCATCTCGGTCACCGGCAATGTCCTGCGCGATTACCTCACCGACCTGTTCCCGATCCTCGAACTCGGCACCAGCGCCAAAATGCTCTCCATCGTGCCGCTGATGAACGGCGGCGGCCTCTTCGAAACCGGGGCCGGTGGCTCCGCCCCCAAACACGTCCAGCAGTTTTTAAAGGAAGGCCATCTGCGCTGGGATTCCCTCGGCGAGTTTTGCGCCCTGGTCCCCTCTTTCGAGCATATTTACGATACCTTCCATAATGAGCGGGCTCGACTTTTCGCCCGGACCCTCGACCGGGCCATCGGCGCCCATCTCGAAAACGGCAGAAATCCTTCCCGCAAGGTCAGCGAGCTTGACACCCGGGGCAGTCATTTTTACCTGGCCCTGTACTGGGCCCAGGCCCTGGCCGAACAGGATGAAGACCGGGAGATCCGGGTGAAATTCGCCGAAACCGCCCGGGCCCTGGCCGACAACGAGGCAAGGATCGTCGCGGAACTGAATGCGGCCCAGGGCCGCCCCGTCGAGATCGACGGCTATTACCGGCCCGACCGGCAAAAGGCCGAGCAGGCCATGCGGCCCAGCCCGACCTTTAACGCCATCATCGATGCACTCTGATCAGGGGGTATTGCCCTTTCGATTTATTCCGGAGCCATCCAGCCTTTGAAAATTCCCCGGCGAATTTCAGCTGATTTCAGCGCTTCGGTTATGATAAACCTGAATCCGTGACGGCTTAGCGGGGGATTTTGCTTTATACCCACAGGGCAT
>JARGFN010000043.1 GCA_029210665.1 Desulfobulbales bacterium
TCTCCTTCCAGGATTTTGTCGTCCCCGACCCGAACCTGCCGTGGCAGCGGGAGATCCTGATCGCCAACCTGACCAAAGTTCTGGGCGCCTTCGCGGCGGCCTTCGTTGCCGCCCTGATTTTTCTCGGCTATATGTTTCCGCGGCTCGGCAAACTGGTCGAGGGACCTTACCTGGCAACCACTCTGGCGTCCTCCCATGCCGACTCCCATGAGAGCCGGGAAGTGGCGGTCGGCCGGCGGGGCACCGCGGCCACTTTCCTGAGACCGGCCGGCAAAGCGAAATTCGGGGAAAGGAATATCGACGTGGTCACCGCGGGCGATTTCATCGAGAAAGGCGCCCCGGTAAGGATCATCGCCATCAAGGGCAGCCGGGTGGTGGTAAGCGAGGATAAACCATGAAAGAGCTTTTGCTGCCGGTTGCCCTCCAGCTCGCCGGGGTGCTGGTAATCATTGCCGAAATCTTCCTGCCCTCGGGCGGCCTGTTATCCCTGATGGCCGTCGGGCTGTTCGGCTACTCGCTTTTTATCGTCTTTCATGATATCTCGGCCACTACCGGGATCTATTTCGTCCTGGCCGATATCTTTATAATCCCCATTCTGGTGCTGGTCGGCCTGAAGGTTCTGGCCCGATCGCCGGCCACCCTGCGGGGAACCCTGGCCAGCAGCGCCGGGGTAGTCTCCCATTCGGCTGAATTGAAGAAATTAAAGGGGCGCGAGGGCCAAAGCGTTACCGCCCTCCATCCCGGCGGCACCGCCATAATCGACGGCAACCGGGTGGACGTGATCAGCCGGGGCGAGTATATCGACAAGGACCGCGCCCTGGTCGTGGTCGAGGTTACCGGCAACCAGGTAATCGTTAAGGAAAATCCAAACAGTTCAAACCTCATAAAAGGAGAAGCATCATGAATATCGGTCAGATCGGCCTCCTGGTCCTGGTTGTGGCGGTAATTGCCCTTTTTTACTTTGTCGGCTCCTCGATTTCCCTCTGGATTCAGGCCCTGGTTTCCGGCGCCCGGGTGGGGCTGCTCAATATCATCTTTATGCGGTTCCGGAAGGTACCGCCCAAGATGATCGTGGAAGGCAAGATCATGGCGGCCAAAGCGGGGTTGGAAATCTCGACCGACAACCTGGAATCGCACTTCCTGGCCGGCGGTAATGTCGTGCGGGTCGTCCAGGCCCTGATCGCGGCCGACAAGGCCAATATCGAGCTGGATTTCAACCGGGGCGCCGCCATTGACCTGGCCGGGCGCAATGTCCTGGAGGCGGTGCAGATGAGCGTCAATCCCAAGGTCATTGAAACTCCGCTGGTGGCGGCGATGGCCAAGGACGGCATCCAGCTCAAGGCGATCTCGAGGATCACGGTCCGGGCCAATATCGATCGCCTGGTCGGCGGCGCCGGCGAGGAGACCATCCTGGCCCGGGTCGGCGAGGGGATCGTCACCACGATCGGCTCGGCCGCCACCCACAAGCACGTCCTGGAAAACCCGGACAGCATCTCCAAAACCGTGCTGGCCAAAGGGCTGGATGCCGGCACCGCCTACGAGATCCTCTCCATCGACATTGCCGATGTCGATGTCGGCAAAAATATCGGGGCCGAACTGGAGACCGACCGGGCCGAGGCGGACAAGAAAATCGCCCAGGCCAAGGCCGAAGAACGGCGGGCCATGGCCTACGCGGTCGAACAGGAGATGAAGGCCCGGGTCCAGGAGATGCGGGCCAAGGTCGTGGCGGCCGAGGCCGAAGTGCCCCTGGCCATGGCCGAGGCCTTCCGCAAGGGCCAGCTCGGCATTATGGACTACTATAAAATGAAAAACATCGTCGCCGACACCGGGATGCGGGAGAGCATCGGCAGCCGGGATACCGGGCCGGAAGAAACCGAATAAGCGGGCTGCCGCCGGTGGTCATAAACGATTCTTCCCGGCCGGACAAAACCGGCCTAACCAATCACGGCATAAGCCGCCCATAATTGGCCACTCTCCCGGCCGGTAAGCGGCGAGGTAAATGAATATGGATTTCGACCAATTAATTACGCTCATCATTGTCCTGGTCCTCTGGGGGGTCAGCGCCGTTTTCCAGAAGGTCAACCGGGCTGATCCGGAAAAACGGCCCACCGCCCCGCGGAAATCGGGCTTTTTTGAGACTCTGCGGCAAAAGCTGGCCGCAATGGAGGAGGAGGCCCGGAACCGGGAGGTCCGCGATCTCGATGCATTTTTAGAACCAGCCCGGGAAAGCGCGACCGGGGCGCATGATGCCCCTGCCAGAGAGGCGTCGGCCGAAGCAGAGCCTCGGCCCGTTCCCCTTGCCGCCGACGCCCGAGTGGTACCGCTTCGGCCGGCGGCGGCGCCCGCCCCTCCCCGGCCCGCCGCCGGATCCGGGAATTTTCCGGCAGCAACCAGTCCCGGCAATCTCCGCAATGCCGTGGTCTGGGCTGAGATCCTGGCGGTGCCGGTGGCCCTGCGGGACGACAAACAGTAGCGCCCGGCAAAAGCAAGGGATGAAACCGATAACCACCTGAAAATCCGCCAGCTCAAGTTTCCCAAAGCCCTTCCCGTAAACGGACTTGGGGTTGTCCCGGCAAGGACCAGCTATGAGTCATTTATCTTTTTCATCGCTCTTCGCCCTCGGCCTGATCCTGGTCGTCGGCTATTTTGCCGGACGGCTTGCCGCCTTTTTCCGCATCCCCCAGATCAGCGGCTATATCGTGGCCGGCCTGCTCTTCTCACCGTCAATCAGCGGGATTTTCCCGGCAGAACAGATCGATACCCTGTTCACCTTCACCTCCGAAGCGGCGCTGGCCGTGATCGCCTACGCCATCGGCGGCAGTCTGCAGATATCCATGGTCCGGGTCCTGGGCAGGTCGATCTGGTGGACGAATCTGACCCAGGGGTTTGGCGCCTTTCTCTGCACGACCCTGGCAATTTACGGGGGTGGCCGTTTCCTTCTGCCCATGGCGGAAAACAGCGAGGCGCTGGGGGCCGCCGCCCTGGTCATGGGCGGGATCGCCGTTGCCACCGCCCCGGCCGCCACTATCGCGGTAGTCCATGAGTTGCGGGCCAAAGGGCCCCTGACCACGACCCTGCTCGGAGTGGTGGCCCTGGATGACGCCTTAAGCATCATTGTCTTTTCGATCGCCCTGGCGATTGCCGGCCGGCTTCAGGGAATCGACCCGGCCGCCGTCGCTCAGCTATCCGATGGGGTGATTGGTGTCGGCGGCGCGTTACTGACCGGGGTTCTGGGGGGCTTCCTGTTCAGCCTTTTTCTCGATCCGGCCAAACGGGCCGACAGCAACCTGATGCTCTCCCTCGGGGCGATCTTCCTGATCGGCGGCATCTCGACCAGCTTCGGCTTTTCCCCGCTCCTGGCCAATATGGCCATGGGTTTCGTGGTCGTTAACCGGGTCGAGCGGGCCGATACCCTTTTTCACCAGCTCGACCTGATCGAAAAGACCCTGTTCTGCCTGTTCTTTGTCCTGGCCGCCGCCCATTTCGACATCTCGGTATTCCGGTCTTCCGCCCTGCTCGGCACCACCCTCCTGGTCGTCAGGCTGATCGGCAAGATGGCCGGGGCCTATCTGGGCGGTAAATTCTCCGGGGCTCCCGAGGTAGTCACCCGATACCTGGGAATCACCCTGCTTCCCCAGGCCGGCTTGTCCCTAGGTTTGATCTTTCTGGCCAAACCCATGTTCCCCCCGGCCACTTTCGATCTATTGCTCAGCGCCATGCTGGCCTCGATTATCCTGAATGAAATCATCTCCCCTCCCCTGGTCAGGTGGGCTCTGACCCGGGCCGATGAAACCAATGCCGATAGGTGACACACGATGAAGATCGGAGAAATAATGCGACAGCTTGAAGAGCGGGCGATCCCTTGCGTCCGGGAAGACGCCGACATCAAAGAGGTGATCGCGATGGTAATCCGCTTTCCCCACGCCAGGGTGGTCTACGTCGATGACGAAGAGCGGAAGCTGCGGGGGGCGATAACCATCGGCTCCCTCCTCCGCCACCTGTTCCCCTACCATTACGAAGCCAAGATCCATCCCCACGGCATGCTCCGCGGTATAACCGCCGAGAAGGCCGCCCAGATCATGGACAGCGGCAACGTAAAAGCCTCTCCGGATGAAGAGGTGGATCTGGTCCTGGAGCGCATGGCGAATACCGGCGTCAAGGAAATGGCGGTGGTGGATGGCGAAGGGAGGATCCTCGGCGACATAACCGCCGTCGATCTGTTGAAATACTACCGGTATTAATGGTATGCCGAAGAAGCGAAGAGGCTCCGCCCCCAACGGAATTAACCCTTGGGTTGCAAGGCCGGAGAGCGGAGTTTGAGCCGGGCTGAATTCAGTGAGCAGGACTTTTTGTCATTGCGGGCAGTTTCCCCGTTGTTCATTTTCTACATTCTTTCCTGAAAGGTATCGCACTCGGCCTGACCGGCGTGATTGCCGACCTGAATGTTTTCGGCACTGCACTCCAGGGAAGAATTGTAAGCGCAGGCGGTCACTTTGCACGCCCCGACCCCGCCGACGGAGTCGAGATCGCCGCCTTTCTGGGCGTTATCCATTCCGGCAGCCAATATTTCGTCATTCCGGCATGTTGTAAGCCGGAATCCAGGTTGACACCAATGAACAAGCAGCCGCCTGCAACAACCGATTCAGGATTTTCTCCGACAGCAAGAAAGGATAACCCATGACCCTGTTCGACTGGCTTCCCATTGCGATCTCGACCCTCTCCCTGCTCCTCCTGGGCATAATCCTGAAGAAAATGGCATCCCCGGATAACCGCGACCTCGAAAAAACGGTCCGGCGGGAACTGCGAAACCAGCATGAAGAAACCGCCAAGGCAAGCCATGAGGAATTCAGGATCAGCCGGGAAGAGGCGGCCCACGCGGCCCGGGAACTAAGGGAAGAAATCGGCGCCGTCCAGCGAGGCGCCAACGAGACGGTGGTTAAAACCATCGCCGAAATGCGCCAATCCCAAAAGGAGAGCCTCGGCCTGGTCGAACTCCGGGTCAGGGAACTGGTCGACTCCAATCGGGACCGGCTCGACAAGCTTCGGGAAATGGTCGAAGCCCAGATCAAGTCCCTCCAGGAGAGCAACGAAAAGAAACTCGACCAGATGCGGGAAACCGTCGACGAGAAACTGCAGAGCACCCTGGAAAAGCGGCTCGGCGAATCCTTCAAACTGGTCAGCGAACGGCTCGAATCGGTCCAGAAGGGCTTGGGCGAAATGCAGAACCTGGCCACCGGCGTCGGCGACCTGAAGAGGGTACTGACCAATGTCAAGGCCCGGGGGACCTGGGGAGAAGTCCAGCTGGGCGCCATCCTCGAACAGGTCCTTACCCCCGATCAATACGCCAGAAACGTCAAGACCCGGGAAACGTCGCACGATCTGGTCGAATACGCCATCCGGCTGCCCGGACCCGCCGACGACCCGGAGGCGGTGGTCTGGCTTCCGATCGATTCCAAATTCCCCCAGGAGGACTACCTGCGGCTGGCCGCCGCCGCCGATGCCGCCGACGCCCCCGCCCTGGAAAAGGGACTGGCCGCCTTGAGCCGGTCGATCCGGAACTCGGCCAGGGAGATCTCGGCCAAGTACCTCAACCCGCCCCGGACCACCGATTTCGCCATTATGTTCCTGCCCACCGAAGGCCTCTACGCCGAAGTCCTGCGCCAGCCCGGCCTGGTCGAGAATCTGCAGCAGGACTTCCGGATCGTGGTCGCCGGCCCGACCACCCTTTCGGCGACTTTAAGCAGCCTGCGCATGGGCTTCCGGACCTTGGCCATCGAACGCCGGTCCAGCGAGGTCTGGAAGATCCTGGCCGCCGTCAAGAGCGAATTCGGCAAGTTCGGCGAAGTCCTGGGCCGGGTGAAAAGGCAGCTGGAATCGGCCTCGAACACCATCGATCAGACCGAGGTCAGAACCCGGGCCATGGAAAGAAAACTCAAGGATGTCGAACAGCTGCCGGTCAGCGCCTCCGAGGAGATCCCGGGCCTTGCCGGGGTAGAAACGGAGGAACCGGGGTAACACTCACCTGGCGTCAGGTTATTTTTCCGCTTGACTTTAGATAGATTTGTTTGCAACTATCATTAGATAGATTGTTTGCAACAATTATTCACTTGGGCAACCATCCTCCCGGCTATGCGCCGGCGCCGTTGCCGACGGAAAGGTTTTCGAAACATTTTTCTCATGCGAACTCCAGGTCAACCGTACCGCAAGGGCCTCGCTCCGATGAACAATGACATTTATTAAACGAATGATCGCCAGATTTCTGGGTTTTAACATTGCCCAGAAGATGTATCTCGGTTTTCTGCCGCTGGTGATTTTTCTTGTCCTTTTTTCGACCTTTGCCCTGGTTAAACTGAATCAACTGAGAAACTTGAACGAATCCATCCTGACGGTCAACATTCCAATCCAGGAGACGATCAGGCAGATGAACAACGCGGTCATCGATCAGGAATCGATCCTGCGCCGCTTTATTATTCTCAGGGACAACGGTTTCCTGTCCATATTTAACGATAACCGCATCGAATTCTCCGATCGAATTCATCGTTTGCGGGCCTTGGCCGGAAAGGCCCAAAGCCTCGATCTACCTTTCAGCGAGCTGGAAAAGGCCAATGGTGAATACCTGAAAACCCTGCTCACCGGCATGGAGTCGCCGGAAGAGCGGACGGCGGACAACAATGATTACAACCGGACTGTCCGGTTGAAGCAATCGACGCTGCTGGACATTTTGGCCGAAATCGACGTTGCGAACAAGGCGGACCGGGACCGGAAAGTCGGCGTTTCGGCCTCGATCAGCGGCCTGGCCTTTAAATTCGCCCTGACTTTATGTGCAATCGGCATAGTCCTCTCAACGATCTGCGCGGCCGGCGTCACCAGGAACATCGTCAATGCGATCAAAAAACTGCATCACGCCACCGAGGAGATCGCGCTGGGCAGGTTCAATCAGCTGCCCGACATCAAAAACAGGGACGAACTGGGTGATCTGGCAAAGGCGTTCGTAAGGATGGGCCGGCAGCTGAAAAATTTCGAGGAGACCTACCTGGATGCCAATCCATTGACCAGGCTCCCCGGCGGTATTGCCATCGAAAACATGCTGACAAAGAGGATCGAAACCGAAGAGCTATTCGCTTTCTGCCTGTTGGATATCGACAACTTCAAATCCTTCAACGACCGCTACGGATATACCCTTGGCAATGAAATGATCCGGGCAACGGCGACCATCATAAAAGAGAGCACCGCCCGGCACGGCGCCGACGACGACTTCATCGGTCATATCGGCGGCGATGACTTCGTGGTTATTTCCAGGCCGGACAAATATCAGACCCTCTGCCGGACAATCATCCGGGAATTTGACGAAAAGATCCCGACTTTGTACTCCGAAGATGACCGCAAGCGGGGATACATCGCCGGGCAAAACCGGCAGGGCGAAAAAGTCAACTTCCCGCTGGCCACGATCTCTATTGCCGCGGTAACCAACCGGTACAGGATTATCGACACCCATATTAAGGCAGGTGAAATCGCGGCGGAGATCAAGGAGTATTCCAAATCGATTATCGGCAGCTCAATGGTCGCCGACCATCGCACCGATCGGGACGAAGACGAAAAAGGGCAGGGCAAACTGCTTAGTTTTCCAAAAAAAATGGGCTGAACATGAAAACCTTAAGGATTTTCCATCCCCCTCTACTGGCAATCCTGTTTCTGACCGGTTGTCTTGCCACGCTTCAGCCGGAAAGGGCCGACAACGGCAACCTCGCTTTCGCCCCGCAAGAATTCAAAACCGCGGATTTTGTTCAGGAAACGGAGAAGCTGCGCCAGGTCATCCGCGACCCTGCCGGACCCGGCGCAGGGAAAGCGGAAGCCCATCGACGCCTGGCCATCCTCTACCTGATTCCCGCCAACCCGGATCGTGATCCCCAAAAAGCGGTGGAGGAACTCGGCAGATTCCTGGAGTTGGCCCCTCGCCGTTTGGATCGGGCCGAAGCCGCCGACTGGCTGACGGCCCTGAACTACGAAGCTAGGTTAGAGGGGCTTGACAACGAAAACCGGGAACTGATCGCCAGGGCCGCCCTGGTCGAGAAAAAAAACCGGCAACTGCTTACGGCCAACCGGCAACTTGCCATCGAGAAAGAAGAGTTGACCGCGATCAATACAATGCAGGAAGAGACCATCGGAAAGATAAAACAACTGGACCTTGCCCTGGAACAGAAGAAAAGAAGGCTGCTCCGCTGAGTCCGGCCGCCCGATCAGTAAACCTGAATCCGTGAGCGTTCGAGAACGGTGCAGATGCAAGGCGGCAACGATGTTGATAATACTGATGGTACACCCACAGGGCATAAAGCAAAATCCCCCGCTAAGCCGTCACGGATTCAGGGTAAAGCCTTGCCGGACGGTGATGGCGGGTAAAATAACGAGCAAGAGCGATGGTTTAGGGGTTACGGGGTGCTAGGCAATGGTGACGCCCAACTCCCGCAGGATCTTGCTGTAGGGACCGAACAGGGCGTCACTCTCCGCCCTGCCCTTCCTATAGATATTCTTGATGTACTCAACGTCTTTCTCGTTGATTACCATGTTGACGCTGTAGCTGAACGCTTCCAGGGTATACAACGTACTTAATTCCGGGCCGATCAGCACATAGAAGATGTAACGGCGGGTCGCCATCGGCAGCTCCTTTAAATTCTCGTGTATCCTCGACTGCATGAAGGGCTCGCCGCCGAACCGGCTGTGCAGGATAATGCTGTCGAACTCGATCGCCCGCATCTGCTCGACACCCTCCGCGACGCTTTCGACCTTGATCGGCTGAAAAAACAGCTCAACCATGGCCTCGACAACGGCATCCCGGACCGGCCCCGGATCGATCATCACCAGAACCTTGGGGATCTCCTTGATCGTTTCGATATCCTCGTATGAGGTTTTGGTCAGCCAGTTGATGTCCGGCGGCTTGGGGGGCTCCGGCATTTTCCGTTCTCTTTTAACGACCGCGGCCGTTTTCTGCCGCCAATCGGCGAGGGTGCCGTCCGAGAGCAGTTCCATCGGCACCTTGCAGTGCGGGCATTTCAACTTCAGGGTGCCGGTCTGGAGAGCGGCCAGGGCGGATTGGATTTTGGCTTGCTGATTTTCATTGAAGTTCAGGGACTTATTACAGTTCGGGCAATGGGTTATCATCTCAATCTCCGACAGATTAAACGATGCTTATACCCACAGGGCATAAGTTTCGTTTGCACCCTAAAGGGCATAAAAGCAGACAAGCCGCTCAACTCAGCTTTAAAACGGCCCCCGGGCCATCCCGCAACTTTTTAAAGGATTCGGCATTAATACCTGGACGCGCCCGGATTTGGGAGGGATGAAGGCATATATGGATTTTCCGGGGCCCTAAATGGCGGCCCCTAAAAACCGGAGTGCTTATCGTCACCCTTGCCGAGGTCCATGGCCAACCCCTTAATGGCGGTGGTTGATTCGCCACGGGCGGCCTTCATCTGGTCCAGACCCCGGGCGACAACGCTTCTTCTCGAGCTGTAGGCGATGGCCGTCTCCTCGGTTATCAGGCCTTTTTCGCACAATTCGAGCAGGTGCTGATCAAAGGTTATCATGCCGTTCTGGGTGCTGTCGGCAATGATGTCATAAAAGGTTTTCTCTTCGCTTTCCCCGTTAAGAATCAACTCCTTGATGCGCAGACTGGCCCGGAGTATCTCGATAGCCGCGATCCGGCCGCCGCCAACCTTCGGCAAAAGCCTCTGGCAGATAATCCACTTGATCGTATCGGCAAGGCGATTGCGGACCTGGGCCTGTTCCTCAAGATCGAACATGCCGACGATCCGGTTGATGGTTTGACCGGCATCAACGGTGTGCAGGGTACTCATCACCACGTGACCGGTCTCGGCCGCGGTCATGCCGATCTCCATGGTTTCGAGGTCACGCATCTCCCCGACCAGAATAATTTTGGGGGCCTGGCGAAGGGCGGCCCTCAACCCGGCCGCGAAGGAATCGAAATCGGCGCCCAGTTCACGTTGATTGAGGGTGGCCATCTTGTGTTCGTGGGCATATTCAATGGGATCTTCCAGGGTAACCACATGAACGGGCTGGGAGCGGTTGATCTCGTCGATAATCGCCGCCAGGGTCGTCGATTTACCGGTGCCGGTGGCGCCGGTCACCAGAATCAGACCGTTTTTTTCCTTGGAAATGTTGCCGATGACCTCGGGTAATCCGAGCTGTTGCACGGTCGGGATCGTGGTTTCCAGTTTTCTGAGCACGGTTGAAATGTTGCGCCGCCCCGAAAAGACATTGACCCTGAACCGCATATCCTCACCCAGCCGGTAAGAGAGGTCGGCGGAGCCGGACCTGACCAGATCGGTCAGCAAGCGCTGGTCCTTGTTGATCAGGGTCAGGGCGAAGACCTCGGCCTGGAAGGGGGTCAGCCGGTTGACCGCCGGCTTGACCGCCACCGGCTGCATCACCCCGGCAGCCTCGACCTGCAGGGGCTTGCCTGCGGTGATATTGAGATCGGACACATGATCGAAGGAACTGAGCATGGTTCTGATCCAGTAGTCTATATCAGGCTGTTTCATGATCCGACCCTATTGTCTTTATTACGTTATTTCTCTCCGCACGATAGGGCAAATACTACAAAAATGTCCCCTCAATTGACAACTATATTCTTTGCAACCGGAAAATAAAGTTTACCGGGATGTTTCAGCCGGCCCGCCGTCTCCCGGGCCCTTTTCCCACCCCCCAGAAAGAGATCGACCCGCCCGCTGCCCTCTATGGCCGAACCGCTGTCCTGATTGACCACGAATCTGCGCAGCGGTGCCCAGCCGATAATCTCATCTTCGTCATTGAAGATCGGTTTCCTGGTCTGGAGGAAAGCGAGGGCGCCGGGCGGAAAACAGTTCGGATCGAGGGCCACGGAGCGGCCGGCGGTCAGGGGCACCCCCAGGCTGCCCAGCGGACCACCTTCGGCGTCGTTCCCCCAGCGGAAAAAAATATACGACTGATTATACTGCAAGATATCATCCCTTTCCCGGGGATGGCTGTCGAGATAGGCGACAATGGCCGGCAGACTGACCGCGGCCAGCTCCAACTCGCCCCGATCGACCAGCAATTTGCCGATGCTCCGGTACGGCAGGCCGTTCTTGGCGGCGAACTGAATACGACGGACCCGGCCATCGCGCAAGCGGATCCGGCCCGAACCCTGGACGTGGAGGATAAAGGCCTCGACCGGATCATCGAGGTAAACCAGCTCGTTGCCGCGCAGCACCCCCTCGTTTTCGATCTCGGCCCGGGTCCAGTACGGCACCAGGCTGTTATCCCGCAATCTTCCGAGCCGGCCGTCACGCCTGATCAGATCGTCGGGTTTCGCGTAGAGGGGATAAACGAAGGGCGGCTCCCTGGTAAGGCTTCCTTCGAGGAGCGGCTCGAAATAACCGGTCACCAGCACTTGGCCGTCTCCCTCGGCGGTATTGGCCGCGCACATCTCGAATCTGTCCCGGAACCTTTTTCCGAACTCGCCGGGCCCAAATTCCTTGGCGCTGAAGGCCAGGAAGTCGGCAAGCCCGGCGGCCAGCGCCGCCGCCCCATACTCCCGGTCGCAAAGCCGGTAGGTCCTGGAATACGGCTGGCGCCGGAGATAGCCGAGACTGGCCCCGATCGCCTCCGCCAGCCCGGCGCCGCCCAGATCGTCGCGGCCGATTCCGGCCTCTCCAACATCGACGGCGGTGCAGCAGGCAGATTCGGCGCCAAGGGCGGCGGACGGCAAAAGATAAAGAAAGGCGACCAGGACGGGCAGGATGATTTTCTTGGCAAACATTTTCAAAATGACCTTTCCCATTCGGACAATCTGATTGTAAAATGATCCACCAGCTGCTAAACCTGTAAAAACTTCGGATAATCTATCATGGGATAAGCCACCCGGGATTGACCAATCTCCCATCCGGTAAGCGATTACAGGGTGCCGGAGATGCAGATAGCGAGTTTACGAGACCTTCGAGGCATCGGCCTGCGATGTGCTGGTGTCCAAGAGCAGGCCGACAACACAGCAGATTCGGTGGACTGTGATCGCTTACAAAACTTCCGGCGGCACCTTGGCATCATAACCCGGAGAACCCGATTTATGGATAAAAAAAATCGGCGCCGCCATGAAACCTGAGAAGTTCGCAAAAAGTCGAGATTGCCATAATGTCATTTCGACCAACGGGAGAAATCTTAATAGTTCCAATAGGTTAAAGAATAAGATTTCTCTCATGCGTTCGAAATGACAGTTTTTTTCGAGTTTTCGCGAACTCATCAACTTGACAAACTCGCAAAAACTCAAGACAGGCTGGCACTTCCAGCCGCCGCGCCTCAGTTATCGGCCGGCAGGGCCAGGGACGGACAGCCGCCAGAGAGGCCAATGAGACCTGATTTAAGCGGAAAAATCGCCCGCCAACTGCGGGAAGGCGGGAGCAGAAGCCGGATCTGGCGGGAGCTTAAGGATTCGGAGAACCGCGAGGAACTGCGTTTCCTCCTGAACGACCTGCCGACCGCGGAAAGACAGCGGGTTTTTTATCCGGCCACCCTGCTCCTGGCCGCGCTCCTGCTGATCATGACCGGCATCAAGGTTTTCGACGCCATCGCCATCGGCACCCCCAATCTCTATTTTTTCCTGGCGCTGATCGTGCCGATTATCAACATCTACGTATTAAAGAAAATTCTCCGTTTCAGGCGGACCGGCTTTCTCTACCTGCTGGTGCTTTCGATCCTGGCTCTTTTCCAGCCCCAGAATCACCGGGTTCCCGAGGCCGGTTTGCTGGTTATCATGCTCTTGTTATCCGGTTTTTTGTACCTGCGGATGTTTCCAAAAAAAGACCTTCTCGGTCCCGCCGGGTAAGGACGGCAATGGCAAACAACGACCTGAGCGCAATTCCCGCCGACGTGGCCCTCGATTTTCTGGCCGAGATCCTGCCCTTCAAGGATCTTGACCGCTCCGAGCTCCTTAAGCTCTCCAGAAACGGCACTATCGATTTTTTCCCGGAAGGCACCCTGATCTTCCGCCAGGGAGAAACCGAGGTTGAGCATTTCTACGTCATCCAGCAGGGTGGGGTAAAAACCTACCGGATCGAGGACAACGACGAAATCTCCCTGAAGGATTACCGGGGCAAGGGCGAATACTTCGGCGCCCTGCCGATCATCCAGGGAACCAGGGCCAACCTGAACGTCGAGGCGGTCGAGGATACCTTCTGCTTTCTCTTCGACAAGCAACCCTTTCTGGACCTGCTCGCCTCGAATCCGACCGTGTCCCAGTACTACCTCCGCACCATGTCGGCGAAAATGGCCGGCATGGTCTATTCCCAGGCCCGCCAGAAAAAGATAATGCCGCGGACCGAGGGAACCCTTTATCTCTTTACCGCCCAGGTCGGCGAGATCGCCAAGGGGGAATTGTTTCAGGCCCCCTGCACCACCTCGGTCAGGGAGGCCGCCGCGATCATGTCCGAGAAGATGGTCGGCTCGCTTCTCCTGACCGACAACACCGGCGAAATCGTCGGCATCGTCACCGACAAGGACATCCGCGGCAAAGTGGTGGCCCGGGGCCTCGACTTCAATACCCAGGTCGAGGAGATCATGTCCTCGCCGGTCCAGACCATTTCCGGGCAGGCCATCTGTTTCGACGCTTTACTCAAGATGATCAAGAACCGGATCCATCATCTGGCCATCGAACAGAACGGCAGGATCGCCAAGATCATCACCACCCACGACATCATGGTGACCCAGGGCACCTCCCCGCTCTACCTGTTCCGGGAAATCCTCGCCCAGCGCAGCATCGAAGGGCTCTACCCCCTGGCCCGCAAAATCCCCCACGTGGTTCGTGCGCTGATCGAGGAGGGAGCCAAGGCCAACAATATCACCAGAATGATTGCCGTTTTAAACGACCATGTCCTGGAGCGTCTCATTTCCCTGCAAATCGAAAAGTTCGGGGACGCCCCGCTACCCTGGGCCTGGATGCTGATGGGCAGCGAGGGCCGCCGGGAGCAGACCTTCAAGACCGATCAGGACAATGCCATTATCTACGCCGATACCGACGATCCCGCCCTGCAGACGGAGGCGGAGCGCTATTTCAGAACCTTTGCCGAGAGCACCATCGACCATCTGGTCAAATGCGGTTATCCGCTCTGCCCGGGCGAAATCATGGCCTCGAACCCCAAATGGTGCCGGCCCCTGTCGGTCTGGCAGGGTTATTTCCGCAAATGGTGCCGGACCCCCACCCCCGAAAGTGTCCTGAACTCCCTGATTTTCTTCGATTTCAAGGGGGGCTACGGCGATGGCGAGCTGGTCGACCGCCTGCGGGCGGAGACCGCCGCTACCGCCCGGAAATCCGACCTTTTCCTGCTGTGGATGGCCAAGAGCACCCTGGCCTCGCGGCCGCCGCTGACCTTTTTCCGGAACTTCATCGTCGAAAAAGACGGCGAGCACAAAAACACCTTCGATCTCAAAACCAGGGGGCTGGTCTTCATCGTCGATTTCGCCCGGCTGATGTCCCTTAAGCACGGGGTCACCGAAACCAACACCCTGGCCCGGCTCAATCTGCTCCGGGAAAGCCAATATCTTCCCGAAACCCTCTGCACCGAGATTATCGAGGCGTACGAGTTCCTGATGCATCTGCGGTTGATCCACCAACTGCAGATGCTGGAGGCGGAAGAGGCCCCGGACAATTACCTGAACCCCAAAGACCTCACCGATCTTGAGCGCCAGACCCTGAAAGAGGCCTTCCTGGTGATCGGCCGCCTGCAGGACTTTACCCGCAAGGAGTTTCACCTGACCGACCAGTGAGCGGTTGCGCCGCGCCAGGGGATAGCCGTTATTATTGACGAGTTCGCAAAAAATCATGCCTAACCCGGACCGGTGCTACCGATGAAGCTTCTGAAACTATTCAAAAAGGACCGCAGGGAACTGCACCCGCTCCTGGCCCGCAACCGGCAGGCCTTCCTGAATTTCGAAAAGGACCTCCCCCTCCATGACTACGATATGGTGGTCCTCGATACCGAACTGACCGGGCTTAACGTCAAAAAAGACGAAATAGTCGCCATCGGCGCCGTCAAGATTCGCAACCTCCGGATCCAGTGCGCCGAGACCTTCTACGCCTTGGTCCGGCCGGACGAACAGCTTCATACCCCGAGCACCCTGCTCCACCGGATTACCCCGAATGAGCTGCAGGCGGCGGGAAAACTCCGGGAAATCCTGCCCGCTTTCCTGGAATTCTGCGGCGAGGCGATCCAGATCGGCCATTACCTCCGCCTCGACCTGGAGTTCCTGAACGCGGCCGCCAGGGATTTGCTCGGCGGAACCTTGAGCCCACCCTACCTCGATACGATGCGCCTCGCCATGGCTTACAATGAAGCCAAACACGGCCATTACTACGAGCACAGCAATATCCACGGCGCCTATACCCTGGACGCCCTGAGCAAGGAATTCGGCCTGCCATCCTTTCCTGCCCACAACGCCCTGAACGACTCGCTCCAGACCGCCTATCTCTTTTTATATCTGGTCAAAAAAATGAAGGACTACGGCTTCAGAACCCTGGATGACTATCTTAAAGCGGGACGCAAATGGAAGATTATCCTTTGAGGCCGGCAATCCCGCCGAGGTTTATATAACCCGCCTTTGCAAGTTGTGATATCAGCTTGAAATGGCGATCTAAATTTCATTACGCCACGATCTGAGTCTTCAATCCTTACTCCTTTCCTTACTCCTCACTGCTCCCCTCTCTCCTCTCCGGCGGGAGCAGTGGCTAATTGACGATCTTACCGGCCATTTTTTCGATCACATCGAACAACTGGTCCTCACTGCACCTGCATCTCTCATTTATCCGGTTTTTGACCCCGGCCTGATCGCCTTCGGTATCGAGGAGCCGCAAACTTACCGAATAGGTATTGCCCAGTTTCGAGATGGAACCGGCAACCATATATTTACCTACCTAATAGGTATGGTCCCCGGAACTCTGCTTGGCAACTTTAATGGCTTCCTGCATGGAATCCCCTGCTCACATCAAAACGGAAAGCATGAAATCATGATCGTCCCCAACGCAGGATATACCAACAAGGTAACAGTTTAGTCCTTTTTAGCTTTTTTCTGCTAATATTCTAATTTTCTGCTCACATTTTCCTTGAATTGTGTGCATTTTTTTGGTTTAATTGAGTGAGTATAAATA
>JARGFN010000044.1 GCA_029210665.1 Desulfobulbales bacterium
TCGCCTCGATTCACCCCGCCGCCCTGCGGGGCGCCCGATAACGGCGCATCTGCGGTGTTGGCAACTCGTTGATATACCATTAGTATTATCATCATCGTTGCCGCCTTGCATCTGCACCGTTCTCGAACGCTCACGGATTCGGGATAACGATAATAAACAGCTCGGAAACTCCATGAAACGGATATCTCCTCGGTCAGGGTTCGGTTTCGAGAAGGGAGAGATTCTCCCTGGCCCGTACATAATGCCGGGGATGAAGCCACAACGCCTTTTTAAAGGCCGCGCGTGCCGGTTCATCCTTGCCCAGCATCAAATAGAAATATCCAAGGTCGTTATAGGCGGTTGCCTCGTTTCCCGTTTTACGGAAAAGGTTCAGCGCTTTATTAGGTTGAGAATTCAAGGCGTATGCCGCCGCCAGATTATTCAGAACGCGTGGCGAATCCGGAGCGATTTTCAAGGCCTCCCGAAAGGTCTCGATTGCGGCCGGATAGTCTCCCCGCAGCAGATAATTGAAGCCCAGATTGTTACGGGCCGAGGCATCCCCGGGCTTAAGGCGAACCACCTGAAGAAGCAGAGGCTCGGCCTGATCCTCCTGGCCCATGCGGCCATAAGTTATGGCAAGTTCCGTGAGAATCTCCGGATTGGCCGGATAAATTTTCAGGGCGCGCGTGAAAGAGATTTCCGCCTGGCTGTAATTCTCCTCCTCCCGGTACAGCTTGCCGGTGGAAAGCAGAGCCGGGCGGTTCTGCTGGTCCAGCCGCAAGGCCTGGTCGAGAAAGCTATGCGAGGCCTGGTTGTCACCGGTAAGGGCCAGGGTCTCCCCGAGACCGGCATAGGCCTCGGCCGAGTCGCCACGCCTTTTCAGGGCCATCTGGAAGTGCAGCAACGCCAGCTTCGAATTCCTTTGGCTTAAATGCCGGTTGCCCCGGGAGAGTAATTCCTCATAGGAAATTTTTTCAAGAGAATCGCTTTTGTCATCCCGTGCCTCTTGTAAAACCGTGCCTTGAACGGGGCTTAGCTCGTGCACCGATTCGCTGGTGGCGGCACAGGCCGAGGTCATGAGCAAAATGAAAAGCAAAGGGAGCATGCGGCCCGAAGGAAAGCCGGTCATGGGTGAATTGATGAAATACATAGCCTCCCTGCCTCAGCCGCCAAAGGCGGGGAACAGCTGGGTTATGATGCGAATGGCGGCCGGCCCGGCCAGGACAATGAGGATGGCCGGGAAGATGAAAAGGATCAGGGGAAAGATCAGTTTAACTCCCGATTTGGCCGCGGTCTCCTCGGCAACCTGGCGCCGTTTGATGCGCATGGCATCGGCATGGATCCGCAGGGCATTGGCCACACTGGTTCCCAGGCGGCTGGTCTGCGCCAGAATGTTCATCAGATTATGGATGTCCGGCATCCCGGTTCGGGCCGCCATGTTTTTGAAACTTTCATTTCTGGCTTTACCCGCCCTGATTTCCAGATTGGTCAGGTAGAATTCATCGCTAAGCTCCTTGTTCAAGGGGCGCAACTCGTCGCCGACCCTCTTGAAGGTCATGTCAAGACCGAGTCCGGCCTCCACGCAGACCACCATCAGGTCGAGGGCGTCCGGCAATGAACGGGACATGATTTGCTGCCTTTTCCGGATAAGGTGCAGGAGAACCAGATTGGGGGTGAAAAAACCGGCCAGGGCCAGAAGGGCGGCAATGGTTACGGCGGCGGGCGTCAAGGTGTAATAAGCGCTGAATGTAAGGTAGGTCAGCGGGAAGATAACGGCAAGGATTACCTTGAAAGCCAGATAGGTGGTATAGGCCTTTCTTGAGCGAAGACCGGCCTGGATCAAACGTAAACGGATCTTTTTCTGGTCCGAAAAGTCCGCGGGGGCGATAATGTTGCGGATCGGCGCGAGGATCTTGGCGGTAAACCCGGTCTGGGCCTCCTCGTCGAAGAGTTTAGCGTTTTTGACCTCGACCGGTTTTTTGCCCCGAAGAAGTTTTTCCAGCCGTTCAGTCAGATAATTACGGCGCTGGAATAAAAGGAACAGGCTCCCGGCCAACAAAGCGGCGGCCAGGAAAACCATAATCTGCAAGAAGAGAAAATCACGGTTTTCAAGCATGCGGTAAAAATAATTTATAATGACGTTCATGGCCCACCTTTAGCTTGATATGATATCAAGGCGTTAAAGAACAGGAATTCGCACATGCGTTCGAATCGCTTCTTTTTCGACAATAGACGACATGTTCGGCAATAGCACTGGATTCCCGCCCGCGCGGGAATGACACTCCAAGGCTTTCGGCAAAATTGCCAAGGTTCTCTGGATTCCCGCCCGCGCGGGAATGAAAGTCAAGGGTGTTCCCATATTTTTCGCGAAATCATCAAATCTCAATTTTTACGATATTGCGAATAAAAATCGTGCCGATTACCTGCATGACGATCCCGCCGACCAGCATGTAGATCCCGATCTTTTCCGTCCATAGCAGGGAGATATATTCATAATTGACGAAGTATATGTACATAAACATAAAAATGGGCAGCAAAAGCAGAATGCGGGCGGATATTCGGCCCTCGGCGGTCAGCGTTTTAACCTGGCGGCGGAACTGGAGGCGCTCGCGGATCAGGCGGCCGATCTTGTCGAGGATTTCGGCGACATTGCCGCCGGTCTCTCTCTGAATCAGGATGGCGATGGCAAAGAATCTGAGATCGGTGCTGGGCACTCTTTCGCACATATTGGCCAGGGCGTCTTTCACCGAGAGACCCATGTTGATTTCATCGACCGTGGCCCTGAATTCCAGTTGAATCGGGGGCGGCATCTCTTCGGCGATCATTTCCAGCCCGGAGGTCAGGGCGTGTCCGGAGCGCATCGCCCGAGCCAGCAGATCAAGGGCCTCGGGCAGCTGGTCTTGAAATTTTTCGAAAATAGAGTCTTCATACATTTTCAGCAGGAAATAGGGGACGAAGAGAAAAAAGAGCCCCGCGACAAAAGGGGTGGCTTTCCCCGGCATGAACTGATAGGCGAGCAGCGCGCCGATCAGAGCGGCGAGAATGGAGATGGCGTAGAAAACCGAAGCCGGAATGGTTTTCCCGGTTTTGATAAGCATCCGGTCTATCGAGCTTATTCTGGGAAGCTTGAAGGCGAGAAGTTCAAACACCCCGGTATCTTTCAAAACCCGGTTTTTATAAAGCTCCAGCTTTTCCTTGCCGTGCTTGCCGCCCGCAGAGATGTAGAGAAGACGCTTCCGCATGGTCCGCTTTTCGGCGAATTTCGTTTCCCCCCATAAAAAGTAGACAAAGAGAATCAACGCCATGGCAAAGAGGAAAACGACTGCCAGAAAAAACAGATTGAATTGGTCCATCATTCCTCCTTTATTCGTAAATCTTTTCGGGAGAGAAGAGGTTGTCAGGTATTCTAATTCCGGCCAACTCGAGTCGGTCGACGCAATGCGGCCGGATGCCGGTGGCCTTGAAGCGTCCGATAACCCCGCCCTTTTTGTCGATGCCCCGTTTCTCGAAAACAAAAATGTCCTGGAGGGTAATAACGTAGCCTTCCATGCCCACCACTTCCGAGATTGAAACAATCTTACGGCTGCCGTCCACTAAACGTTCCACCTGGACAATCAGATCCAGGGCCGAAGACATCATGAAACGCATGGCCTGTTCGGGAAGATTGATGCCGGTCTGCAGAATCATCGATTCCAGCCGGGTCAGGGAATCGCGGGCGCTATTGGCGTGAATGGTGGTGAGCGACCCTTCATGGCCGGTGTTCATGGCCTGCAACATGTCGAAAGATTCGGGGCCGCGGACCTCGCCGATGATGATCCGGTCCGGCCGCATCCGCAGACTGTTCCTGACCAGGTCGCGCTGGGTTATTTCCCCGGTTCCCTCGATACTGGGCGGCCGCACTTCGAGACGCACCACATGTTGCTGTTGCAGTTGCAGTTCGGCCGAGTCCTCGATGGTGACGATCCGCTCATTGCCCGGAATGAAGCTTGAAAAAACATTGAGCAGGGTGGTCTTGCCGGAACCGGTACCGCCGGAGATCATGATATTGAGTTTGGCCTGGACGCAGTCGGCCATGAATTCGGCAATCTCGGGGGTGATGGTTTTGAAGTTGATCAGGTCCTCCATCTGGAGAGGCTTGGCGCCGAAACGGCGGATGGAGAGCAGCGGACCGTCGATGGCCGCCGGCGGAATTATGGCGTTGACCCTTGAGCCGTCGGGGAGCCGGGCGTCCACCATGGGTGATGATTCATCGACGCGGCGGCCGACCCGGGAAATGATCCGGTCGATGATGTTGAGGAGATGGGCGTTGTCGGCAAAGCGGCAGTCAGCCTTTTCCAGAATACCCCTTCGCTCGATATATACGTCCTTGTAGGTGTTGCAGAGGATATCGGAAATGGTATCGTCCCTCAGCAGCGGTTCGAGCGGACCCAACCCCATCAGCTCGTCCAGGATCTCTTCCACCAGGGCCTTGCGCTCGCCGACGTTGAGCAGAACCTTCTCCTCTTCCAGAAAGCGCTCGACAATGCGGCTTACTTCGGGCTTAACCTCTTCCGGGTCCATTTCGTCGAGGACCGCCAGGTTGATCTCCTCGACTATGCGCTCATGAATCCGATGCTTTATATCGTAAAAAAGATCGTTCTTGCCGCTGGTTGATGCGCCGGTCAAGGTCTGGTCCGGTCCGTACGTTTCGGGATTTATCATAAGATCTTTCAGAGCCACGGTTCCCTCCTATATTGATTTACCAAAAGCAGTTCTTGCTCCCCGGTAATCCTTGCTTTCAAGCTTGTTTCTCAGCTTCTGGGTGAAGCTCATGATGTTTTTGGAGATTAAGGAACGGGGGTGGAGCTGAACCACCGGCACCCCTTCGTTGATTGACGACATGATGTCGCTGAAATCGTTGGGGAACAGCCAGAATATCTGCTTGCCCAGATTTTTTTCGGCGTCCTCAATGGATAAGGTGGCGTTTTTTTCGTAACGGTTAAGGATGAATTCGATTTTTTCATCGCAGATCCCGAGTTTTCTGATCATCTGGGTGATCCGCACCGCGTTTCTGATCGCCGGTAGAGACAGGTCGATGACGACAAACACCTTGCTTGAGACCCGGAACGCCTCTATGGTGGAGCCGGTGATTGACATCGAGGGACAGTCAACGATTATCCTGTCGTACAGCTTGGTTAAAAGGCCGATAATCTTTTCGATGTGGCCTTCCTTGATCATTTCGTAGTCTTCGGGACTAACCGGCGCGGCAAGCAGTTCAAGGCCGCTTTTGTGCTTGACCATGGCGCCTTTCAGGAGCGACACGTCGAGACGGTGAAAATTCCTGCAGATGTCGACAATGGTCGTTTCGGGGAGGATGTCGAGAAGCACCGAGGTGTCGCCCGATTGAAAACTGATGTCGCACAGGGCCACGGCATTGCCGTTTTTAATAGTGGCTGCCAGGGTAGCGGCCGTATTCACCGATAAAACGGAAGAACCGAGCCCGCCCTTGCTGCTGATAAAGCTGTAAACGGCGCCTTTGGCGATATGGCCGGTTTCGGTCAGTTTGGCGCGGACTTCTTCAATGGAATTGGTCAGGACTTTCCCGTCCAATGGGGTTACCAGATATTCGGTGGCCCCGGCCTTCATGACCTCGACGATGTGTTTCGGATCTTTTTCGGTGGATACGACAAAGACCGCGGCCTGGGGGAATACATGGCGTATTTTGGGGAGCCGGCGGAAAATTTCGTCGGTTGCGGGGTCGTCGGCGGTAATGATTATGTTCGGGCTGCTTTTAACGGAAAGATCCCCCTTTTCCCCCATGGAACCATACCATTTATGGACCTTGACGTCGTTCAGGGACTTGAGAATTTCCGTAATGGAACCGGCCAATTCCCGATCGCTGACCTCTATGGCTATGTTCATGGTTTGCGGCATGTGGTTGTCCTTGCAGAATAATGGTTTATTTATTCAACCAAATACACTTTTAATATTCCGGTCTTGGTTTCTTCGTCCCCGGCGGGCGGCCTTACCAGTCCCTCGAAAGATTTGCCTTCAAATCCTTTGGTACAAAGAATTTTGTCGCCTACCAATGCGGGGAGGTCATTAGTGTTTTTATCAGAGCCGAAACGGCTGTAATCGGCCCCGATTTGAAGCTCAACGGCTGTTTCATCACCCGCGTCATAGCATTCATTGATTGTTTTCCATAGCCTGGTTAAGAGTAAATTGGCTGTACCAATATATAGTCCCGGCTTGTTGTATTGGGTATCGGAGCATTCTCCGGCAAAAATTACTGGGATCGTCAGTTGCGCCGTCTCTCCAAGACCATATGAACTTACTGCGTTATCTTCATCGAATGGCTCGTTATAACCGGTAAGACTGCTTTTGAATTCGTCGCCAACCAGATTGTTGCCCTCGGTAGGCACGATGGTCTTCAGGAAATCATCTATGGTATTTGTTTCACCTTCGATCAACCAGACTTCCGGATAGCCGGCTTCTCGGAGTGGCCGTTTGAATTGGGCCTTCGGGTCCCCAGATATATCATCAATAAAACGTGTGAATCGTTCGTCTGTGAACGTCGTTGGGCTGTATGCGTATTCAAGATTGTACTCAACAAAAGTATATGGGTTGTTTGGATCGCTCGCATTGTATAAGTCTTCAAGCCTATTTGTGTATTTAAGGTATTCCAGATCATCGGCTTTATTAGGAAAGGTTGTCTTGTCTCTAAAATTTTCACCACTATCTGTGGCCGGAGTGAGTACTTGGTCCATGGACCAGATTTTTTGAATAGAGCTGAAGTCGTTCCAGCGTGGCAATGGGTCGAATGTCAAGGGATCCAGTGGATTAGCTCCGCTAAAATCGGCACCTAGACCGCAGGTAATGTTTGTCGGTTCATTGCAGAGATCATCGAAGTCTTTGACCACAATGCTGTTATCACTGGTAGTGCAGCCCCCTTTTTTAACAATTTCATTTTCAATTCCGTCATGACTTTCATTCGTCCCGTAAACAATTTTGTTAAAAAGATGGGTCCCGCAATCGCCAAAAAACTTGTCAATATTATTGTTGTTAGCATTCTCTATTGTAAGAGAAGTCCAAGCTGCCGTGTCTACTGTTGCCGCAGCAAAGGTATACAAGGCGATGTCGTTAACGGTGTCGCCTGGTGATAATACTCCGGGGAAATCTTCTCCCCCGGAGGGTATACAGCTTATAACGGTAACCGGAAGGGTCTGCTGCTCAAAAGTGCTCACCGCAATGGCATCGGCGGTAACGGTGCTGTTATCGGTCAGAAAAAAGAAGATGTTATCTACCTGTAATTCGGCGGTTACCTTGATCGCGTTGCCCGTATCGGGATCAACCGAAGTTTGGTCGAACCGACCTGCCGCCGTTATATCGGGGTTCCAGTGGCCCATATCAGATCTGAATTCATAGGCACCGGCGACCCATCCCGAATCGCTGTCGATCCTGTTGGCATCTGCCGTGGCCAGGGCCACGGCAGATGCCCTGGCGTCCTGGCCGGCGCTACCGTCAAGCTGCTGGGCTCCGGCCAGGGCCGCCGCATCGACGGCCCTCTGCAGTTGCACCTTGACGTTGTGGAGATGACCCAGATCGACAACCAGGGCGATGCACAGGATAAAAACCACCATCAGGATTGCCACCAAGGGGGCGACCGCGCCTTGTTCCCTGCCGCTGATTATCGTTTTCATCCGATGCCGCCTCTAATCCTGTTCGATTCCCAGTTGGAAGATGTCCACTTCCTCGGGGGCCTTGCCGAAATCATCCGTATAAACGTCCATGATCTCTTCGGCCACTATCCCGGTCATGCCTTCGGGGGTCTGGTCGGCATGGCGGTAGTCCTGGTAGGCGATCTGCATCTCGAAGGCCTGCCGGTTGGCCATGCCGAATTCCTTGTCCACATGGGGAGCGCCGCTGCACCCGGCCAGCAGGAGAAGCGCCACTGGAATTATATAGCTGAGCTGGGCAGCCCGCCTGCTTTTATGCCCTTCAGGGTGCAAACGAAACTTATGCCCTTGCGGTATATATAATTTTTTCATAATCATTCTCCCTTCTTAGTCGGCCTTTACAGGCTGATAACCGAAATCCCCTTCCAGACCGCCCATTCTCGCGGATTCAGCCGGCATTTCGGAAAAATTATGACGGGTGACGGCCGATTTGTCGTCATCCGAACGCCGTCCTTCAAGTCTGCCTTCCAGATAGAATTCATAGCGGTTGGGATCCTGGATGTCCTCGCCGGGAAACTTGATCGAACCCTCCTTGACCGGTTTAACCAGGTGGGGCGTAACCGCGATCAAAAGATCGGTCTTTTCCTTTATGTAATTAGTGCTCCGGAACAGGGTTCCGAGAATGGGAATATCGCCGAGATAGGGGATCTTGGTCAAGACTTCCCGCATATTGTCCTGGAGGAGGCCTGCCAGGGCCAGGGTCTGGCCGTCATTAAGCTGAACATTGGTATTCAGCTTGCGGGTGGTCAAAATCGGCTGCGGTCCACTGGTGGTCTGCGCCGTCCCCGTGATGGTACTGACTGACGGGGACACGCTGAGGCTGATTTTGCCGTCACTCATGATCACCGGCGTAAAGCTGAGCCCAACGCCGAATTCCTTGAATTCAATGGTAATGGCTTCGCCGGTCGTTCCCGACTGGACCGGGACGGGGTACTCGCCGCCGGCCAGAAAGCTGGCCTCCTGACCGGATTGGGTGACCAGGCGGGGCTCGGCCAGGGTGCGGGCCAGACCTTCCGACTCCAGAAATTGCAGGGCGGCGGTGAAATGATCGATCTCGACAAAGAGGTTGGCGGCATTGCCGGCGAAATTAAAGAGCAGGGACTCGGCGGCCTGGGCGGCCAGGGCGCCGAAGTCGCTGACGCCAAGCTTACCGATTCCGGCCGACCCTTTGGTGAAATCGTTGCCCAGATCGTCGCCCATGTTATTAAGACCCATGCCGACCTGGAGGTCGCGGCCGGAATCGCGGGAAACCTCGGCAAAGGTTACTTCCAGCATGACCTGCTGCAGGTTGCCGACCTTGAGGAGGTTGGTTATCCCGGCGCCGGACCGGCCGCTGCCGCCCGTATCGCCCTTGCCCTCGGCTTCCACGGGCAGAAAGGTCCTGGTCAGCCGCAAGACCTGCTCCACCACCTCCGGGCCGGAAACCGTGCCGCTAAGAACCACGCCGGTTTCGGAGGCATAGACCTGGACCTCTTCGTTCGGATAGAGTTCATAGAGCTGCTCCTTGAGGGCGGTGATATCCAGGGCGATGACTACATCCAGTACCGTTTTGTCCTGGCCCGCTTCCCAGAGGATCATGCTGGTAAATCCGACTTTCTTGCCGTAGACGTAGATTTCGCTGGGCGAAAGGACAACCACGTCGGCAATGTCGGGGTTGGCGATGGTCACCCGTTTGAACGGGGCGATGGTTTTTATGATGTCCGAGCCTCCCAGTTTAAGCTGGAGGGTCTGTCTGTCCAATTCGGCGGCCGCCGCCCCGGCGGCGAAGAGCAAACCGCAGACGGCCAGCAGCATTAGCACTTTGCAAAACAGTATCGCTCGCTGATTTTTCATGATGCACTCCTGTTATTATTGACGAACTCGCAAAATGTCATTTGATGACGTCCTCTGATTCAATATGTTTGAAGCGGACATCTTCCCTTTCCGATCCCCTGATGATTTCAACCGTATAAGGAGTGGGGGCGGGAGAACTGATCCGTGATTTAAGGACGGGAATCGGCTTTGGTTTCGGTTTTGGAGCCGGCTTCTTCTTGATTTCAGGTTCGGATTCAGCGGCGACTTTTTCCTCTTTATCCTCGAGGGGGTTGCGGAGCAGCAGATGGATGCTGCCCCGGCGGGTCTTCAGGGCCAGGGTGGTCGCTTCCTCTGGTTTAAGCTGAAGGGTGACGGTGCGGACGACCTTGGCCTTGCCCCCTTTTTCATCGGTATAGGTTTCCTGGGCAATGGCCAGGACCTTGACTTTTTCAAGAATGATCGAAGATTGGTTGCTCTTCTGGTCGGGATCGACGTGGACCACGTCAACAAAGGTGTTTGGCAGGATGAATCCCGCCACCCCGATAACTTCGTCGACCCGAATCGACATGGCCCTGCTACCCTGGGGAATCAAGGCGACCAGGCCGGCGCCGGAACCGGACTCCGCCAGCTCGGCTTTCCGTAGAGGGGTGCCGGCGCTCAGCTGGGTGACGGCAACCCTGCCTTCCAGTTCCGTGGGGTCGTAAAAGGCCCCTTGGGGAACATTGGCTTTCGGCCATTCGGCCAGGGCCAGAACCTCCTTGTTCAGCATGGTGCCGACCGGGATGTCCCGGGAAGCGATAACGATTTTGGTAGTCGGCACTTGTTCCCTGACTACCGTTTGGATCTCAGGCTGTTGGCTCGTCATCCACTTGTTGGCCAGATATACGGCCAACACCCCGAAGATGATGGCGACGCCGAGTGCAATTAGAGCGCCATATTTTTTCATACCAGTTCTCCTTTTTGGGGCTTACGGTTTATGGTGGTTGACCGTGGGGGCGCAAAACGGATTTGCGGCATGGACAACGAACCGGGCCATAAGACGTTAAAACTACTCTTCATTGTCAAACTCGTCCGGGTCTTCGTACTCGCCGGTGATGCTGTATGACAAGGTGTTTTGATTCGCAAAACCGGGAATCAGTCCCGACAGCAGCTGCGGGAAGAAGTTCTCTACTGCCACGCTCACCTTGAGGGCCTTTTCGGCTACACGTTCAACCTCGATATCGCCGGCCTCGATAGCGTCGGCATCGTAAATGGCGGAAAGGTACTCCGCGACCCGCTCTTCGACCGCCGTTTTACGCTCCTGGGCGCCGCAGCCGGTAAAACAGCTGTAGTTGTTGGCCCGGATGCCGACCCGCATTCCTTCCCGGGCGGCATTTTCGACAAAGTGCCGCTGGTAGAAGATGAAGGCGAATTCGAGAATGGCAAAGAGGATAAGGAGCAGAAGAACGACGATAACGGCAAACTCCACAACCGTGGCGCCCTTCTCGTTACCGCGTCGTCTTGTTGTTCTTGTTCCGATTCCCGATCCTGTGATTTTCATCTCGATGCTTTTATCCGGGTTAAAGCTTACGGTTCGACGGCAAACTTGGCGTATTCGGTGATTTCCGAGAGATCGCCGGTGACCGATGAACCGGGGAGCAGCTTGAGCAAGTCCCAGAGAATGGGATCCCAGACCTGCGCCGTCTGGACCGTTACCGTTACCCTTATCGCCGCGGGATCGTCTGCGGCGGCCAATTCCGGAACGGCGATAACCTCGCCGTCGTCGGGTCCCGAGATCACCACTTCAATAAAGTCCCCGTTGTCGCAACATCCCGGGGGGTAACTCCCGGTGCCATTTACCCTGTCCTCGCTGTACAGCCCTTGCAGATAAGTTTTGACTGCGGTTTCGACCTGGGTATCGTCATGCCCCTTTGCCGCCACCCTGGCGCCCTCTCGCGCCGCATTGGCGATATAATGGGACTGCATCCAGATGAAACCGAACTCGATGATGCCGAAAAGTATGATCATCAGCAGAAGGAAGAGGACCGCGAACTCGACCGCGGCGGCCCCCCTGTTCCCGGAAATCCCTTTCAAAGCAGGCCTCCCCAGGTGACAAAAAAGAAGAAGCCGAAGGCGATGGCGGCGCCGTATTGATATTTGTCCGCCGCCCCGCCGGCCGCCCTTTCGGGGAGACGGCGATTAACGAGAAGCAGCATGAAGTCGGTCCGCCAGTTTCGCAGGATCCTCTTGAGATTTTTGCTGAAGGCCAGGTGGACAAGGGCCATGCCTCCGCCGATCAGGCCGGCTATCAGGAAGACCTGAAAGATATCGGCCGGGCCGAGCAGGGCGCCCAGGGCGGCGAGGGCCTTGACATCGCCGCCACCCATGCCGCCCATCAGATAAAAGGGCAGCAGGAGGGCGAGACCCGCCAGCATGCCGGCCAGGGCGGTTGCCCCGCCCGGCATGCCGGCGGTCAGCAGATTATAGCCGAAACCGACCATGACCAGGCTGAGGATGGCCAGGTTAGGTATTCTTGACTGGAAGGTATCGGTTACGCAAATGACCAGAAAAAACAGCGAGGCAAAAAAGACGACCGGCTCGCGGCTGTGGACCTGCAGAAAGTAGCCCGCCAGAGCCAGGGCCGCGAAGCCGAAAAAGTACCGCGGTATTTGCTGTCGATAGTCGCTCATCTCTTTTGCCTGTGCAGTTTCCGGATCACCTGGGCCGCCAATTTACGCCGGCCGGGGAAGTTATTTTTACATGTTCAGTGCGGTATTGACCTTTTCAAAGCCGTTATTGATTTTTTCGCCCAATATGGCGATAACGGCAACGACGGCGGCGATAATCAGGGCGACCAGCACACCGTACTCGACCGCGGTGGCGCCTTCTTCGTCATTGATAAAACTTTTGGTTAATTTGAGAAGCTGATTCATGATGATCCTCCTAAAGTTTGATGGTTCCAAATGGGCGGCCCGGTTTGGCCTGGCGCTGATGCGCCTGTTTAACTTAAGTGTCGTTCGGTTCTGTTTTTCAAGTCAAGAAAAATTAATGATTAATTTTTATATTCTGTTATCGGAGCGGCAGGGAGAAGGCTGAACCGTCGTAAATTCAGGGCATTAACGAAACTATTGGCACCGGGCCGAGAGCCCGGAAAACCTCATAACAGGAATGATTTCCCTTATTAAACTGCATGATTGACCCCGATAAAATAACCTTGTTGATTTCGCGGGGCCGTTTTTGCCCGAAGGGAGATGACGGCATTTAATCGTCCGATGGATTGATGAATGTTTTTACAGGACGGTGAAATAATATAGACTATTGATAGTCGGCGTCATCCGAAATGGCCGATTGATCCGGGGAGGGTCGTTAACTCTCCTTCCCGGGAATAAGAAGGGATTTATACCCACATGGCATCCCAAGGGTTCTGTTCAATCCTCCCTTGAGGAGGGCATTTGCTTCGCGGCACATAAGTTTCGTTTGCACCCTGAAGGGCTTAAAAGCAGACGAATTGCTCAACTCAGCTTTAACGGGAGTATCGGATGAAATCGGTCGTAATTCGCAGTTCTATCCTGGTGAAGAGTCTTAAGGTTGTCATGTTTTGCCACTTCGGCCTGTTTTGCGCGATGGGGATGAGCCGGCACTGGGGGTATCTGACCAGTATCAATGATTTGGGCGTATTCGATCAGGTGGTGTGGAATACCCTGAACGGTGCATTTTCCCAGACCACGATTAACCCGGTCGGGGCGGCGATGAACTGGCTGGGTTTTCATTTCCAACCGGTGCTCCTCCTCTTTGTTCCCCTTTACCGGCTGCATGCCGGGGTCGAGTGGTTTATCGCCGCCCAGGCCGCGGCCTTGGCCCTTGCCGCCTGGCCCATCTTCCTTCTGGCCGAGCATCTTTTAAAATCCGAGAAGGCCGGCATCGCCTGGGCTCTGGTCTACTTGTTCAATCCTTTTCTGCTCAGCGCCGGGAAGTGGGACTTCCACCCGATCACCCTGGCCGTGCCTTTTATCGCCACGGCGTTTCTGGGCGTAGTCAAAAAAAACGGCAAGCTGCTGTTCTGGTCGTCCCTGGCGATTCTTCTCTGCAAGGAACACCTGGGCCTGATGATAGTTGGATTCGGGATCCTCTGGTGGATCAGGCATCGCACCTGGAAAACGGCCGCGGTGATTTCGGGCCTTGGTTTTATTCATCTCTTTATGGTCCTCGGAGTGGCGATGCCTTATTTCTCGCCGATCGGCAAGCCGGTCATGCTCGGGGAAGGATTGGGGCAGCTGAGCCGATACGGCTGGCTCGGGGGCTCGCCGCCGGAAATCCTCCAAACCTTCCTGACCCGGCCCGGCTTTGTCTGGCAACGGGTGCTTGATATGGGCGGCCATATCTACTGGTTCCTGCTCATTATTCCTTTCTCGGTGGTCCTGCCTTTAGTCGGTTTTTCCTTTCTGTTGCCCGGCCTGGCCGATTTGGCCGCGAATACCCTGTCGGCTAATCCGATGCCCCGAAGTATCTGGGCATATCATTCGGCGGGGGTGGTTCCGGTTTTGACGGCGGCGGCTATCGGCGGAGCCGCTCGGTTGTCCCGCCTTCAAGGGAGGTTTTCGGCAAAGGAGTTTCGGGGATTTCCCTGGCGGTTGCCCTGGTTTGCGGCTATTTTTCCCTGCCGCTCCCCCTTAAGGGCACTTTCAACATCTGGGAACCGGTCAATTATTTTAACTGGCCGGATCCGGGGTTGCGGAAGGTGCGTTCGCTGCTGGATAAAGATTTTTCCCTTTCGGCCCAGGCCAATATCGGCGCCCAATTCAGCCGACGGCGTGATATATTCTTATATCCCAGGGGTATCGGCGAGACCGATGGTATCGTGTTGCGCCTGGACAGCCCGACCACCAATATTAACGATATGCCGGCTAATCCGGCGAGTCTTCCCCAAAAAAATCAACCCAACTGGCTGGACGGGCACTTGCAGATGGATCGCACCGAATATCTCGCTTCCATAGAGTGCCTCCTGGCAGGAAAGGACTATGGCGTGGCCTATTGGAATGATCCTTGGCTGGTATTATTGCGAAATAGAGAGGGGGACCAGATAAAAGTTGTTAGTAAGATCGGGCGATTGAGGGAAGCATGGCGGATCGACGCCGCCGCGTACCGGGTCGCCCTGGCTGGCTGCTCGGCAGACCACTAGGAGAAAGGGATTTGCGCCGGGATATCTATCTGGAGATGTACGCCAACGAGGAGCGCCACTGGTGGTTCGCGGCCCGACGCAAGATAATCGGCGGGATTTTGGCCGCTTACTACCCCCGGGGCGCCGGATTGATTCTGGAAGCAGGCTGCGGCACCGGCGGCAACCTGGAACTTCTCTCCGGTTTCGGAACCGTCCACGGCATGGAGCTTGACGAAGAGGCCCTGGGCATGGCGAACAGCCGGAAAATCTGCCCGGTACTCCGGGGGCGGCTGCCGGACAATATCCCCTTCGGGCAGCTTTACGATCTGATCTGCCTGTTCGATGTGCTCGAACATATCGAAGAGGAGGCGGCCACCCTGAAGGCCATCGGCAATCAGCTGCAAACCGGCGGCAGAGTACTCCTGACCGTCCCGGCCTATAAGTTTCTCTGGAGCGGCCACGATGTTTCCCATCGCCATAAAAGACGCTATGTACGGGGGGAGCTGCTGCGGCTGGTCGAGGATGCCGGCTTCGGAGTAATCCACGCCACCTATTTCAATACCCTGCTGTTTCCGGCGGTTGGTGCGGCCCGGGCCATCAATAATTTGCTGGGCCGCGCCGGCGGCAGCGATGCGGCCATGCCCCCCTTGCCGCTGAATAGGCTGCTCATGAAGGTATTTTCCCTTGAGCGCCACCTGGTCCCCCGCTTCAAGCTGCCTTTCGGGGTTTCGATCCTGGTTCTGGCCGAAAAAAGGTAATCGATCACAGTCCACTGAATCTGAACTTTCACGATTCGGAATTGTGTCTTTCCAGAACCACCACCCGTTCATCCCTATAAGTTTCGGACCAATTTTCTGTTGCTTTCAGGTATCGGACCAGGGGTTTGTCAACGGGATAGATTATCCAGTCTATTTCATACTTGCCGAGCAGTTTGCCGGTCTCTTCGTCCAGGTGGGCGATTTTTCGATAATCCTTAAAGATCTCTTCGCCGTACATATCGGCCCGCCCGTCGATAAAGACCTTCTGGGCAGGGCTCAGTGTGTAAATCAGATAACCGCCTATGAAGTATTCGTTGAACATCTTGCCGGCCGGCGGATTTTTCTTCAGATATCGCACCGCCTGGGCGGGGAATTTATCCGGCAGCGGGAAGATGACCGGCCCGAGTTGGCGGGCGTGATTTGCGTAACCGACGCTGAAAAGCGAGGCCGCCAGAACTACGGTGGCCAACGGGCCGGTCAGCGGGGAGAGGTTTAATTGTTTTTGGCTGGAGTTTCCCCGGTCGAAAAAAATGCTGATCCGCGGGCTCCAGGGCCCGAGCAGTTCCGCCAGTAGCGGCGCCAGGAAAAGACCGGCCAGACTTATATGCCTGCCATGGCTCAGGGCGGCGTTGATGAAAAAGATGAGCAGCAAC
>JARGFN010000244.1 GCA_029210665.1 Desulfobulbales bacterium
ATATAAAAACCCGCTTGACTCATGGTCTCAGCGGGTTTTCTGCTGTCCGGGGTGGGTGCGGAATCGGCGCAATCAATTATTTGGTCTGGAGATCAGCACCGCCGCCGCCATCGCCGCCAAGTGTAACTCCTTGCCGGCAAAGAGCGGCGCCTCGTTTTCCGGATAAATATCGCCGGGGGGTTCGGTCCCGCTGTCGAGGAACAGACGCCAGTGGCGGCCGGCGGGAGGGCTAGGGATTTCCACCCGGACCCGGGCCGGATTGCCGTTTACGGCCACGAAGAAATCATCGTCGCGGGGCTCGCCGATCGCCAGGCCGTCCAGCATGAAACCGAGAACCCTGGCGTCGGGTGACCAGTCCGTCTCGCCGGGTCGCAGTCCCTGCCAGTGGATCCCGTGGGGGTCAAGCCCGCCGGCCGCCGGGAAAAATTCCTCCCGTCGGAAAATGGGGTGTTTTTTGCGCAGCTCGATCAGCAACCGGAAATAGCGGAGCAGATCACCGTTGCCTTCGGCCAGCCGCCAGTCCAGCCAGCTGATCTCGTTATCCTGGCAATAGGCGTTGTTGTTGCCCTGCTGGCTGCGGCCGAACTCATCGCCGGCGGCCAGCATCGGCGTGCCCTGGGAGAGGAAGAGGATGGCCGCGAACGAGCGGATCCGCCGCCGGCGCAGTCTGTTGATTTCGCCCTCGCCGGTTGCGCCCTCGGCGCCGCTGTTCCAGCTCAGGTTGTGATTGTCGCCGTCCCGGTTTTGCTCACCGTTGATCTCGTTGTGCTTCCGGTTATAGGCGACCAGATCGTAGAGGGTGAAGCCGTCGTGGCTGGTAATGAAGTTGATGCTGTTGAACGGACTCTTGTCGTTGTTCTGATAAAGATCGGCGCTGCCGCTCATCCGGGTGGCGAGAGCGGCGACCCCGCCCCCGCCGCCCATGAAGGCCCGGACATCGTCGCGGTAGCGCCCGTTCCACTCGGCCCAGCGCGGATGGCTGGAAAAGGAGCCGACCTGATAGAGCCCGGCCGCGTCCCAGGCCTCGGCAATGATCTTGGTGTCGGCCAGGATCGGGTCTTCGGCGATCTTCTCGACCATCGGCGGATTTTGCATGACCTCGCCGTCGGTATCCCGGCCGAGGACCGAGGCCAGATCGAAGCGGAAACCGTCGACATGCATTTCGATCACCCAGTAGCGCAGGCAATCCATGATCAGCTTGCGGACCAGGGGATGATTGCAGTTCAGGGTGTTGCCGCAGCCGGAAAAGTTTAGATAGTCGCGGCTGTGGGGATCGAGCAGGTAATAGATGGAATTGTCGAGTCCCCGGAAACTGTAAACCGGGCCGTCACCGCCGCCCTCGGCGGTGTGGTTGAAGACGATATCGAGGATCACCTCGATGCCGGCCCGGTGCAGGGCCTTGACCATTTCCTTGAATTCCCCGACCTGGTTGCCGTTATGGCCGTTGACCGCATAGGACGCCTTGGGGGCGAAGAAGGAGATCGGGCTGTAACCCCAGAAATTCCGCAGGCGCTCACCGGTAAGGGGATTGCGGTTCGGGTTTTCGTTTTCGTTGAACTCGGTAACCGGCAGGAGTTCCACCGCGGTGATCCCCAACTCCTTCAAGTAGGGGATCTTCTCGAGCAGACCCCGGTAGGTGCCGGGATGGGCGACCCCGGCGGAAGGGTGGCAGGTAAAGCCCCGGACATGCAGCTCGTAGATGATCGAATCCTGCAGGGGGATATTCAGGGGCTTGTCGCCCTCCCAGTTGAAATCCTCGCAGGCCAGGCAGCCGCGGCGGTGAAAACCCCGGGCCGGGCTTTCCGCCCCCTGCCGCACGTAAACCTCGCCCCAGTTCGAGCCGCCGGTCAAGGCCCCGGCATAGGGATCGAGCAGAAAATCTTCGCCGAAGCGATGCCCGGACCCGTCCGGGTCCCACACGCCCCTGACCCGATAGCCGTAACGCAGGGCGGGATCGAGGTCGTGGACCAGAACATGCCAGATATCGCCGGTCCGGTTGACGACCGGATCAAGCTCGATTGCGGCGTGGATTTCGTCGCGGCCGCTTTCGAAAAAAAGCAGGGTCACCCCGTCGCCGTGCCGGGAGAACAGGGCGAAGTTAAACCCTTTCGGGGTGCGGAAATTACCGAGGGGCAGGGGGACGCCGGGGCTGGTTTTAAGCATGCGCACCAATTTTTATACCGCAAGAGTATAAGTTTCGTTTGAGCAGGCGAGCTGCTCAACTCAGCTTTATACCGCAAGGGCA
>JARGFN010000245.1 GCA_029210665.1 Desulfobulbales bacterium
TGGGAACAACCACTCTTGCTATGCGTGCCATAGGTGAAAATTACCTTGATAATCGAGTGGTGTCAATAATTAAATATGGTGTCCCCGGAACCGGTGCGGAACTGTGAAAGGATCAAATTTACCGCCTATCTGGCCTTCACCATCCTCTGGACCACCCTGGTCTATTTCCCGGTCTGTCACTGGGTCTGGGGCGGCGGCTGGATCTCCGGGCACGGCGGCCTCGATTTTGCCGGCGGCACCGTGATCCATATCAACTCCGGGGCCGCGGCCCTGGTGGCGGCGATCATGATCGGCAAGCGCAAGGGCTGGGGGAGAGAACCATTCCATCCCCATAACCTGGGCATGACCCTGTTTGGGGCCGGGATCCTCTGGTTCGGCTGGTTCGGTTTCAATGCCGGCAGCGCCCTGGCCGCGGACGGGATCGCTACTTCCGCTTTTTTCGCTACCCAGGTCGCCTCCGGCGCCGCTGCGGTCTCCTGGATCGTCATGGAGTGGTTGACCCAGGGCAAACCCACCCCTCTGGGCGTGGCCTCCGGCGCCATTGCCGGCCTGGTCGCCATTACGCCGGGAGCAGGATTTGTCGGGCCTAATTCGGCGATCATTATCGGCCTGGTTGCCGGGGCGCTCTGTTACTTCGCGGTGCTTTCGAAAAGCAAGCTCGGCTACGACGATGCCCTCGATGTCGTCGGGGTGCACGGGGTCGGCGGCTTGTGGGGAGCGCTGGCCACCGGCCTTTTCGCGCTTCGACCGCAGTCAATCCGGGCGGGGCCGACGGCCTGTTCTTCGGCAATCCGGCCCTGCTCGGGATTCAGGCCATGGACGCCTTTTCAACTATCGGCTACTCAATAGTAGTTACATTTGTTATTCTTAAATTAATCAATGTTACCATCGGCCTCCGGGTCAGCCGGGATGAGGAGATCCAGGGGCTGGATCTTACCCAGCACAGCGAGACCGGTTACAATATGTGACGGAATTCAGAAGTCAGAAGCCAGAAGCCAGAAGTCAGAAGTCAGGAGCCGGGAGCCGGGAGCCAGGAGCCGGGGCAGGAGAAAGGCTTGGAAGCAGTCCTGCCGGATTCCGGCTGAAGGTGGACGAACAGCCCCCAGCCGAAAGCTGGATTAATAATTAATTTACCGATATCAATTCATCAGCAATTCCACATAAGGAGATTGTCATGAAAAAAATTGAAGCGATTATAAAGCCGTTCAAGCTCGATGATGTCAAAGAGGCCTTAAACCAGATCGGCATCAAGGGGATGACGGTTGCCGATGTCAAGGGCTACGGCCGCCAGAAAGGTCATAAGGAGATCTACCGCGGCGCCGAATACGAGGTCGATTTCATCCCCAAGACCAAGATCGAGATCATTATCGACGCCGGTCAGGTCGACCAGGTAGTCGAGACGATCCGGGAGGCCGCCAATACCGGCACGATCGGCGACGGCAAGATTTTTGTCGTGCCGATTGAGGAGGTGGTCAGGGTGCGGACCGGCGAGAAGGGCCACGACGCCATCTGAGGCGGAAATGGTTTGGGGCCGATAGCTTTGCTGAAACATGAGCTGTGGGCCGCCCGGGGGACCCTCCGCGAACTTTGGGAAGAGGGTGTGAGCGGCCGGCAGTTGCTGGAGAAACATTCCGAGGCGGTCGATACCTTTCTGGAAGATCGTTTCGCCGAACTGACCGAGGGCGGCGGGGAAATAACCCTGGTCGCCCTCGGCGGTTATGGTCGCGGCGAGCTTTTTCCCTATTCCGATATCGACCTGCTCCTCCTTCATTCCCGCTGGGTGAGAGGCGGGGTGCTGGAAAAAACCGTGGAGTCCATCCTCTATCCCCTCTGGGACGCGGGGCTCGAAGTCGGGCATAGCGTCAGGAGCGTTTCCCAGTGTCTGGCCGACTGCAGGAATGACTTCCACCTCCAGGTCGCCATGCTCGACGCCCGGCGGATCACTGGTTCGGAGAAGCTCTTTGCCGAGCTGGTCAACGCCTATAATAAGAAATTCATCGAGGGACATCGGCGCGACTTCCTGGCCAAGATGGAGACCGAAAGGGAAGCCCGGAAACAGCTCTTCGGCGGGTATGGTTTCAAGCTTGAACCGAACATCAAGGAAGGGCGCGGTGGTTTCCGGGACATCCAGTCGATGTTGTGGACCGCCCGGGCGGTCTTCGGCCTGAAGGGGCTTGCCGCCATCGAGAAGTCCGGGATCTTCGGGGCCGAG
>JARGFN010000246.1 GCA_029210665.1 Desulfobulbales bacterium
ATATCAGTAGGGTCTTGCAAAGTCAAGAAAAAAATGCACATGTAACTGAAATATTGAGGAAATATAGCATGGAAGGGTGCCGGCAAGAAGGGTCTTGCAGAAAAAATCCGGCTAACTAATTGAATTTATTGGGATTAACACGCGAGAAAGGGGTAGATTTCATAAACTCCTGTTTGACTCTTTCGAGAGAATCAGGATTAATGTCTTTCGACCCAAACAACAAATGAAATAATAATAGTGAGATTTCATTATGCCGTGGGTGCTTTTTCCAAGAAAATCTGCCCTTATCAATGTGTTGTCCTTCTTCTGGTATATCTAAAAACGCATTCTTCTTGGGGTAATTGTTGAGCCACTTTTGAAATGCCGGTTCAATTTTACCTATATCATGCCAACAACCGGCGATAAAAACGGCGGTAGCAAGATTGTCGTTTGTAGGAACAAATCGTTTCACGATCTTATGAGCAAGATAGCCCACCGCGAACAAATGCTGATCAAGCCGTTGACCTTTTGTGTTGGCAAAAATTTGGTCTGTCATAATTTCAATATCTCCAATTATTATTTGATTGCTCGTATAATTCACCGGCACCACACCCCGTTCATCGAACTTGCTCTTGTTGCCCACCACCCATAAAAACTGGCTTCTGGACCGGCTCCTGATCCAGTGGCAAAAGACGGCGTTGGATTTGCTGGCGGTCTGGCGGAGCATTTTTTTAACGGTGTTGAGGCCTTCCTCGGTGATCACCGTCTGCCAGGTATTATCGCCGATCCGGTCGGCAAAGGCGTCTAGGACCCGGCGGGTCTTCTTGAGGGCGTTTTTCTCGCATTGGGAGACGAAGGTCACCATCATGGCTGGTTACTCCTATTCAAAACCCAATCCTTCTCTTCGGTTTTTCATCTTCAGCAAGCAGTTGTTTGATGGCATCGAAGACTATCTGAAAATTTTCATCATGATAGGCAAGGCGTTTTTCGAGTTCGTCCAAGCGATGCGCGAACTGTTTATGCCCGACCAGCATTTCCCGCAGCCGCACAAAAGCCCTTACCACAAAAATGGAGACTTCCACGGCCTGTTTGCTGTTCAGCACGGTTGCGGCCATAATGGCCCCATGTTCGGTAAAGACCAAAGGTAGCGTTCTTCTCCCCCCATGTCCCGACCCGTCGCTTGAAGTCGCAATTTGCGACCTCAAGTGATCGTATTCCTCTTTGGTCAACCTAAACATGAAGTCACCGGGGAATCGTTCGATATTGCGCCGCACCTGCTCGTTCAAGCGTTTGGTCGGAACTCCATACAACTCGGCCAGATCAGAATCCAGGATAACCTTTTTACCTCTGACAAAATAAATCCGACTTGCAATTACTTCCGTAGATACGAGATTATTCACTTCATTCCTCCCGGTGGTTTACGGCCAGGGCCTTGACCTGATCGAACATGAAATCGAGCGCCCTGTGATCGGCGAAGGATTGCAGGCACTGCTGGCGGAACTCCTGTTCGGTGGCGTTTTCCCTGGCGCAGATAAAGGCCCAGGGCAGAACCACGGCGTCCTTGACCAGATCGGCGACATCGAAGACCAGGGCGCCACGCCGAGTCTTGCCGTGCATCACCGCGAAACCGTGGGGGATACCCAATACCCAAAGGGTGGAGGCGGCGAGACCGTAGGCTAGATAGTTGCCGTGGTTTAAAAAACCGTTGGCCTTGTCGCCCGCTTCCCGCTCGCGGACGAATTCGCTTATGTTGTTTCGTCGTGCGGCAAATTTGTAGAGTTGCTTGGTCAGCTTGGCCTCGATTGCCAGCAGATAAGTCGTCTTCGAAGCCGAAGCGATCCCGGCCTGGTTGGCGTCCAGGGCATCGGCTATGGCGGGATCGCCGGCATCGAAACCGGCCAGGACCAGATTGCGGTCCTTGCGCCAGACCTGCCGCAGATAATCGATCCGGGCGTGTTGCAAAGACTTGGCGGCTTGGAGACGCTGTTCGTCATCAAACCAGAAGCTTAACCAGCCCTGTAGATATTCCGTGGGCCGGTATTCGCTCTGCGGGGTCAGCCATTCGATCTCGTTGCCCATGTAAAGCGGGGTGCCGCCTCCGCCGCAAAACCCGATCAGCACCCCCGCCTGGGCCAGCATGCGCACCGCGGCCTGGGTGATCGAAGTGCCGGTCCCCAGCTTTTCAAACCCTCCAGAAAAGAGCGCTGCGCGTAAATC
>JARGFN010000045.1 GCA_029210665.1 Desulfobulbales bacterium
CTAGGAGATAAGATCATAATTTCCGATATCGGCAAAATGGGCGAAGAGCAGGACTGATATTGGGGGCCGCTTTCATTTTTTTCTCGCCCATCTTGATCTTAGTTATTGAATAGTTCATGATTTTAACCTTATTCCCGAACAAGCTAATTCGACGAGCATCAAACCCTATGCCGACCCTGAGTCTGAAAATACCGCCGCTTGTCCAGGCCGGACTGTGCCTCATCGCCATGGGGCTGCTCGACCGCTACCTGGAGCTGCTTCCCTTGCCGATCCCTTCCCGGCCCGGCATCGCGGCGGTTCTGATCATTTTGGGCGGCGCGGTCGGGGCGGCCGGGATTGTTTCGTTCCGGAGAGAAAAAACCACCATCGATCCCCGCTCCCCGGAGAAGGCCGCCGCCCTGGTCGTCTCGGGGGTCTACCGTTACAGCCGCAATCCGATGTACCTGGCCGTCCTCTTAATCCTCCTCGGCCTGGCCATGTTGTTCGGAAGCCTGGCCGCCTTTCTGCCGATCCCGCTCTTTGTCCTCTCGATCAACCGATTGCAGATCGAACCCGAGGAGGAGGCCCTGGAAGCGGTATTCGGCGAAGGTTATCGGCAATACAGAAAAAAGGTAGGGCGCTGGCTTTAGGACCCGGCCCAAGGTGCGAAGGAAGCCCCGGCTCGGCAAACAGGATAGGCTTATGAAAGGGAAACTGCTCGGACATCTGCTGCTGCCGGCCCTGCCGGTCTTGATCTTTATCATCGTGGCGGCCATGCCGGTGGAGGTGGTCGGCTGTAGATTACGGGGGTTACTCGCGGCGGGTATCGCCCTGGCGGGGTAAATGGGCGGCGTGGTCGCAACGGGCAAAGGCTTGTTTGAACGGATTCGCAACCGGCCGGGATCGGGCTGGTGGATAGCGACCGGCGTGGTCCTGGCCCTGCCGGCGATCTATTTGGTTTTCCTGGCGATCTGAAGAAAAAGCTTCCACTGATAGTCTCTTGAAAGCCAGTCGCAGGCCTTCGCGGCTGAAGCCGCTCCTACACCGATTTAGGAGTTCGGATGACGCCTCCACCCCCTTCCTATCGGGCCGCCGCGCAGATCTCGTAAAAGTCCCGCCCGGCAAGATCGTTGATGACCACGGCCGGGAACCTTTCCACCTCGAAGCGGAAAAGCGCCTCGGGTCCTCCATCCTCGAAGGCGACCACTTCGGCCCTGGTGATGCTCTTCGACAACAGGGCGCCGGCCCCGGCGATCGTGGCCAGATAGATCGCCCCGTGCTTCAGCATGGCTTCGCGAACCGGCCGGGAACGCTTGCCCTTACCCAGGGTGGCCTTCAGGCCCAGTTCGAGGAGTTGCGGGGTGTAGGGGTCCATCCGGTAGCTGGTGGTCGGCCCGGCCGAGCCGATCACCTGTCCCGGCCTGGCCGGGGTCGGCCCCACATAGTACAAAAGCTGACCGGCAAGATCGACCGGCAGCTCCCTGCCTTCTTCGAGGAGGGCGCAGAGACGGCGATGGGTCTGGTCGCGGCCGGTATAGAGAGATCCGCTCAGGCCGACCATATCCCCGGCGCTCAGGGTCTCGATCACCCCTTCGGCAAAGGGAATCGTTATCTCCCGGAGATTTTCCAGGGCGGCAGGCATTACCTTTAGAAATGACATATCGCGTCCTTCTACCCTTGTGATTCGGACTGGCCGGACCAATCCCGCCCGGCCAGGGTTCTTTCCTTGTGGCGATGGGCATGGCACTGGATATTTACCGCCACCGGCAGGCTGGCGATATGGGAGGGGAACACCTCGATGTTGACGGCCAGGGCCGTATTGCTCCCGCCCATCCCTTCAACCCCCTGCCCTTCCCGGTTCAATCGCGTCAGGATAGCGCTTTCGAGCTCGGCCACATCCCGGCGGTGGTGATGCTCACCGAGGGGCCTAAACAGCGATCTCTTGGCCAGAAGCGCCGCCTTCTCGAAAGTGCCGCCGATTCCCACCCCGACCACCAGGGGCGGACAGGGATTGGGCCCGGCCGCGAACACCGTCTCGCAGATGAAATCGACCACACCCTCGATCCCGGCCGACGGCGGCAGCATCCGCAGACGGCTCATATTCTCGCTGCCGCAGCCTTTGGGCAGATAGAGGATCCGCAGATCGTCGCCGGAGTGGGATTCGAGATGGACGACGGCCGGGGTGTTGGTCCCGGTATTCTTCCTGGTCAGGGGATCGCAGACCGACTTGCGCAGATAGCCTTCCTCGTAACCCTGCCTGATTCCCTCCTGGACCGCCGCCTCCGGGTCGCCGTCGACAATGAGTTCGCGGCCGATCGAAACGAAGGCGACGCTGACACCGGTATCCTGACAGACCGGCATCTGCTCGCGGCTGGCGATATCGGCATTGACCAGGAGCAGGTCGAGAAGGTCCCGGGCCAAAGGCGAGGTTTCCCGGTCCCGGGCCTGGACCAGCCCTTCGAGAATATCCGGTTCCAGGTCGCAGGCCGCCTCGATGGCCATTTCCCGGACCGTTTCGGTAATTTGCGGGGTTTCGATAATCTTCATGGCGAGGTCACTTGCCGTTGTCAAGCAGGGCCGAGAGATCGGCCTGCATGACGAAACTGTGCTCTGCGTCGGGGTAGACGCCTTCCTTCACCTCGCTTCTATAGGAAGCGACCGCCTCCTTGATCTGCGGGGCCAGGTTGACATAGGATTTCACGAACTTCGGCACGAACTTCTCGAACATGCCCAGCATATCGTGGGTGACCAGGACCTGGCCGTCGCAGCCGGCGCCCGCCCCGATGCCGATGGTCGGGATGGAAAGTTTTTCGCTGATCAGGGCCGCGAGTTGATCTGGGATGCACTCCAGCACCACGGCGAAGGCGCCGGCCGCTTCCAGATCCCGGGCCGAGTCGAGAAGCTGCCGGGCCGAGTCGAGATCCTTGCCCTGCACCTTGAAACCGCCGAGATTACCGGCGGTCTGCGGGGTCAGGCCGATATGGCCCATCACCGCGATTCCGGCCCGGACCAAGGCCCGGACGGTGTCGCAAATCTCGGAGCCACCTTCGAGCTTGACCGCGTCGCAGCCCGCCTCCTTGATGAAACGGCCACCATTGACGATGGCGTCACGGGAACCGGTCTGATAGGACATGAATGGCATGTCGCCGACCAGAAGGGCCTGCTCGACCCCGCGGTTTACTGCCCGGCAATGGTGGAGCATCTCCTCCATGGTAACCGGCACCGTCGAGTCATAGCCCAGCACCACCATCCCCAGGGAATCGCCGACCAGGATGATTTCGATCCCGGCCCCGTCGAGCATCCGGGCGAAACTGACCTCGTAGGCGGTCAGCATGGCGATCTTCTCGCCCGCCTTCTTCATGGCGATTATGTCGGGGACGGTCAATTTTCTCTTCTTCATAACTATACCTTGGCAGGATTCGTTAAAATAGTCGAGCCCCGGAATCGAGATCACCGCCGGTAAAGGCGCGGCCGAAATGTTCGTAGGCGGCCCGGGTAGCCATCCGGCCCCGGGGGGTTCTGACCAGAAAGCCTTTCTGGATCAGAAACGGTTCGTAGACGTCTTCCAGGGTATTCTTCTCTTCGCAGACCGCGGTGGCCAGGGTGTCGATCCCCAGCGGCCCGCCCCGGAACTTGTCGATTATGGTCAGGATGATCTTGCGGTCCATTTCGTCGAGCCCCTGGGCATCGACCGCCAGCATATTGAGGGCGGCATCGGCCACCTCGGCGGTGATATGGCCGGAAGCCCTGACGTCGGCAAAGTCCCGGACCCTCTTCAGGAGACGGTTGGCGATCCTGGGGGTGCCCCGCGAACGGCCGCCGATCTCGCGGGCTCCGGCCGGATCGATCCTGATCCCCAGGACCGAGGCGGCCCGGGTGACGATCTCGACCAGTTCCGCGACCTGGTAAAATTCGAGCCGGAGCAAAACCCCGAACCGATCGCGCAGGGGCGGGGTCAGAAGGCCGGTGCGGGTGGTGGCCCCGACCAGGGTGAAGCGCGGCAGGTCCATCTTCACCGAACGGGCGCCGGGTCCCTGGCCGATGATCAGATCGAGCTGGAAATCCTCCATGGCCGGATATAAAATTTCCTCGACGGCGTGGTTGAGCCGGTGGATCTCGTCGATAAAGAGGACATCGCCTTCCTGGAGGCTGGTGAGAATGGCGGCCAGGTCGCCGGCCCGCTCGATCACCGGCCCGGAGGTCACCCGGATATTGGTCTCCATCTCGTTGGCGATGATATAGGCCAGAGTGGTCTTGCCGAGGCCTGGGAAGCCGTGGAAGAGGATATGATCGATGGCTTCACCGCGGTTGCGGGCGGCCTGGATGGCGATCTTCAGGTTGTCCTTGAGCTGCTCCTGGCCGATATACTGGGAAAGCAGCCGAGGCCGCAGGGCCTGATCGAGCTGGTCGTCCCGGCCGTGAGAGGCGCTCAGGATCCGTTCTTCGTGGTTCATGCCATCGACCTCAATGCCTGTCTTAACAGATCCTCAAGGGATAATTTCCCGAAGCCTTCCTCGCCCGCACCCGACCGGACCTTTTCGAGCGCCTTGCGGGCGTTGGCCGGGGGATAACCGAGGTTGACCAGGGCCGAGATCACGTCAGCGCTCTGCCGGTCATCCGGGGCAAGATCCGGCACCCCCAGCACGACCGAGTCGGTGGCGGCCATAAAGTGGACCTTGTCCTTCAACTCCAGGCACATCCTCTCCGCCGTCTTCTTGCCGACCCCCTGCAACTTGGTCAGCCTGCCCAGATCGGTACCGGAGATGGCCCCGGCCAGGTCGGCGGGCGCCATCCCGGCCAGGATATTCACCGCCACCTTCGGTCCGATCCCCGACACGCTGGTCAAGAGGACGAACATCTCCTTTTCCCCGGGATCGAGAAAACCGTAGAGATCGATGGCATCCTCGCGGACGTTGGTAAAGATGTGAAGAAAGATTTCCTCGCCGGTTTCCGGCAGCCGGTGGAGGCCGCCCGGCGAGAAAAACACCTCATACCCGACCCCGCCGACATCGACGATCAGGTTCCGCGGTGACTTGTGGGCGAGAATTCCTCTGAGGCTAGCAATCATCTTATCGTCACGCTGTTGGTTGTTAAATTTCCGACTGGTTTCCGGCCTGGAGGCGCTGCAAGCCGCCGTTATTGCAAACAGAGAAGCCAGGAGTCAGGAGCCGGAAGCCAGGAGAAAGGCCTCCAAACTCAATCCTTTCGACTCCCGGCTTTCCGATTAATAGATTGATATCGACCCTTAGGCCGAATCAATCCTTAAGGTTAGCATTTAGTTTTGTATTTATGTGCAAGAGATTCAACTTTTGGCATTGCCATTGAAATTAGAAAATCAACTTCATCTTTATCTATTATTTTTGAGGTGCAATTTGAGCCGATCATTTCTCTGCACATATATTGTCCGCCAGGCGTAAGGAAATATGGCATGTCATGTTCTATGCAATATGGGATGTAACAAGATTGAAGAGTTCCATTGTTTAGGTTTGTTACTCGCCATTTGACACCATTGTCTTCAAACAAAAAGGTGCTTTTCAGGTATTCTTTCTGAAAATGGAGGTTAATCAATAATGATATTCCTAATCCAGTTGATAGTAATACTAGAAATAATATTGTTCTCGCCATTAGGGGTATGGTTTTTTCTTTTGCGGCTAAAAAAGGCAGGTATGATCCGAGGAGATATAGGCCCAATATAAACAGGAGTATTGATAGGATACCCACTATCCTATGTGCTTTGGATTCTGTTAGAGTTGTCAGTAAATTATACATGGCCATTGTTGTCTCGTTGATGTGCTAACAACTGAATCTCCTTCCAACCGCCGATTCTGGCTCCTGGCTCCTGGCTTCTGACTTCTGGCTTCTGCCTCCCGACTCCTGGCTTCTGGCTTCTGACTTCTGGCTTCTGCCTCCCGACTCCTGGCTCCCGGCTCCCGGCTCCTGGCTCCTGCCTGGCTCCTAGCTCCTGGCTCCTGGCTCCTGTCTTCTGGCTTCTGTTCATCAACCGAAACCGGAATCAGCCTGAAAATAATTGGCATGGCAGATCGCCACCGCCAGGGCGTCGGCGGCATCGTGGCTGGGGCTCTTGGCCAGGGAGAGGATCGCCTTGACCATATGCTGAATCTGGGCCTTGTCGGCATTACCGTAGCCGGCCACCGCCTGCTTGATCTGGCGGGCGCTGTATTCGGCCAGGGGCAGCTTGCTCTGCATGGCCGCCAGAATCAGGACCCCCCGGGCATGGCCGAGCTTCAGGGCAGAACTGGGATTTCTGGCCATGAACACCTTTTCGATGGCGACCCGGTCGGGACGGTGGGCCTCGATCACCTCGCAGACCCCCTGGTTGATCTCCAGGAGCCGTTCCGGAAAGGACTGGCCGGTTTTGACCCTGATCACCCCGCAGCAGACAAAGTCAAGGCGCCGGCCGCAAACCTCGATGACCCCATAGCCGGTGGCCCGGGAGCCGGGATCGATGCCCAGGATCCTCAACGGTTCAAGCCCTCGGCTCGTAATCGATCACGGGATAAGCCGCCCAGGATTGGCCAATCTCCCAGCCGGTAAGCGATCAGGAAATGGCCTCGATAATCTCGTCGGGGATATCGAAATTGGCATGGACATTCTGCACGTCTTCATTGTCTTCCAGGTTATCAAGAAGTTTCATCAGCTGGGCGGCGGTCTTCTCGTCGTTTACCTCCACGACATTCTGGGGGATCATCGACAGGTTGGCCTCCTCATAGGAGATGCCCGCGCCTTCGAGCGCCTCCCGCACCGTTTCCAGATCCTCGGGGGCGGTCAGGACCTGGAAGACGCCGCCGTCATCGACAACATCCTCGGCCCCCGCCTCCAGGGCGACTTCCATCAGTTTCTCTTCATCGATCGTTTCCCGGTCGATCATGATCGAGCCCTTCTTGTCGAACATCCAGGCAACGCAGCCCGATTCGCCTAGATTGCCGTTGGCCTTCGAGAAAAAGCTGCGAATATCGGCCACCGTGCGGTTACGGTTGTCGGTCATGCACTCGACCAGGACCGCCACTCCGCCGGGCCCGTAACCTTCGTAGAGGATCTCCTCGTAATTGACCCCCTCCAGCTCGCCGGTACCCTTCTTGATGCCGCGCTCGACATTGTCCTTGGGCATATTGACCGCCTTGGCGGCAACAATGGCGGAACGCAGGCGGGGGTTGGCATCGGGATCGCCGCCGCCCATCCGGGCGGCCACGGTGATTTCCTTGATCAGCTTGGTAAAAATCTTGCCGCGTTTGGCATCGACTGCCCCCTTGCGGTGCTTGATATTAGCCCACTTAGAATGTCCGGCCATTTACTGCTCCTTAAAGATTTTATTAATTTGTTAATCCGTCACCGTTGATCAGTTCGCTAAAGGTCACGGGATGCCAAGCAAAGATCGTCAGATATCCAGGACACGCAGATTTCGAGGAGTGACACCATCATCAACCCTTGAAAGAGGTGGCCAGGATAAAGACCTCGCGGCTCTCCGGACGAGAGCTTTTCGGCTTCACTACCCTGGCTGAACCGAAATGGCCCTTTACCTCCTGGATAAACTCCCTGAAATCCTCGCCCTCGAAGACCTTGCAGTAAAAAACGCCGCCCTTCTCCAATAATGCCACGGTTAGTTGCAGGGCCCGGCGGCAGAGCTTCAACGATTGCTGCTGATCGGCCCACTTGTTGCCGGTGGTGTGGGGCGCCATATCGCTGATTACCGCGGAAAAGCCTGGACAGATCCCGGTAATCGCCTCGATAACCGCGTCATCCATGATATCGGCCTGAACCACCTTGATCGGGGCTCCGCCACCCATCTGAATCCCTTTGCCCCGGTTGAGATCGACCCCGACCACCAGCCCGGAGGGGCCGACGGTTTTGGCGGCATACATCGCCCAACTCCCGGGCTGGCAGCCCAGATCGAGAACCCGGTCGCCTTTTTTCAGGAAAAGTTGTTTGCGCTGGACTTCCTCAAGCTTGTACACGGAACGGGCTGGATAGCCTTCCTTTTTGGCCCGCTTGAAATAATGGTCCTGTACTTTTTTCAAATTGCATCCGGACCGGAAAGTTCCGGTCATCCCTGATTCTTGTCCAAAGGACTAAAATTAGTTTATTTACCTAATATTGACAAGGAATACAAGGCGCAAGCCGCCCTTTAGTTCGCCGGTTTGCAACGGCTTTCACCAGGATTCAAGATGATTGGAATTTTTTTTCGGGCTAACGAACCGGCAACGGGAGGCCGGAAACCTGAATCGGTAACGGCTATCGGGCAGTTTGCCCTTATCAACCTGGAATTACTTGTTTGGCCGGCGGTGATCGCGGTGATGAAATTGGCCCCAGCCGCCTTTCAATCGAGCCGGGAACGGATTCGAGCTGAATTTAACTTATCTGGACTTTTTTGCTTAGCCATCCCCAGACTTTTTGCGAACTCATCAAAGCTCAGACCTCGTCGTAACCGAGATCGTCCGCCTCCAGTTTATCGATCGGGCCGGTCCAGTCCTCCGGCTGTTCGACCTCTTCGAGGGCCATCTCTCGCCACTCATCGATATCCAGTTCATCGAGTTCACCGTCGAAATACTGAATTTCGATAATCCCCTCATCCTCATCATAATCGAGGACGGTAAAACTTCGATCGCTTTTGGGCTCCCAATACCACTGATCAATCCGGGGATCAATAATGTCATCAATCATATCCGCCCTCCAACTTGAATAGTTCCCAATATTCGTCATGATATCGCCATCACGACCGCGCCAGCCGACAAATCAGGCGGTTATGCCCGCCCCATACCCCACGCTATAAGCAAGGGGAAAAGTTGTCAATTTAAATTGCTATTAAAAACCGAGCGCCGTTTTTTTGGGAAAATCCCGCTGCCGGCCTCAGTCTGACCATATGGCAAGAGACATGTGCGAACACCCAGGGTGGAACCTTGCGGCAAGGCGGAAACAAGGGGCTTGATTGCCCACAACAACTTCACGGGATCTTTTTCAACGGGTTCTCCGGGGCGGCGTCCGCGTCACCATAGCGCCCGGCGATTTGCAGATAGCGACCGCCCTCTTCCGCGCGGCCGTGCTTGAGACAGCCCCGCCCGTAGATTCCGCATCTGCGGACCAGCTCCCGCCGGGCCAGCCCTTCCTGGTGATGATTAAGCCCGCCGGATTCAATTATCTTGAGAATGGCGGCAATCCGGTGGCGGTCCATGCCGAGGCGGTGAATCCGCGACAACTGATCGTCGCGGCCGCCATTCTTGATGGTCAAAGGCTCCGCCACCAACAGAAAGGGAAACCTGGCGCTGACCCGCAGCCAAAGATCGTAATCCTCGCAACAAACCAGGGTTTCGTCGAACAGACCGACTTCATCGAACAGTTCGCGGCGGACCATGGCGGTGGACATCCCCACCGCGCAGAGTTCCAGGCAGCGCGGAAAAATAAAGCCGCCCTTCCGGGCGTGTTTGTTTTTCTGATTAAGCAGACGGCCGCGCCGATACCAGACCTCGTCGGTATGGGAGACCAGATATTCGGGATGGGTTGCCATGGCCGTCGCCTGGACGGCAAGTTTTCCGGGGGCGAAACCGTCATCGGAATCGAGAAAGGCCATGAGATCATACCGGGCCGCCTTGATCCCGGTATTGCGGGCCGCCGCCGCGCCGAGATTTTCCTGGTAGAGGTAGCGCACCGCGCTGCCGTGAGAGGCGACCAGTTCATCGGTGGCGTCGGTGGATCCGTCGTCGACGATCAGCAGTTCGAAATCGACACCGGTCTGCCGTAGGACCGAATCAATGGCCCGGCCCAGAAGTATCTGGCGGTTATAGGTGGGAATGATGACGCTGACCGGTTCGGCCGGCCGGGAAGCGAGTGAACTCATCAGTCGAGGTAGACGATCTCGCCGCTGTTCTCGGTGACGATCGAACCGTCATCAAGTTCCAGAACCAGGCTGGCGTCACTGTTGATGTCCTTGACCCGCGCCTCGAACCGCGGCTGCTCCTGAACGTTATGGCCGAAGCGGACCCGGCGGCCCAAGGTATCGCTTAGCTCCCGCCACCGTTTGACCAGCAGGTGGTCGGCGGAGTCGGTGAACACTTCGCTCAGGCGGGCCGGATCGCTAAGCACCCCGGGGCCGTGCTCGGCAAGAATCCGGTTCTCCTCGTAATGCAAAAGCCCGATATTCCAAGCCAGTTTGGCCAGAAAACGGGCCGCGATCAGATTGACATCGCACTCGCCCGCCAGCAGTTGTTTATAGGAAACCGCCGACTCGCTCAGCTCCCGGGGAAACTTCTCGTTATTGACGTTGACGCCGATACCGAGAAGGATATATTCCTCGCCGCTGACCGCGCCCCGCATGGTCTCGACCAGAATGCCGCAGATCTTGCGGCCGGCGACATGGACGTCGTTGATCCATTTGAGGCGGGCTGCCGGGATATCTTCAAGAATGGTTTCGCAGGCGGCGACGCCGGGGGCCAGCGAATAGAGGGCGCTGGAGGCGGGCATCAGGGTATTGACCAGCACCACGGTCAGCCAGAGTCCGCCGGCCGGTGCGTGCCAGAAGCGATTGAACCGGCCCCGGCCGCCGGTCAGTTCATTGGCGGTAATGACCAGTCCGCCGGAAAAAGCACGCCCCGAGTCCTCATGCTCGCGGATCAGGGCCTTGGCATGAGCCATGCCCCTCTCCAGCTTATCGAAACGCAGGATATCGGCCGCGACCGCGCCCCCGTATCTGAAGACGGTCAGCACCGTTTCCAGAGGAAAACTCCGATTACGGTAATTGATCTCATCTTCCCTGATCAGCTGCTCAATGCGAGCCGCCGACAAAGTAGTCGTTATTCCCATTCAGCCTTGACGCGGGTGATGATCCTCTGGATCAGAGGCAGTGTATTCTTTGGACAAATCCCGACCAGGGGCTGGCCCTGATCAACGCTCTCACCCGGCTTGAAATAGTTGGAATGAATAATACCCGGTTCGCCTTCGTAATAGATGGGGGTTTCCCGCTTCATCAGTGACATGGTGAAAAGTTCGTCGCCCGGTTTTACAAACACCTCCCGCTGACCGTATCGATCGATCCGGGACTGGATGTCCATCGAGAAGAAATACTTGGCCCGCTCCGGAGCGACGAACGGATAAAGGACCTCGCGAAGAATTCCGTCGATGATCTCCCGTTTGGTAAGGGGATGCTTGATGGTGATGATCTTCTCGGCGGCCTCGACAAACTGCCCCTCCAGATCATCCCTGATAAAGGAAATCTCACCGTTGGTCGGGGAATGGACCGGCTTGGGATTACGCTCCCGATTAAGGATGTAAAGGGTGGTTCCCGGGATATGCCGCCATTCGCCGCTTACCCCTTCCACCTGGCTGCCCACCTCGACCTGGAAACGGATCCGGCCGGTATGGATGGAATGGATATCCACATAATCGTAAGGGTCGGCCTTGTACTTGCTGATTATTTCATCAAAATCGATATTATCTTCCTGATGCATAAAAATGCCCCTGAAATCCCTGGTAGGTTACCGGTAATAAAGCTTGCTGCCGCCCATGGTCATCAGGCATTTGTGGAGATTGCGCCGGAACTCGCGGCGATCCCAGATCCCCTGAATATGACCGCGCCGCAGGGCGTTCCTGGCGCTGTGATAATCGGGTGGCACCTCCTCGCCGGTGGTGTCCCTGATCACCCGGGGACCGGCAAAGCCGATCCGGCTGGAACGAATGGCGAACTGGTAGTGGGAACAGCCCAGGAAACTCGCCACCGGCCCGGCGTAGGAGTTGTTATCGTAGACGACGATGTAGAGCCCGCCGGCATCGATATACTCCCGGACCGCCATGGTGCACTTGGGCATCTGGATAACGCCCAGGGTTCCCTCCTGGATTCTGATGCCGCCTGTCGTGTGGACATAGGAGAGCAGCGGCCTTCGTTTCAGCTTGGCGACTTCGCAGGCCTGGACGAATTTTTCGCCCTCGGCGGCGCCGACCGTGCCGTTCCGGAAATCGCTGTAGAGCATGGCGGTTACGATATCAATCCCCATGACCTTGGCGTCGAAGGTGATCATCGAACTGCAGCGCCCGGTCTTCTTGATCGCCGCCTTGAGCCGTTTCTCCAGAACTTCATTTTGAAGGGGATTGCCGGCGCAGATTTCGGTATTGAACTCCCTGGTCGAATCGCGGTCAAAAAGATTTTTCAGGTACCACTCGTACTCCAGGGGAAAGTGGTGGCCGCAGTTTTCGCAGACCCCGCAGAATTCGCCGTAAAGATCGGGAATCCAGAGATCCTTGCAGCCATGCTTGTGGCTGTTCGGACAGGTAACGGTCCGATCTTCGTTGGCTAAAGGACTGGTATAGGTGTCGCCGAGATACGGGTCGCCGGCCGAATCACCGCCACGCCGGTCGAGAACGGGGCGGACCGCCCGGTAATCCTGCTTCTTGGAGATGAAATCGTAGGCGGCGGTGAACGGGGCCGATACCCTTTTCAGGAACACCGAACCCTCCCCGGAAACATCCTTGATGAAATGCTGCGCCAGTTTGCGGTGAGTCTTGATCACGTCATAGCGCAACCCGTAAAAGACCTCGGCGACCCTGAGTTTCGCCCTCTTCATCCTGGCCGCCGAAGAGTCGGGTTTGCCGCCGAACGCCCAGAGCGCCATGTTGCGGTATTTTCTGGAACGAAAAACCAGCAGCCTCTTGATCTCGTCCGGCCTGAGTTCCCAGGTCACATCGACATAGTTTTCGGCATCGGCCGCATCCTCCTCGGCCTTCTTCATGTTGACTTCATAGGCCCGAAAGGTCCGCAAACTCTTGGTTTTCAGGACAACCTCGTCGGTGGCCCTGATCATCTCCGCCTTGATCCTTTTGAAAAATGCGAAGTCGTCGCGGCGGGCGCCGAGGAGCGGCTCTTCGATGATCCGGTCGATGGTGCCGGCCTTAAGATTATCCAGGGCGGTGATCTTCAACCGTTCGGCGCAGTTCTCGACCAGCTCCTTGGAGATCTTTTCGCCCTCCCGGATCTTCCCTTCGATGGCGGCCGCGCCCTCCGGCGAGATCACCGAATAGTAACCGTGGGAGAACATCAGCCGGCAGTCGGCCATGCCGATCGCCTCGGCCCCGCCGGAACCGCCTTCGGAGATCACCGAAACCATCGGCACCCGGAGCTTTGACATGACGTAAAGGTTCCGGGCGATCTGCTGACCGGCGCCCGGGTAATCCTCAATGGGGAAGGAGCCCGGCGTGAAGATATAGAAGTGGATCGGGATCCCTTCGGTCTGGGCCACCAGCATATAGCGCAGGGCCTTCTCGTTGCCCCAGGGCTTGCTGCAGCCGCCGTTGCGATACTCCTCGCCGTGGCCCTTCTCGTGCCCGATCACCATGACCTGCTGGGTGTAGACCTTGCTATTGACCTGGCGGAGGATGTTGGCCTTGGCGACAACCAGGGAGGGATCGATGTTGGCGTCTTCCTCGCCGCCCAGTTCGGTATACTCCTCATAGACGTTCTCAAGGATATCCTTTAAGGAGAAGCGTAGCGGGCTTCTGACGATCCTGACTTTTTCCATCGACGCCAGGTTCTCGTCGCACCGCTCCTCAAGGAACTGGACCGCGTCTTCGAGCCCTCTGATCTGATCGGCCAGATCGCTCTCGGCGTAGTCATAAAAATTCTCGCGGATCCTGGCGGTCTTTTCCTGCATGCCGGCCAGATTGCCCCACTCGGTACCTTCTTTCACCTGGGCGATATAGCTGATTCGGTCTTCGACCTTGAGAAGTCTTTTGTTGATATCTTCCATATATTATAAATCCTCGTCCCGTCTAAAAAGTCAGGAGACGATCAAAATTATCGGTCAGGTATTCGAGATTTGTCAAGATCGGCTCTCCCGTGGCATTTTCGCCCTCGATCACCACATCCTTGAGAAAATTCCGGCCGCGTTCCTTGGCCTCGGCCATGGTATCCCCCCAGACCAGGGCCAGGGCCAGATTGGGATCGTATTCGCTGGGAATCACGTAAGGCCGGTCGGAAGGGACATGGGTATAGACCGTCGCCCAATCGTAAGCGGGATAGGCGAACTTGTTAATGGTCCCGATCCAGGGCGCGAAACCTCGGCGGGGATCCTCGGCGACGATGCGCATTTCGATGCTGACGCCGCGGAACTCCACATCTTCCTGACTGAAGCCGATCCGCTCGCCCAGACCCAGCCTGATCTGCTCTCTGATCAGGTTGGGCTGCTTGCCGTTAACATAGCTGATCCGGCCGGAAACGTCGTTCTCGACCTGGATGCGGGTATTGACCTCCAGGAGATACGGCCGGCCGTCCCGGGCCACAATCCATTCCCAGGTTCCGACATTGTCGTACCTGACATGGGACGCGAGTTTCAGGGAATATTCGACAATTTGGTCGAGCACTTCCCGGGCATCGAAGTCGTAAGGAAAACAGCTGTCGTCGAAACCGGGTGCCGCCTCCAGGCGCTTCTGGCGGCCGGTGCTCTGGATCGTACAGTTCCTGGTTCCGAAATGAACCCTCTCGCCGTGCCGGCTGCAGGTCAACTGCACTTCGAGATGATTGTAGTCCCGCAGACATTGCTCGATCAGGACGCCGCCGTCGCCGAACTGGCGCTTGGCGTAATTCTGGACCTGGCGATAAACCCGGCGGAACTGCTCGACCTGATGAACCTCCTCGATCCCCATGCCGCCGCCGCCGGCGGCCGCCTTGACCAGAATGGAGGGATTGCGGATATCCATGTCCAGCTGATCGGCCATCAGCCGGCGGGCGACGTCCTCGGCTTCCATCTCGTTATAGATCGGACCGTCGGTGCCGGGGATCGTCGGAATGCCCAGCCGATTGGCAACCCGCTTGGTGTTGATCTTGTCGCCGAGATCGCGGATGACCTCCCAGTTCGGGCCTATAAAGGTCAGGGGCCGGTCACGGATCGTAACTCTTCTGGCAAAACGATAATCCTCGGAAAAAAAGCCGTAACCGGGGTGGATCGCCGTGCAACCGGTATGGTCGGCCACGGCCATGATATCGTTGGGATCGGTATAGCTGGAGATTCGCCAGGCGTTATTGCGATTGCTCTCGCTGTCGATATTGAGGCGAACATGCTTGGAATCCTCGTCGGCCTGGGTGTAAACCACGACATAGTCAAGTCCCAGATCCTTACAGGCATCCATTATTCTTATGGCAATTTCACCACGATTTGCGATCAGTACCTTTTCTTTCAAAACATCACCGTCAATTGCCCGATATCAGGCAGGGTTGTCTTGTAATTAACCGGAGAAACCGCCCGGACAGCAATACCGATGGCGACGCAACAGGTCGGGCCAGGGCGTGGCGCATTTTGTTCCTCCGGCATACCTTATCAAAAAACCACCACCCTTGAGCAACAGTTTTTTACACTTTTCCAGGGGGAAGAGCGGGGCAAACGCGCCGTCGATGATTATTATTAAGTCGACGCTATCCGCGGGCCCATCACAAAAAAAGGCTGCTGAAAATCTTAAGCGGCCCGGTCGATCTTGTCTTCAAGGTTCGACCTTACCAGAAGAAACCCTGATTTGCTCGGCAAAAGTATTTTCAACAACCCATCGCAAGCCGACTGCGCGATCACTACCTTAAAGCAGTAACCTGAATCCGTGAGCGTTCGAGAACGGCGCAGATGCAAGGCGGCAACGATGTTGATAATACT
>JARGFN010000046.1:0-12872 GCA_029210665.1 Desulfobulbales bacterium
CTGGCTGGCCCTTAAAATTGACGACCGGAGCTGCAATCGTTACGGGGTGGGGAGTCAGGTGCTGATCGATTACGACGGGCAAAGGAGGGTCCGGGAAATCGCGGCCGGGCGGGGCACCGGCAGCCAGGACAGTCTGACCGTCCACTTCGGGCTGGGCAGCTATGCCGGTCCGGTCGAAATCCGGCTCAACACCCTATGCGGCGACAACTTGCAGCTTGTCGTCGAAGAACTGAACCGGCTAGTGGTCATCGGCAACCAGGGGAAATAAACGCCATCAATACTCCAGGGCAAATTCGAATTCCAGCCCCGATTTCTTGAAATGGTTCAGGGCGTTTTTCAGGCCCTGGAGGGTCTCGACCCGGAATCTGACCTCCCAGGCCGATTTTGCCATATTGCGCGGGGTCAGGCGGATGATCTCCGAGATGGTCATCTCCTCCGGCGCCACGCCGAGCATCATCAGCAGACGGTTGCGGTTCGGCACCCGCAGGAACAGCAAACTCTGTAGTTTTTCGACCCTGGTCTCTTTCATGTGCCAGCGCACTTCCATTACATCTTCCCGTTGCAGTTTCAGGCCGCCGATCCGGGCGCAGTTTTGACTGTGAATCGAGATGCCCCGCTCGCTCAAGAGCCCGAGCAACCCCTTGTCGACCGGGACCGGGTGGCAGCACTGGGAGAATTTGATGATCGCCGGATCGAGACTGTTCAGATAAATCCGGTTTAAGGCGCCGGTCGGCGGGGCCAGTGTCTGGCGGTCGCGGTAAAGAATGTCGCGAATGACCTGAATCGCCTCCTTGAGCGGCAATTTCCCTTCGCCGATATGGAGCAGGAACTCATCGAGTTCCTCGACCCCACATTGTTCGAAGACGAATCCCATTTCCGGCTTATCGAGCAATTCAACCGGAATGCCGTACCTTTTTAATTCTTGCTCAATGATCGAGCGCCCGATCTGGCGGGCCAGAAGCCGGCGCCGGTTCCTGAACATTTTGTTCAACTCGGAACGCGCTTTTGGCGTCTGGCATTTTTCCTGGATCTCCGGCTCGAAATCAACCGGCTCGGCGCGGGTGACGATCTTGACCCGGTCGCCATCCATGAGCTTGTCTTCCGGGTGCAGTTTCTGGCCGCCGACCATGGCATAGTGGCAGCGATGTCCCACTTCGGTATGGACCTTGAAGGCGAAGTCGAGGACATTACTGTTGATCGGCAGACATATCTCGTCACCCTTGGGGGTATAGGTGTAGATTTCTTTCTTGCCGGAGGTGGCGATCATCTCCCGATAGGAAAGGCCGTCGTCCGCGGCCAGGATGTCGAAGAATTCCTTTATTTCCCTGGCAAAATCGCTGGGCAGCTGCCGGTTGGCGGACCACTCCCCGATGATTCCGGAACGGCCGCTGTTAATCATCTTTTCGGTACGGAATTTGAAGAGGAATTTTTCGCCGCGGATGTTGGCCCGGGTATGGATGCATTGATAGCCGGTCGGTTTGGGGTTGGCGATAAAGTCCCGAATGGTTCTCGGGATCGGTGGAAAATTCTGATTAACGATCCCCAGGGCCCGATAGCAGGACTGGATATCATCGACTTTGATCAGGATTTCCCGGGGGGTTTCGATCTCCTTCTGGAGCTGCCGGGTGGCCTGGTCGTAATAGGCCCATAATCCCTTAACCCGCAGGGAAACCTCGGCCGTGATCCAGTATTTCTCGAACTCGTCCCTGAGCTGTTCGATGATTTTGTGGATATCCTCGCGTTTTTCGAAATGGTTGAGGCGGTTTTCCAGTTTATGGGCCTGGCGGGGAAACTTGTAGCGCAGGGCCAGGCCATAGAGTTCCCGCTTAAGGTTGTACAGGCCGATTACTCCCGCCATCGGCGCGTAAATGTCCAGGGTTTCATCGGCGATTTTCTGCTGTTTGTGCTTGGGCATCGAGGACATGGTGCGCAGGTTGTGGAGCCGGTCCGCCAGCTTGATCATCATTACTTCGATTCGGGAGGCGGCCCCTGAGAAAATCTTGCGATGGACCTGTTTTATAAAGGTCTGGCGGTCCCCCTCGAAATCGTCGATCTTGGTGACCCCGTCGACGATGGCCTCGACTTCCGGGCCGAACATCTCGCCGATCACCTCGCTGGTCACCTCCTCGACATCCTCGACCGTGTCGTGCAGAACCGAAGCGGCGAGGGTTTCGGGATCCTTGACCCCCAGCTCCTCGACCAGGATCCTGGTGACTTCGCAGGGGTGGCTGACATAGGCCTCGCCGGACTTGCGGCGCTGGTCCTGGTGGGCGTCCACCGAAAATGAAAAGGCCTTCCAGAACAGATGGGCGGGGCCCTGCTGGTTGCCCAAAATCTTATCCATTTGCGCGCAGAAAGCGGTTATGTCAAAATTGTTGGTATGCAAAAGCCCTCTTTGTATTGAATAAGGAGCCGTACGGAAGAGCCGGACAAATGGCCATGTTGTTCCTGAACGGCTCCTAAATATCCCGCCGGGATAAAAATACTATTACATTTCGACCAAAAAGTGGCATCATTAATATTCTAACTTACCCGGAAATTAGGCTGCCGGAAACCATCCGCTTGATAATCACGGCATCTGTAATCGCAAAACCCAACCAGACGAGAGCATAATACATGGCAAGAAACCGTCGTTCAAGAAAAAGCCCGGCCCCCGACCATGGCCGTAAGGGAAAGAGTTCCAAGGCGACCACCGGCAGGGGCAAGCCCTCCGCCCGGGACCAGTCCCGGAACCAGCAGCTTTCGCAGCTCGAAGATGAAATCGTCGGTTTCATCTACCGACAGGGCGGCGAGGCAAACCGCCAGGAAATCTTTTCCGGCTTGCAGCCCGCTTCGCGGGGCGAGCGCAAAATCATCGACGATGCCCTGGAAACGCTCTGCCGCGAGAAAACCCTGGCCTGCAAGGGTGAAGTTTACCGCAACAAGGATGTCAAGGAGCTGATTGAAGCGAAGATCAGCGCCCACCCCCGGGGCTTCGCCTTTGCCCGACCGGTAACGGAGCTGGCCGATACCAGGGAAAACGACATCTTCATTCCACCCGGCGCCATCGGTAGCGCCAACCACGGCGACCGGGTTCTGATCCGCCTGACCAAGGTCCGCCGGGACAAGCGGGAAGGCAGGGTGGTCACGGTCCTGCATCGTTCGGCAGACCGGATTGTCGGGACCTGGCAGGCCGGCGGCCTGGTGATCCCCGAGGATGACCGCTTGAACTACAGTGTTCGGGTCGGCCCCGATCAGGCCGGCGGGGCAAAGCCCGGCGAGGTGGTGGTTGTCGAGGTAACCGATTTTACCGGCGACGTCCAGCGGCCGGCCGGCCGGGTCATCGAGATCCTTGGTGACAGCAACGACCCATTCGTCCAGGCCGAGATCGTTATCCACCTGCTCGAACTGCCCCACCGATTCTCGCCGGAAACCCTGCAACAGGTCGAGAAACTCACCGGCCTCATTGAACCGGAACCGGGTCGCGACGATCTGCGCCATATCCGCCACGTCACCATCGACTGCGAAACCGCCAAGGATTTCGACGACGCGGTGGCCATCGAAAAGGCCGGCAAAAATTATCGGCTCTATGTCTCGATTGCCGATGTCAGCCATTATGTAACGACCGGCTCCCCCCTCGATCAGGATGCCTACGAGCGCGGGACCAGTGTCTACTTCCCGGGCCGGGTGGTGCCGATGCTGCCGGAACGGCTCTCCAACGACCTGTGCAGCCTGGTTCCCGACCAGGACCGTTACGCCTTTACCGCCATTCTTGATTTCGATGGCCAGGGCCGGCCGATCGGGCAAAAATTCGGTAAATCACTGATTCGCAGCTATCAGCGCTTCACCTACAACAAGGTCTTCGAGATTCTCTCCGCCCCGCCCAAGGCCGCGATTCGCACCGAATATAAAGAGTTTGCCGGTGATCTGGAGATGATGGCCAAGCTGGCCGCCGCTCTTGAAAATCAACGGCGGCACCGGGGCAGTATCGGTTTCGAGATCCCGGAACCGGAAATCACCCTCGACGAAACCGGCCGGATCAGCCATATCGCCCGCTCGCATCGAAACCAGGCCCATAAATTGATCGAGGAGTGCATGCTGGCCGCCAACGAGGCCGTGGCCCGGGCCTTTTCGGCCCTGGACCATCCCGCGGATTATGCTTTTCTCTACCGGATCCACGAAGAGCCCGATCCCTTGAAGGTCGAGGCGTTCGCCGAGTTTGCCAGAAGCATCGGGGTTGCCCTGCCCGAGGGAGTCACCGGACCCGGTTGGTTCGCCAAGGTGGTCGAGGCGGTCAAGGACACCCCCAAGGAGTACATCGTCAGCAATCTGCTGCTGCGCACCATGCAACAGGCCCGCTATTCCCCTGAAAACGCCGGCCATTTCGGGCTGGCGGCCCAGGATTACTGCCACTTCACCTCACCGATTCGCCGCTACCCCGACCTGATGGTCCATCGGGCCCTGGAGCAGCTGGCCGGCAGGGGGGGCAAGGCGGAGCGCGGCAAACCCCGTTATTCCTCGGCGGAAGAGGCCGGCATCTTTCTTTCCGGCCGCGAACGGGTGGCGGTCGATGCCGAGCGCCAGGTGGTCGAAAGATTGCAGGTCCGTTATATGGCCGAGCATCTTGGCGAGGATTTTGCGGCAATTGTCTCGGGAATCGCTTCTTTCGGGGTCTTTGTCGAGCTGCTGGAATCCTTTATCAGCGGAGTGATTCCCCTGGCCGAACTGCCCGGCGATTTTTACGAGGTCGACGAGAAAAATCACCGGATTCTCGGCAAAACCTCCGGCCGGACCATCCAGATCGGCGACCAGATCCGGGTCAAGGTGAGCGAGGTCAATATCCGCCGCCGCCGGATCGATTTCACCCTGACCGAAGACTGAAAATCGCGATGCAACCGAGATCAACCGCCGAGCTGCAAGCGGCCCTGGCCAAGGTCGCCATTGTCCTGGTCGAACCAAAATATGCCGAGAACATCGGGGCGGCCGCCCGGGGCGCCATGAATATGGGGGTATCGCAGTTGATCGTGGTCAGGCGGGAGGCGCCGGATCGGGAGAAAATGGCACGAATGGCGACCCATCACGCCGTATCGCTGCTCGACAACCTCGCCCTTTTTCCGGATCTCGAAACCGCCCTGGCCCCTTTTTCGGTGGTGGTCGGCACCACCGCCCGTCAGGGCCGGCAGCGGCGGCCGCCGAATACTCCGCGGGTCATGGTCGAAAAGGTCATCCCGCTGCTTGCCGAAAATCGGGTGGCGATCCTCTTCGGTCCGGAACACCGGGGGCTGACCAATGACGACCTTAAATTCTGCAAATTTACCTCAAGCATTCCCACCGCCGAATTCACCTCGCTGAACCTGGCCCAGGCCGTGGCGATCCATTGTTACGAGCTTTATCACGGTCTCCTGTTCGGCGATGGGGCCGCTGATTCTTCACCCAAACTTGCCGCGACCCGTGAGTTGGAAGGCATGTACGACCACGTCGCCCAGCTGCTCCGGCAAGTGGAATTTTTGAAGGAAGGGAGGGCCGAGGGCGAAAACGATTATTGGATGAATTCGATCCGCAAATTTTTCGGGCGCCAGGAACTTCAGGCCAAAGAGGTCAAGATGATCCGGGGTTTTTGCAAACAGTTTCTCCGCTACGAGAAAGAGAAGCGCGGCTGATTCTTGCGAATTGGTCAAGATAAACGTAAGCGATCACAGTCCACCGAATCTGCTGTGTTATCGGCCTGCTCATGTACACCAGTACACATCGCAGGCCGATGCCTTGCATCTCCGGCACCCTGTAATCGCTTACCAGATAGGAAATTGGTCAATCCTGGGTGGCTTATCCGCGATTGGTTACAGATAAACGGGCACTATCCATGAATAGGGTTTTATTCGTCGGCGAGGAATTCAGGACCGCGCCGGTTCTGGCGGCGGCATTTTTCAATAAGAACGCCGGCGGGACGGGGGTGGCGAGCGCCGCCGTAACCGGCGGGGAAGGACATCGGGCAAAGCTGCGGGAAACCCTTGCCGAAGCGGGCCTGGCGGTGCGGGAAATCATCGAGCCGAGCGCGATTGATCTGTTTAATTTCGATCTTATCGTATTTTTCAGCCGGCAAGACGGCGATTGCCATCCCTATCCGCCCCTGCCGGGGCTGCCGCCGGTTCTGGTCTGGCAATGCGGCGACGAGTTCGCCGGCACCGAATATTCGGCCATGCTCAAGGCGGTCCGGGCCCGGGTGGCGGCCTTGCTGGACCAGGGTTTGGCCACTCTCCTCGAGTCCCGGCGCAATACGGAACAGGTTCTCGACAATCTCCAGGAGGGCATCATCGCCCACGATCTTAAGCGGCGGATCTTCTTTTTCAACAAGGCGGCGGAACGGATCACCGGTTACCGGCGGCAAGAGGTCCTGGGGCGGGACTGCCACCTGGTTTTTCCGGGCAATTTCTGCGGGGGCAAGTGTTCGTTCTGCAGCGACGGCTGCCCCCCGCAACTGCCGGCCAGACCCTATTCGCTGCTCTTCAATACCGCCGACGGCGAGGAGCGCCAGCTGGAGATGAGCGTTAACCCCATCGCCGACCGGGCCGGAACGGTCCGGGGAGTGGTTGCCTCTTTCCGGGATTTTTCCAGGGAGCAGGCCCTGGCCGAAAGGCTTGGTGAAATCGAGCAGTTCGCCGGGATCATCGGCCGCGACCCCAAAATCCAGGAACTGTTCCGGACCATCCGGGAACTGGCCGACAGCGACGTGCCGGTCCTGATCAGCGGCGAATCCGGCACCGGCAAGGAACTGGTGGCGGCGGCGATCCACAACGAGGGCAGCCGGGGCGCGAAACTTCTGGTCCCGGTCAACTGCGGCGCCCTGCCGGAGAACCTCCTCGAAAGCGAGCTGTTCGGCCATGTGCGCGGCGCCTTTACCGGCGCGATCCGCGACAAAAAAGGGCGCTTCGAACTGGCCGACGGCGGCACCATCTTTTTGGACGAAATCGGCGATATCTCCCCGGCCATGCAGGTCAAGCTGCTCCGGGTCCTCCAGAACGGCACTTTCCACCGGGTCGGCGGCGAAGCGACCATCCAGGTCGATGTGCGGGTGATCTCGGCGACCAACAAGGATCTACGGGCGGAGATCGCCGCCGGCCGCTTCCGGGAAGACCTCTTCTATCGCCTCTGCGTGGTGCCCCTCGTCCTGCCGCCGCTGCGGGAGCGGCGCAGCGACATTCCGCTCCTGGCCGGCCATTTCATCAAACTGGCGGCCGGGGAGCAGGGACGCGACGAACTGACGATCTCTCCCGAGGTTATGGATATTCTCCTGACCCATGACTGGCCCGGTAATATCCGGGAGCTGCAGAACGTGATCCGCTACCTGATGGTGCGCTGCCGGGAAGAGACGGCCAGGGTGGTTCATCTGCCTGAAAACCTGCAAGGGGAGCTGGCCCGGAGCAGGGCCGGCCAGGCCACGGTGCGTCGCGGCAGGAAGAAGCTGACCGTGGACTCGGTGCGGCGGGCTCTGGCGGAAACCGGCAACAACCGGCTCCGGGCCGCCAAAATTCTCGGGGTGGGCCGGGCCACCCTCTACCGTTTTCTGGCCGCCAATCCGGGTTAATTCCGCTAAGCTCGCAAAAAGTCAACTAACCCTTCGACAGGCTCAGGGTGAGCGGAATAACTTCTTAAGAAGATTTCTTACATCCGTTCGAAATGCCGGCTTTGTCCGCCTTTTTGCGACACCAGCAATTTCGCTCCGTATTCCGCAAGCCCAGCCTAAAAGTCGATCTGGAAGCTGTAGACATCCTCCTCCAGTTTGCTCCTGACCCGGTAGCCGCTGTGGTTGAAGATCGTCTGCATCCTTCTATTATCCCGTAAGACCTCGGCGTCGAAACCGGCGATACCGCTTCTTTTGGCCAGGTTGACCAGGTGTTTGAAGAGGAATTTGCCGATGCCGTGGTTCTGCCAGTCGTCCCGGATCACGAAGGCGACCTCGGCCCGGTTGGTCTTGCTGTTCAGATAGTAGCGCCCCACCGCGACGATATCCTCGCCGTGGGCCTCGGGGACGGTGCCGACGATCGCCACGTCGCGGCGGTGATCGATATAGACGAAATTCTGGATCTGGCTGGGGCTGAATTTCGATTTGTTGGTCATGAACCGGTAATAGAGGGTTTCCCGGGAAAGGGTGTAGAGCAGGTCGCGCATGCTGTGTTCGTCGGTGGGATGGACCGGCCGGAAGGTCACCTGGTTGCCGTCATCGAGGAGCATGGTGGTCCGCATCTCCGGTGAACCGACGAAGAAGCGGCCGCCGATCTCGCTCATCTCCCTCCGCAGGTATCTGGCCTCGATCGCCTCCTTCAAGAGCTGTTCGCGGAATTTCGGGTGGGCGATGCTGATCAGGGCCATCACTCTTTCCTGGATGCTCTTGCCGTATAGATAGGCCGTGCCGTATTCGGTGACCACGTAATGGACCTCGCCCCTGGTCGTCACCACCCCGGCCCCGGGGGTCAGCCGGGTGACGATCCGGGAAATCTCGCCGTCCCTGGCCGTCGATTCCAGGGCGATGATCGCCTTGCCGTCCTTGGCCCGGGCGGCGCCGCGATTGAAATCGACCTGGCCGCCGATCCCCGAATAGAACAGGGAGCCGAGGGAGTCGGCGCAGACCTGGCCGGTCAGGTCGACCTCCAGGGCCATGTTGATCGCCACCATCTTGAACTGGCGGCTGATTACATGGGAATCGTTGACGTATTCGGTGGGCCGGAAGCTGAAGAGGGGGTTGTGGTCGATGAAGTCGTAGAGCTTTCTGCCGCCCATGCAGAAGGAGGCGACGATTTTGCCCCGGTCGACGGTCTTGCGGCGGCCGGTAACCGCCCCGGACTCGATCAGGGGAATGATCGAGTCGGTCAGCAGTTCGGTATGAATGCCGAGATCTTTTTTATCCTTGAGGAATTCGATCACTCCGTGGGGGATGCGGCCGATGCCGAACTCGATGGTCGAGCCGTCTTCGATCAGGGCGGCGATATACTCGCCGATCTTCAGGGTGTCGTCGGTGGCCGTCGACCGCCGCCGTTCCAGGATCTCCATCTCGACCGGGACCAGGAGGTCGAGATCGTAGACATCGACCAGACTGTCTCCCAGGGTGTGGGGCATCCGGGGATTGACCTGGGCGATGACCAGGGAACCGTTTTCGGCGGCGCTCTTGACGATATCGACCGAAACCCCCAGGCTGACCTGACCCCGGTCGTCCGGCGGGGTGACCTGGATCAGGACCACGTCGAGGGGCAGCCGGCCGGAGCTGAACAGGCGGGGGATGTCGGAGAGCAGCACCGGGGTGTAATCCCCCAGCCCTTCCTGGATATGGCTGCGGATCGCGGTGCCGATGAAGAAGCTGTTGACCTTGAAGCTCCCGCTGAACGCCTGGTTGGCGTAGGGCGCTTCGCCCTTGGCCAGCAGCTGGATGATTTCGACGTCGGCCAGTTCGTGGGCCCGTTCGGTCAGGGCCTCGACCAGGGCGACCGGTTCGCCGCAGCCGGTGCCGATAAAGACCCGCTGGCCCGGCTTGATCAGTTTGGCGGCCTGTCGGGGGGTGGCGAGCATATCATGGTATGTTTCCCGCCAGTCCCGAGCGGTGGTGGTTTTGTCTTCGGCGCTCATCGTTTATCGGTCCCGCCGTCTCGCAGGGTTATTCTGGCGTCGGCTACCCAGGGATCGGACCCCGCTTCGCCGACGATAAACGGATTGATATCCAATTCGATGATCTGGGGGAAGTCGGTGGTCAGCTGGCTGATCCGCTGCAGGCCGTTGGCGATGGCCGGCAGGTCGACGCCGTGTCGGCCCCGCTTGCCCTGGAGAATCTCGTAGGAGCGGGTCGATTTCAGCATCTGCAGCGCCTCCACTTCGGTGATCGGGGCCAGATGGAAGGTGACATCCTTCATCACCTCCACGAAGATGCCGCCGAGGCCGAACATCAGCATCGGCCCGAACTGGCGGTCGCGGCTCATGCCGATAATCACCTCCAGGCCGGGATTAAGCATTTTCTCGACATAGACCCCTTCGATTGCCGCCTCCGGGGCGCGCTGGCGGATGCGCAGCATCATCAGATCGAAATAATCCCTGACCGCCTCGCCGTTCGAAACGTTCAGCCGCACCCCACCCAGATCGGTTTTGTGGACGATGTCCGGCGAGACGATTTTCATCGCCACCGGATAGCCGAGCCGTTCGGCGATCTCGACCGCCTCGTCGACGCTGACCGCCAGATGGCCGGCGGGGATCTGAAAGCCGTAGGCCTGGAGAATGCTTTTCCCCTTCACCTCGCCGATCTGGTAGCGGCCGCTACGCAAACGTCTGGTAATGATCCGTTCGACCCTCCGCCGGTTGACCCGGAAACGGGTGACCACCCGGGCCGGCCGGTTTTTCCATAGCGAATATTCGTACATCGCCTTCAGCGCCCCGACCGCCCGTTCCGGCGAGGGGTAGTCGGGCAGGTTCAGGGCGGCCAGCTGGTCCCGGCCGGGCATGACGTTCAAGCCGCCCATGAAGGAGACCAGGACCGGTTTGACCCCGGTCAGATTGGCGCCGATGGCCAGGGCGGTTTCGGCCGGCCGGGTCATCGCCTGGGGGGTGAGGATGACGATAATGGCGTCGACCTCCGGGTCGTCCTGACCGGCGGTGAGGGCGGTAACGTAGCGTTCCGGATCGGCATCGCCCAGGACATCGACCGGATTGCCGGTGCTGGCGGCTTCCGGCAGCTTCCGGCGCAGGGCGGTGGCGGTGTTGCGGGCGAGCATCGCCACCCGCATCCCGGTCTTTTCGACGGCGTCGGCGGCCATGGTGCCCGGCCCGCCGGCGTTGGTGATGATCAGCACCCGGTTGCCCTTCGGCAGCGGCTGCATGCTAAAGGCGGTGGCGTAGTCGAACAGCCCCTCGAAGGTATCGGCCCGGACCACCCCCGAGCGCTTGAAGGCGGCGCCGTAAGCGGTTTCGGACCCGGCCAGCACTCCGGTGTGGGAGGAGGCCGCTTTCAGGCCGGCGGCGGTGGTGCCCGATTTCAGGATGATCAGCGGCTTCCGGGCCGAGACCTCCTCGGCCACCTTGATAAAGGTGTCGCCGGAGCTGATATCCTCCAGATAGCCGACGATCACCCGGCTCTTCTCGTCTTTGGCCAGGGCCTGAAGGATATCGATTTCGCTGAGATCGGCCTTGTTGCCGATGCTGATCATCTTGGCGATCCCCAGATGGCGGCCGCCGGCCAGATCGAGGATGGCGGTCAGCAGGGCGCCGGACTGGGAGAACACCGAGATGCCGCCCGCTTTCGGCATCCCGCCGGCAAAAGAGGCGTTGAGGCGCTGGTCGGTATTGATCAACCCCAGACAGTTCGGGCCCAGCAAGCGAACCCCCTTGGCGCGGCATAATCCGGCCAGCTCTTTTTCGAGAGCCATCCCGGCGGGCCCGCTTTCCTTGAACCCGGCGGTAATGACGACCAGGGCCCGGACCCCGCCTTGAAGCGCCGCCGCCGCTGCCTCGATGACCGCCGTCTTGGGAACGGCGATTACCCCGAGGTCGATCTTGGCCCCGTAATCGCCGACCTTCCGCAGGCAGTCCAGGCCGGCGATGGCCGCGCTGTTTGGGTTGACCGGCAGGATTTTGCCGTTGTAGCCACCGGCGATCAGGTTTGCGACGATATCATGGCCCACCTTGCCGGGGGTGCGCGAGGCGCCGATTACGGCAATTTCTTCCGGGGCGAAAAATTCTTCAAGCATGGCCTATTCTCCCTGAAAAGGGGCGCAAGAAGCAAGAGTTATTGTCCCGGAGAATTATCCCCCCTTCGATGATTGAAGATTTTATCGACGATGAAAGGCAAATGGTTTTTAATTAATTCCAGGCCCGGAACCACATGATTTATCCGAAAAGGTGAGAGAGATGCGAAAGGCTTTTTTCCAGACCATCGGAGTGTTCAAGACCGCCCTGCCGATTCTTACCGGGGTGCTGCTTCTGATCAACCTGCTCGACCCCATCCTGCGGAGCCGGTACAGCCGGTGGTTCACCGGTGACTATCTGGGTGACTCCCTGATCGGCGCCGTGGCCGGTTCGCTCTCCTTCGGGATCCCGATCACCAGTTATATCGCCGGCGGCGAGCTGCTGGCCAAGGGGGTGAGCCTCCTGGCCGTTACCGCTTTTATCATGTCCTGGTCGACGGTGGGGCTGGTGATGATGCCCCTGGAGGCCTCCTTCCTGGGCAGGAAGTTCGCCTTGGTCCGCAACGCGGTCAACTTCGGCTTTGCCGTTCTGATCGCCGTTTGTACCGACCTCTTGCTCAAGGTGCTGGGATGAAGGAAGAGAAGAAAGTCGCGCAACCGGCCGGGCGCTGGAAGTTTTTGCTGCTGATGCTGGCGGTTTATCCGGTGGTGGGCTTTTTGAACCCCGATTTGGCCGGCCAGGCCCTGGCCGGCTTCAAATCCATGGTCATGAAGGTGATACCGATTCTGGGGCTGGTCTTCATCGCCCTCTTCGCGGTCAATCTCCTGCTCAATCCCGAACGGATCAAAAAGCATCTTGGCCGTGACTCGGGAATAATGGGCTGGTTCTACGCGGTGATCGGCGGTATCCTGATCTCCGGACCGCCCTACGTGCTCTACCCGATGCTGGGTGAGTTCAAAAGGCTAGGGGTCCGCAACTCCCTGATCGCCGTCTATTTGTACAATCGCAATGTCAAGATCCCCTTTCTGCCGGTGATGGCCTACTATTTCGGCCTGCGTTACACCGTGGTGGTCTCGGTGCTGATCATCCTGTTTTCGCTGCTGAACGGTCTCCTGGTCGGCAGGTTGACGGAATAGGCATTGCAAAATCCCCTGAGGAGAAACGCCGATGAACCCTAAACTGAATCCTATTTTTTCAAGACGCAGTGTTCGTAAATATCAGGAGAAGCCCCTCTC
>JARGFN010000046.1:12972-15575 GCA_029210665.1 Desulfobulbales bacterium
GGGAACAACCTATTCTCGCCGCAAAAAACCCGGAGATTCGAGGGATATCGGGTGCGGCGCCACCGTTTCGAAACCGGCCTCGGCCAGGGCATGGTAAATCGCATGCAGTTTATGGGTATGAATCCGGATATAGATCAGGGTGTCGCGGTCGTTGTCGCCGGTCCTGATCAGTCTGGTAAAGGGCACCTCCCGGGCTTCGAGAATTTCGGTCAGCCGGGTCAGGGGATGGGGCTTGCCGTTATCCTTGACCACGATCAAGGAGGAGCCGCGGACCCCCAGGCCGAACAACTTTTTGTAGGCCTTGAGCAGATCGTTCAGCGCCAGGATGCCGACAATCCGGTTGTCGGCGTCGAGCACCGGCAGGGCGCCGACCTTGTGCTCCTCGAAGAGGATCAGGGCGTCGTCCAGGGTCGCCTCGACCGTTAAGCAGGTTACCGTCTCGGTCATGATTCGTTTGACGGGCAGGGTTTCGAAACGGTGGAGGCATTCGGTCATTTCGCCCTGGTCCACCACTTTTGAGGGCAGGGCGCTGCGGATGTCGCGGTCGGTTATAATGCCCAACAGCAGTTTGCTCTCGTCGACGACCGGCAGATGGCGGCAGGATGCGGCGCTCATTATCTTTCGGGCCTCGGGCACCAGGGTGTCCGGGCCGACGGTTCTGACTGGATAACTCATGAAGTTGCTGACGAACATTTGTGACCTCCTTAGGATGATTGCCGCAGTCCCGAACAGTATTCGCTGAAGGATTCGCCGAGACTCGGCAGGTGGTAGCCCCCCTCCAGAATGGTTATCAGCCTCCCTTCGCAATGGCGCTCGGCCAGGGCGGCGATTCTTTGGCCGAGAAACCGGTATAAAGCCGAGGAATAGGCCAGGCCGGACATGTCGTCCAGACGATGGCCGTCGAAGCCGGCTCCAATGATCAGGGCCTCGGGCCGAAAATCGGCCAGGGCCGGTTCGACGCGGCGCGTGAAGGCTCTTGCCACCTCACGGTCGCCCGCCCCCGGCAGCAGGGGGATATTCATCGTTGTCCCCAGGCCGCTACCGACGCCGTGTTCCTCGGCGTAACCGGTGCCGGGAAAGCTAAAGGTCGGGTGCTCGTGGATGCTCAGGTAGAACACCTCCGGCGATTCCTCGAAGGCGGCCTGGATGCCGTTGCCGTGATGGGCGTCGAAATCGATGATGGCGAGGCGCCGCCGTCCGTATTTTTCCTGCCAGTAGCGGGCGGCGATCGCGATATTGTTCAAAAAACAGAAACCGAGGGCCATGGCTTTTTCGGCGTGATGGCCCGGCGGACGGACGCCGCAGAAGATCGCCGCCGCCGGCTCTTGTTCGGCCAGATCGATTCCGCTCAAGCCCGCTCCGGCGGCGAGCAGGGCGATCTCGTAAGTGTCGTAGCCAAGCTGGTTGTCGGGATGGCCGAAATAACCGAGCCCGGCCAGGGCCGTTTCTTCAAAACGGAGAAGATAATCCTCGCTGTGGATCCTCATAATCCAGGACCGCGCCGCCGGGGCCGGTTTTTGGGTGACAATGCGGCCGGGATCGGCCAGGGTTTGCAATCGGCGATTGATCTCCTCCAGCCGCTCCGGACTTTCGGGGTGCTCACCGCCGCCGGTGTCGTGCTCCAGATAGCGGGGGTGGCTGATATAAACAAAGGTTTTCGATAGGGGCATTTTTTTAGATCCGCGGTGACCTGTTTGTGGGCGTGCATCGAACTTGATGGCGTCTGCAAAAAGTCCCGGAAGTTAATGGAGCGCACTTCGGACAAGCCCGGTGCGAACGATAAATAAACAGGTTACCCCGCTCAACCTGAGCCTGGCGAAGTTTTTGTTTTTTAACGAACCGGCCAAACATCTATAGGCTACCGGAGGGTGGCGGTTCTTGTCCAAGTTAAAATTCCGAATCCGGGACGGCTTCGCGATAATCCAAGCGGTTCATTAAAATTTTTTGCTAATTTTTTATCGGCGTGTTAAGTTATGTAAAATTGTGCAGTATTTGATTGTAAATAAAAAACTACGAAAAAGTTAACCGCACAAACCTGAAATGGGATATGCGGTTTTTTTATGCGCAATCGTACTGCCGGGAGAGGAAAATCTCCCTATTATCAAATGGCTCAATAAAGAGCCTAGTTTACAGGAGTAGTGAAGATGCCTGAAGGAACAGTAAAATGGTTTAATGACGCTAAGGGTTTCGGTTTTATCGAGCAGGATAATGGCGGCGACGTATTCGTCCACCATACCGCCATTCAAGCCGAAGGTTTCAAGTCTCTCCAGGAAGGGGCGCGGGTGTCTTTCGAGGTTGTCGACGGCCCCAAGGGCCCGGCGGCGGCGAATGTCGTTACCCTTTAAGCCCGAAGGTATTTCTTGATTTACCTGAAAGCCCCGCTTCGGCGGGGTTTTTTTGTAGTTCGTCATATCTGATTATCGAAATTGAAAAGGAGTTGTTAATGGCAAGAAAAACCAATTATTCTTTTGAAAAAAGACAGAAAGAACTGGCCAAAAAGAAAAAGAAGGAAGAAAAAAGACTGCGCAAGCAGGGCAAGCCCGATGAGGAAGAAGAAAATGAATCATAGCCGGTCCCGGCTTTGCCCGGCCGGCTGAGTTTTT
>JARGFN010000247.1 GCA_029210665.1 Desulfobulbales bacterium
CATTTCATAGCCCATCTTCATGGAAAGCTCGCAGAAGATGCGCCAGTCGGGCCGGGCCTCGCCGGGCGGCTCCACCGCCTTGCGGACCCGCTGCACCCGCCGTTCGGTACAGGTGAAAGTCCCTTCCTTCTCGGCATAGCAGGCGGCGGGCAGGACCACATCGGCCATCCGGGCGGTGTCGGTCAAGAAGATATCCTGGACCACCAGGAAGTCGACCTCTTCCAGGGCCTGCCGGACATGGGAGATATTGGCATCCGCCACTACCGGATCCTCCCCGAACACGTAAAGACCGCGGATATCTTTTTTGAGGACATTGTCCCAGACCTCGGTGGCCGGTTTGCCGGGTCGCCGGGGCATCTTGACCTTCCAGGCCTTTTCGAAGGTCTTGAAAAGCTCGTCGTTATCGAAGCTGCCGTAGCCGGGCAGGGTATTGAACAGGGCGCCCATATCGCAGGCCCCCTGCACATTGTTCTGGCCCCGCAGGGGATTGCAGCCGCCGCCGGCCTGGCCGACCTTGCCGCAGAGCATGGCCAGATTGGCGATGCTCTTGACCCGGTCGGTGCCGGTCACGTAATGAGTGATGCCCATACCGTGGTAAATGGCGTGCCGTCCTTCGGCGGCGTACATTCGCGCGGCCTGGCGCAGCTGCTCCTCGGATACCCCGGTAATCTCCTCGACGATATCGGGCGAGTATTTCTCGACCACGCTTTTCAGGTAATCGAAATCCTCGGTCCGTTCCTCGACGAACTTTTTGTCCCAGAGATCCTCGGCGAGGATGATACTCATCATCCCGTTCATGAAGGCCACATCGGTTCCCGGTTTGATCCGGATCCAGAGGTCGGCCCGCTCGGCCAGCCTGGTCCTGCGGGGATCGACCACGACGAGCTTGGCGCCCCGGTCAACGGCCTGATGGACCCGGAGGCCGATGGTCGGATGACTGGTGTCGGGATTGCTGCCGATCATGAAGAAAAGATCGGTCTGTTGCATATCGGCGATGGAGTTGGTCATTGCGCCGCTGCCGAAGGTGAGGGCCAAACTGGCCACCGTGGGAGCGTGTCAGAGCCGGGCGCAGTGATCGATATTGTTGGTTCCGATCGCCGTCCGCATGAATTTCTGCATCAGGTAATTTTCTTCGTTGGTCGCCCGGGCGCAACTGAAACCGGCGATTGAATCCGGTCCGTACATGGCCTTGAGGTCAAAAAACTTCTTGGCGACCACGTCCAGGGCCTCCTCCCAAGTGGTCTCAACCAGCTGCCCCCCCTGCTTGATCAACGGCCGGGTCAACCGGTCGCGGTGCTGGACGAATTTCTGGCCGAAACGTCCCTTGACGCAAAGAGCGCCGTAGTTGGGGGCGAGATCGGGATCGGCGCCGACCTCCATCAGGGTGTTGCCCTTGACCTTGAGGATGATCTGACAGCCGGCCCCGCAATAGGGACAGGTAGAGCGGACTTCTTTGATATCCTCGTTAATGACGGGCACCAGCCGGTCCCTTTTAATCAGGGCGCCGGTGGAGCAGTTATCCACACACTCTCCGCAATTTACGCATTTATCATTGAATTTAAGGGAGATATTCCTCGGCCGGCCCTTTTCGTCGAACGATTCAGCGGTCAACTCAAGAGCGCCGTAGTCGCAGCTGTTCTTGCAGCGCTGGCAGTAAATGCACTTATTGAGGTCGACCAGAATTACCGGCTGGCGATCATCCCTGGGATAAACCGGTTTTGTGCCCATGCCGGTCTTGTTGAGGTTTATATCGTGATCCTCGGACAAACGTCTAAGGTCGCACCGTTCATAGGCGTTACAGCCGCAGGAGAGACAGCGTTTCGCCTCGCGAAGGGCCATTTTTTCGGTAAAGCCGAGTTTGACCTCGTCGAAATCCTGGGTGGAGATCTCCGGCGGACGTTCCGGCATTTTCTCACGGAGCTTGACTTTAATACCCTCGAAGTTCCGCAGGTCGACATCATCGAAGGAGCGACCCCGGGTGAAATTGAAGCGGCTGTCGGCGGGCTCCTTCTCTGTCCCCATCACCTGACTGTGAATGTTGTTCGCGGCACGTCTGGCGGCCACCACCGATTGAATAACCGAGCGCGGCCCGTTGGTGGAGTCCCCGGCCGCGTAAATCCCCTGATGGTTGGTAAGAAAATTACGCGGATTGGCCTTGAT
>JARGFN010000047.1 GCA_029210665.1 Desulfobulbales bacterium
ATGGTTGTTTTTACGTCAAATATAGACAGTAATCCGTGGTGGCTGGAATTCACCCGCCGCCCTGCGGGTCGCCCGATAACGGCGCATCTGCGGCGTTGGCAACTCGTTGATATACCGAAGTATTATCAACATCGTTGCCGCCTTGCATCCGCACCGTTCTCGAACGCTCACGGATTCAGGAAAAAGTCAAAATCGACACGGATTCAGGTATTAATGAAATATCCGCTTATTCGGTGAACTCGGTGAGCAGGGTGTTGAAACGCTCGAAACCGTTGTCGACCTTTTGGCCGACTACGCCGATAATGACAATTACCCCGGCGATAATAAGGGCGATCAGGACGGCGTATTCAATAACGGAGGCGCCTTCTTCGTCGCCAAGGAAATTTTCGATTGGATAGAGCATCCGAGCCATTTCTCCATCCCGGTTCCGGTTGAGTGACAGGCGTGTCCGGCTGAGCCGGCCCTTTCTTCCCTAAGAGTATCGAGGAAACAATTGTTTAATGTCAAGAAAAACTATCGGTATCGGGCGAGGCCGAAACGCTCCACCACCGTCGGGCAGTATCATTCAAGGGAGAATCGATGGCTGGTGTCTGGTTTCCATTCGATAGGCCTGGTCAGGGCGCGCCATGATTGCCGATAAGGCCTTGGCGGTCGCCGCCGTCATCTTCGTTGGTATCCTCTGCCAATGGGTGGCCTGGAAGATAAAACTGCCCGCCATTCTGTTCCTCCTCATGGTTGGCATTCTCGGTGGCCCGATGCTGGGAGTTATCGACAGCACCGCCTTATTCGGGGACCTTCTTTTCCCTTTCATTTCCCTGTCGGTGGCGGTGATTCTGTTCGAGGGGAGTCTGACCCTGGAGTTTCACCAAATCGCCAGGCTAAAGGGTATTATTCGCAGTTTAATCACCGTCGGGGTGCTGGCCACCTGGCTGATCACCGCCGGCGCCGCCCGGCTGGCCCTGGATTTTTCGTGGAGTCTGGCCTTGCTGTTCGGGGCAATCACCGTGGTCACCGGTCCGACCGTGATTGTGCCCATGCTGCGGACGATCAAGCCCGTTACCTCGGTGGCGAATGTTCTGCGCTGGGAGGGAATTCTTATCGATCCGATTGGCGCGACCCTGGCGGTTCTGGTCTATGAGTTCATGTTCGCCGGCAGCAGCGGCGCCGCTTTTGAAAATACCGGGCTTTCTTTCGCGAAGATTATCGGCCTGGGCCTTTTTTTAGGGGCCCTGACCGGTTACGCTTACGGGCAGCTGCTCAGGAGGCATTGGCTGCCCGAGTTTTTGCACAATGTCGCCACCCTCGGCGCGGTGTTCATGTTGTTCGCCTTCTCAAATCACGTGCAGCACGAGTCGGGTCTGCTGGCGGTTACGGTCATGGGTATCTGGCTGGCCAATATGAAGGGGGTGGACGTCGATGGGATTCTTGATTTCAAGGAAAGTCTCAGCCTGCTCCTGATCACGGTTCTTTTTATCGTGCTGGCCTCGCGTCTTGACCTGGAAATGCTTAAAGTTCTGGGCTGGCCGGCGGTTTTTGTCTTTCTGGCCATCCAGTTCCTGGCCAGGCCGCTCAGTGTAATGCTGGCCGGCTTTCGCTCGACCCTGACCTGGCCGGAGCGGCATCTGCTGGCCTGGATCGCACCCCGGGGGATTGTCGCCGCCGCGATCTCTTCCCTTTTCGCCATCAAACTGGAGGCGATCGGCTATCAGGGCGCCGAACTTCTGGTGCCCCTGACCTTTCTGGTTATCATCGGCACCGTCGTCCTGCAGAGTTCGACGGCGGGATTTATTGCGAAATGGCTCGGGGTCGCGGAACCGGATCCGAAAGGCGTGCTGATTATCGGCGCCAATCATGTCGCCATCGCTATCGCCGAGCAGCTGCAACGGCAAGGTTTTCGGGTTCTGCTTGTCGACAGCAGCTGGGACAAGATCCTCACGGCCAGGATTCGGGGATTCGATACCTATTTCGGCGAGCCTGTTTCGGAGCACGCCGATCGCCATCTCGATCTGGTGGGGATCGGCAAAATGCTCGCGCTGTCGCCCCGGGGAACGCTTAATGTTCTGGCCTGCACGCATTATCGGATGGAATTCGGTTATAGTTCGGTTTTCTCCCTGCAGACCGGCAGTGATGGCGATGTGGCGCCGGATCGTAAAATGGCGTCGCGCCACGGCGGTCTGACCCTTTTCGGCCGGGAGATAACTTATTCGCGTCTGGCGGAACTGCTCGGCAAGGGGTGGTTTCTTAAAACCACCGGTTTAAGCGATACTTTCACCTTTGATGATTATCTTGAGTATTATAGCGAGGGGGTTGTCCCGATGTTTGCCGTCAACCCGAAGGGCAGGCTGAAGGTTTTTACCGCTGAGGAAAAAATATTGCCCGGAAAGGATTGGGCGGTTACCGGCCTGGTGCCGCCCGCGGAATCCGGCCGGGGTGACCATAAAAATAAAGGCAAGATCGCCAAGGCTTCTGGATAAGCTGTTTTGCCGGACGGGGTGGCTTTTAAGTGTTTAATATGTTATGTAAAATCCTGGCGCTCTGGTTGTAATCGGCGGTCTGGATCTCCCTTTCTGGGGGCGGGGCTTCGGCGCTGCCTATAAAAAGCTGGCCCAGGAGACCGGTTCGATACTGGTGCCGAATCTTTATCGGGATATAATCAACCGGCCGGAGCTGATGAGCGACCGGATTCATCCCAATTACATCCGAGGAAAATGGCGGGGATACGAAAAAAGTTGACGGGGTGCTTTCCGCAATTTTATGATCGAGTCAGGGCGGCCGACCGACGAATTCCTTTACGGTTGGGATGTGGCGCCGGACTTGGTTCCATGCCAGGTGATCAGACATTTTATAGCTGAGTTGAGCAGCTCGTCTGCTCAAACGAAACTTATGCCCTATGGGTATATTAAGGAGATGGCCATGAAGTTCAAATTAATGTTTCTATTGCTGGTGGTTTTTGGCCTCATCATTTCGCCGGTCCATGCCAAAAAAGACAACTCCGGCGGGTTGCCGCCCGGTTTGGAGAAAAATGTGCGGCAGGGCAAGCCCCTGCCGCCGGGCTGGCATAAAAAGTTGGCCAAGGGGCAGATCCTCGATCCGGACATCTATCATCGCGGGGTGATTATCGCGCCGCTAGATCCGCTCGGAATCGTAACTATCCGGATCGAGGACAAGGTTTTCAGGGTCATGGAAAAAAGCAGGGAGATCTTTGATATCCTGCACGAATAGGGCGAAAGAGCTTTAAAGGGTTCAGTCGGCCGCTTCGGCCCGGCTCAGCCATTTTTCGATCAGCTCGGCCAAGGTATCGGGGCACAGCACCGGTTTGGAAACGAAATCATCCATTCCCGCCGCGATACATTTCCGCCGTTCGCCTTCCAGGGCGTGGGCGGTCATGGCGATAATCGGCAGCCTGCTTTGCTTCCGGCGCGATTGATTGATTGAGGTTTTCCATTTTCTGATCCGGCGGCTTGTTTCGTAGCCGTCCATTTCCGGCATTTCGCAATCCATGATGATCAGATCGAAAGGCCCGGTCGCCAGCGCTTTGAGGGCCTCGTAGCCGTCGGCCGCTATTTCGGCCCGGTAGCCCAGCGTATCGAGAATGGCCAGGGTGACTTTCTGGTTGATGGGGTTGTCCTCGACCACCAGGATTCTGATTTCGCCTGCCGATGTGCGGCGCCCTGGCCTCTGGAGTTGATGCCCTTCAGAGGGCGCGGCCGCGACGATTTTGTTTCTGAGTTCTTCGGCGAGGGAATGGCGGGTGATCAGTTTTCCCGCCTCGGTTCCCGGCGATCGGCGGTCATGGAGGACCTTGTCCAGACAATTTTTGAGGATCGTATCCGTTACCGGCGTGGTCAGATAGGCGGAAAAACCTTTTGCCGTCAGCCGGGCCGCATCGCCGCGATTACCGCTGGAAGTCATCAGGATAAGCCTGGTAGCGTTGAGCAGCGGGTCTTCCCTGATCGCGGTTCCCAACGATTCTCCGTCCATTTCCGCTAATTGCGTATCGAGGATGGCCAGTTTGAAAGGGGCGCCGGCCTGGGCCGCTTCCCGCAACAAATTCAGGGCGGTTTCTCCGTTTGAGGCCGCCGTGAGGTCTTGGCAGCCCAAGGATGCGATGATATTCCTGAGCTGATGAAGATCGAGCCTTGTCTCGTTGGCGGCGACGATCAACAGGCGGCAGCGCGCCAGATCCGCCGGCTCCCGGCTGGTTGCGGCCGCATCCCTGCCGGATGACTGCTTGCGGAACTTGGCGGTAAACCGGAAGGTCGACCCCTGTTCACCGGAGCTTTCCACGCCTATTTCGCCGCCCATCATTTCGGTAAGCTGTCTGGAGATGGAAAGCCCGAGGCCGGTCCCGCCATATTTCCTGGTGGTGGAGGAGTCGGCCTGGGTGAAGGGGCTGAACAGGGAATCGCACAGTTCCGGCGGGATGCCGACCCCGGTATCACTGACCGTGAAGCGCAGCATAACCTCGGAACCCCGGTCTTCGCGGATGGCAACCTTTACCGATATTGCGCCTTTTTCGGTAAATTTTACGGCATTGCCGGCCAGGTTGAGAATTATCTGGCGAAGCCTGCCGGGGTCGCCGACAAGCAGGCACGGCACCCCCGGGTCAACCCGGCAGGTCAGCACCAGGCCTTTTTGCCGGACCCGCAGGGCCAGAATGTCATTGATGTCCTCCATGGTATGCCGCAGGTCGAAATTGATCTCCTCCAGGTCGAGCCTGGCGGCCTCGATCTTCGAAAAGTCGAGAATGTCGTTGATGATCGCCAGCAGGGCATCGGCGCCGGTCTTGATGGTCCGGGCGAAATCCCGTTGTTTCGGTTCCAGGTCGGAGCTTAAAAGCAGACTGGTCATGCCGATGATGCCGTTCATCGGAGTGCGGATCTCGTGACTCATGTTGGCCAGGAACTCGCTTTTGGCCCGATTGGCCGATTCGGCGACATCCCGGGCGACCCGCAGCTCTTCCGCCCTCTTTTTGGCGGTGATATCGGTCAGCATGCCGTCGAGATAGAGCAGTTCGCCGTTGGCATCCGCGGTAGCGCGGGCGTTGATCGAGATGTCGATCATCGACTGCCGGTCTTTTTTGTACATCCGGGCTTCAAAATTTGCCACCGAGCCGTTTTTTTCAAGTTCCAGTAAAAGCTCCCCTCTTCGTTCCGGATTGACATACAGCCGGTTGAGATCGGGATCCGCTTCAAACATTTCAGCCGGGGAGGCATAATCGAAAATTTCGGCCAGGGCCTGGTTGGCCATGGTTATTCGGCCTTGGGGGGTGGTTCGGAAAATCCCTTCGTTGGCGTTTTCAAAAATGGTCTGGTATTTTTTCTCGGCTTCGGCGGTGCGGCTCTTCATGAGATTGACCCGGTCGGCCAGGGCCAGGGCCAGGAGCAGCATGGTCAGCGAGGAACCGTATTGGGGACCGTAAAGAGACAAAAAGTTGGCCGGCAGCACCCCGAAGGCCCGAAGGGCGCTGATGATGACGCCGGCAAAAAACATCGACCAGGCCACCATGAAATACCGGGCCGGGCGATATTTTTTTATCAGGCAGAAAATGCCGCTTAACACACTGGCGATCATCAGGATCAGGGCAAGCAGGGAACCTGTTTTTATCGCCAGGGGATATCGGCCGGCCAGGGCGGCGGCCACCGGGAATATGCATAGGATATTCAGGATGATGATGACCTTGTCGAATCTTGGCAGGTATTCCCTGGTGGTCAGGAATGACCTGGTGAACATGCCGACTCCCAAGGCCGAAAGCGCTACGAAAATCGGGACCGAGAGATTGTTCCACCGGACCAGGCCGGGCCAGAGATATTCATAGGCCGAACCGTTCATCGCCATCTGAAAGAGACCGAAACTGGTTATGAAGAACATATAGTACAGATAGTTTTTGTCGCGGATGGTGAACCACATCAGAAGGCTGTAAACGATCATCAGCAGGATCGAACCGTAATAAAGGCCGAGCCCGAACTGGGCATTGTGGTCCTCCCGGGTGAAGGATTGCTCGCTGATCAGGCGCAAGGGGATGTTCATGGTGCTCTCGCTCTGGAAGCGGAGATAGATCGGGCGGCCGGTCAGGCCGGCCGGAGGGATGCGGAAGACAAAATAGCGATGGAGAATTTCCCGCTCGTTAAAGGGCAAGAGATCGCCGGTTGTTTTTTCGCGGTAGCCGCCGGCGCCGGACGGCAGGAAGATGCTGATATGATCGAAAAGAGGATAACCCACTTCCAGCAGCCAGTTTGCAGCGGCGGCGGGTTGGGCCCGCAGGGAGAATCTTATCCAGTAGGCCGAATCGGTGAAACCGAAATTGGGGTTGTTGTCTTCGGTGGCGATGAATTGCGAGGTAAATGGCGCTTCGCTGACCTGCGCCAGGGTCAGGGTTCCTTCGGGATCTTCGAGGATTTCCAGATGTTTACCCAGAGGATAAGATTCCCGCCCTTCCTGGATGTACAGCGGTAGCCCTCCGCTGGCCGGCTTCGGGGACAAGATCAGCAGTAAGGCGCAAATGACGATCGCCGTCGTCGGGCGGCAAGGCAAGGAGGATGTGGTCTTCGAGCCGCGCAGAATAGGGGGGGAAACTTGCAAGAGCGCCTCCGCCGGTTTGGTATTCGATTTCCCTGATTTCGTCTCGGGAAATTTCTTGTTGTACTTCGATCTTGAATTCAGGTATTTAATTAAGCATACAACCGCTTATTTTGGAAGATAATATCCTGAATCCGTGACGGCTTAGCGGGGGATTTTGCTTTATCAGTACGTTGTTACGTAAAATAACGGTCTTTTCACTGAGTCGCCTCGATTCACCCCGCCGCCCTGCGGGGCGCCCGAGAACGGCGCATCTGCCGCGTTGGCAACTCGTTGATATACCATTAGTATTATCAACATCGTTGCCGCCTTGCATCTGCGCCGTTCTCGAACGCTCACGGATTCAGGAATATCTCAACCTTCCGCTTGCGGAACTGCTTGGGGGTATTATACTTCACCGTTTAACGGCAGACGCGCAAGGCCGTATCGGCGGATATTCGTCCGCGAACCATTTGAATGGATCGGGCTGGGAATGACTGGCAAATTAATCGATCCGGCACCTTCTTCCCGGCGTAGCGGGAAAAAAGATATCGCCGGGCCGCTTGACTTCAGGAGCTGCGTCAACATGTTTGGCGGCGACCAGGGGATCGTGCTGGAACTCCTCCACGACTTTCTGGAGAATTCCGACCGCCGGCTGGCGGCCCTCTCCGGCGCGCTCACCGCTGCCGATTACGAGACGGTCCGCCGGGAAGCGCATTTCATAAAAGGTGGGGCGGCGGTCCTTGCCGCGCATCCCCTGATGGCTGCCGCCGATCATCTTGAAGAGGCGGCAAAATCGAGGGATCCGGCAAAGGGCGCCAAGCGGCTTCGGGTTCTGGAAGGAGAAATCGTTCTGTTGATGAACTTTTGTCGTCAATTGAAGAAGTGAGCGCTGTTTGTTTTTTTTGTAACGCCGGCGATATTGTTGCCAATCGATTATTGACGGAGCGGGGGTGAGGTATGACACGTATCGTGATCGTTGAAGACCACCCGCTGGTGCTTGAGGCGGTTAAGCATCTTTTCGCCGGCAAGGAAAACATGGCGGTCGTCGGCGAGGCTCATTCCGGCAAAGCGGCCTTGGATAAGGTCAGGGATTTGCGGCCCGATGTGATTATTCTGGACATCTCCCTGCCCGATATCAACGGCCTTGATCTCTGTCCGCTGTTCCTCGATATTTCCCCGGAAGTGAAGATTGTTTTCTTTACGATGCACAAGGAAGTTTCCTTCATTCATCAGGCGTTCAATAGCGGCGCTATCGGTTATGTCCTGAAATCGTCCCGGGTGGATTGCCTGGTCGAGGCCGTCGAACAGGTTCGGAAGGGCAAGTACTATTTGGGGCCGGACGTAAACCAGGCGGTGGTAAAGGGTTTTCTGGGCCGGGACTACGAGCCGGACAGGATTAAAGACAAGTCGGGACCGTCCCCCCGGCCGGGCGCTTTGAGTTCCAGGGAGTTTCAGATTCTTCGGTTGGTACTTAACGGTTCAACCAACAGGAAAATCGCCGACCTGCTTTGCCTCAGCCCTAAAACGGTTGAAAAACACCGGGCCAATATCATGGGCAAGACCAAGTCCCGCACCCCGATGGACCTTTTTCGTTTCGCCGTTAAAAACAAGATTATCGATCCGGATGGCTGGTAGTCCGATTTTTCCGGGTCCCTAAGCAAAAGAGGATTGAGATGACCTTACAGGAAAAGATCAAGGCCGATCTGAAAAAGGCCATGCTGGCCAGGGATACGGCCAGGACTTCGACCCTGCGTATCATTCTGGGAGAATTCGCCCGGCAGCCCAATAAGGAGTTGACCGATCAGGAAGTGCGGGGTGTGCTTCGCAAGCTGGTCAAATCGGAAAATGAAATGATGGCGGCGAAGGGGACGGGTGGTTCCGCTTATCTGGAGGCGCTGGAAAGCTACCTGCCCAAACAGCCTACCGAGGCCGAGATCAGAGCGTGGATCGCCGCTAATATCGACTTTGCCGATTATGCCAACAAGATGCAGGCCATGAAACCGATCATGACCAATTTCGGTGGTGCGGCCGACGGCAATCTGGTCAGGAAGATCCTGGAGAGTTATTAATCCTCGATGGGGCCGCAAGTCACGGGATGGCTAAGCAAAAAGTCCGATATGCAAGGAGTGGCGTATTTTTGCGACCGAGGCCATACATATGGTATGCCGAAGGAGAAAAAATGCGCCCCGCAGGAAGTGCCCTTGGGGTGCGCCACGACGCAGGAGATCGGAGTTTTTGCGACGCCATCAATCCTTGAACCGGTCCGCCAGCTCGGTAACCGCCATGGCATAGCTGTTCGAATTGTTCCACCGGGTTATGGCCTGGAAATTGGGATAACCGGCCAGATATCGCATGGCGCCGTCCTCAAGTTCCAAGCCGACGATGGTCACATCCCGGTCGCCGGGCGGGGGAAGCATCGGTACTTTCTGGATGGCCATGACCTCGCGCCAGGGGACGAGTCCTTTACGCCCCTTTTTGTATGCTTCTTCCAGTTTATCCCCCTTTAATTCCTTGCCGATATCCAGGTAGACGGGGGCGGCGAAGGTCCAGTTGTAGCGGTGCAGATAATTGGCGATGCTGGCCAGAATGTCCGGGATCGAAGCCCAGACGTCCCGGCGGTTGTCGTTGTCGAAATCGACCGCGTATTCGCGGAAGCTGGACGGGATGAACTGGGTCTGGCCGAAGGCCCCCCCGTAGGAGCCGGTGATCCGGCGCGGGTCGATGTCGTTTTCGCGGCAAAGGAGCAGGTAGCTGATCAACTGTTGGCGGTAGAAGTCGCGGCGGCGCGGATAGGCGTCGAACATGGTGTTCAGGGTCCTGAACATATTGAACGCCCCCTTGTGAGTGCCGTACCTGCTCTCAATTCCCCAGATCGCCACGATGATCTCCCGTTCAACGCCGAACTCTTTTTCGACCCGGTCTAGAAGGGTTTTGTGCTTACTCAGTTTCTTGCGTCCCTCGTTGATGGTCTGGGCGGTTATGAAGCGGGGATAGTACTCGTGCCAGGGCCGCGCTTCCCACTGGCGGTCCATCAGTTCCAGGGGGCGTTTCAATATCGCAACGCCGGCAAACAGTTCCCGCAACTCCCGGTCATCGAAGCCGTGATCTTTTTGCAGTTCCGCAAAGAGTTCCCGGTAGCGGGAACTGTCGAGATCGATGGACTGCCCGTCCTCGACCAGCTCGGCCGCCAGCGGTTTTGCTTTGTCCGGCCCCGCAACGGCAGCGGCGTGGATAAACAGCAAGATCATAACGGCGGCCGCTATGAGAAAAAGCCGGCGGATCTTGTTTGCTTTCTTGCCCTTCATCAGAAAACCTCGTCGAATTCATTAAAAAATCGGTTCAGCATCTCGTCCGGCAGCCGGTTGATGCCGGCGGCGGCTGGCCGTCCCCCCCCGGTTGGGAAGGAGCGGCACAGCTGGTCCGCGCCGGTCCGGCGGCCCACAGGCGCCCGGACGCTGACCATGCTGGTGGCATCGCCGTTATCCATCAACAGGGCATGGGCCAGTTCCTCCCGTTCCCGGGCCTTCTCGTTGATAAAGACCCCGGCTACCCTGCGGCACCAGGCCGAATCGGGAAACCGGAAAATTACGCCAACCTTGCTTGCCCGGTACGGTTCGAATTGCCGGGCTTTTTTCATGTCGTTCGCGAAACCGTGCCGAAGTTTATTCAATTTCGGCGAAGAATGCCAGAAATCTAAGGGATTCCGATATTTTTTCAATGATTGGTAGAGTTCGGCCGGGTGAAAATGAAGGTCTTCGATCGTGCGGCCGTAACCGTTATAATTCAATAGTTCGCCAAGTTCCCGCAGAATGGCAAGTTCCCCTTCGTCCAGGGCGATGCCGGCGGCCGCCTCCCGGGCGGCCCGATGGAGATTGTCGCCATAGGCGCCGATAATCGCCCAGTCGCGGAAGCGGCCGTCCAGTAGACGATCAACGATCAGCGAGGTGCAGGTTTCCGGGGCCGGATCGATGTGGGCTTTAAGATTGGGCGATTCCGGGATCTTGCCGGCAAAATGGTGGTCGATGTAGAGGACCCGATTGGTGACGAGCAGTTTCTCCAGGTCGGGGCGGTTGCCGTCCAGGGAAAGATCCAGAACGGTGATCAGCGCATTTTCGACGCCGGCCAAACGCGCCAGCAACCGGATGTCCCGCTTCACCCCGGTCAGCAGGGTCGCGGCGGGACGGGGTGAAGCCATTCTGAGCTGATGCAGGGCGCAGATACCGTCACCGTCGCCGTTGAAAACATCGATGTAAGTTTTGGCGGATTGGTCGCTCATCGCGTTCATTTTTGGAGCTAGACTCCCGATTTTCTAGCCTCGAAGGCCTTGCCGATTCCGGTCAGTGAGAAGGTCAGCATAACCCGCCGATCTTCGGAATCCTTAATGCTGGCCAGTTCCATTTCCCAGCACTGCGAGGTGAAGATCAGACTTACCGTTTCGCCGGTGGTGTGGTCAAGGAGCAGCGATCTGGTTGTACTGTAGGCGGCCGATAAATCGGCGGTCAACCGCAATCTGGAGGAAAGATTCAGGTTCCTGGCCGCGCCCTTGACGTAATCGTAGTCGATGACCAGGCTGTCCTGGCGGCTGTTGCTGTATCTGCTTTCCAGCTTGTAACGGCTTATGCCGTTGCCGTATACGGTCAAGGCGGTCTGGTAACGGAAAAAAAGGCGGTTCAGCGGTGATATTTCCAGATCAAGGGCCAGGTCGGAAAATGGCCGGCGTTTATCGTCGGGAGCGGCGGGGTCGCGTCTTGCCTCGGCAAGATCGTAGGATTGACTTAATTTAAGATGGCCGATCTGCCGGTCGGGGAGGCTTGGCGGACCGCTTTTGCCTGTCCGGAAGTAATTGTTCAGCTCAACGGTAAGACGGTTGTCGTCCTTGAGCCGGTCGACATTGTCCAGACCGGGAAGATCGCTCTGATCTCCGTTTTCCTGATAACTGTAGCGCAGATTGGGACGGAAGGCGTGGGTGAGCCGCTGTTCGTTATTGATCGAAAAATCGCGGGACAGAACGGTGGCGATGTTCGTGGTGAAATCCAGGGAATTGCGGTTTCTGGTAAAGGCCGAGTTCCCGGCCGCCGGCAGGTTGACGTTTTCAATTCTGTAGGCCGTTTCCCGGAAGCCGCCGATGATGGAGCCTTCAATCAGGGGGCCGAGCGGAATGGGCATGACCAGGCCGGGTTGCAGATCAAGGCGTTGATAACCGATCCCTTCCTCCGGCCGATAATGGACGTATTCGGAATTCCAGCTGAAACTCAAGGGCAGATCGGCAAGCGGCTGCCGGCTGCCGAAAAGGATCCGGGGCAGGGTCTGGGCCTCTTCGGCGCCGGTATAATCGCTCAAAACATTGTCCGCATAACGAACCTCGATGCCGCCGTTGCTAAGTTCGCCGTGTCCGGTCAATTGCAGAATCGATTCCCGGAAATTCAGGGTGGCTTCCTGGAGGCCGCGATTGAACGCGCCGAGGAAGTCACGGTTGTTCTCGGAAAAGCCGGTGATGCCGTCCCGGTATTCGTGGAGGTAATCCTGGTCGGAAACCGTATCGATATCGAGATGCAGCGCCAGGCCGGGGCTGAAGTAGTGGTCGGCCTTGCCGCGCAGCCAGTACCGGTCGTGTTCGGTTCGCGGATAACCGTCGCGGCGATAATCGTCGTCGCTGCCCGGCGGCCCCTGGTCTTCGGTGCGGTCCCGCTGATAGTTGGCGGCCAGGGTGATCGCGGAATCGTCATTGAATACATGGCGGAATTCCAAGCCGCCGAACACCCCCCTTTTTTCGTAATAACCCGGATAGAAAGTCAGGTCGCTGCTGGGGGAGAGATTTAAGAAGAAGGGGGCGAGCAGAGCGGTCCCGTCCCGGCTGGAATGAGACAACTCGGGAAACAGGAAGCCTGTCTGGCGAGTGACCTTGGCCGGCAGCACCAGATAGGGGATGTAAAGCAGCGGAACCTTCTTTACCTTGAAGGTGGCGTGTTTGAGACGGGCCAGGCCGTCAATGGTGATATCCGCTTTCTTCCAGTTGATCGACCAGTCCGGCGCCTCGTCGCCGGTGGTCCGGCAGGAGGTTACTCGGCCGTCGTGGAAGATGTATCTTGCTTCGCCGGTCTTTTCGGCCAGCTTGCCGCTGAACATCATTTCCTGGTCGGCCAGGGTGATGGTGGTGGCGGACAGTCTGCCGGTCCGCTCCCGTAAATTCAGGCGGGCGTCGGCGGCGGCAATCGTGCCGCTTTTTTCTTTGATGATTACGTCGCCGGCTGCATCGATTTGCGCTTTCTCGACCAGATAGGATACGGAATCCGCTTTCAGCAGCAGGGGGATGGCGGAATCTTTTTCCCGGCGGCGCATTACGACATTGCCTTCGGCGTTGACCTCCTCGGGAGACTCCCGGTAGGTTATCCGGTCCGCTTCGAGAGTCCACGGTTCGGTGGGGTTTTCCAGGGCATTGCCCCGCTCGACAAAACAGGCGGAAACCGCCAGAAAGAGTAGTAAAAACGCGCCGCCTGCTCTGCAAAAAGGGCGGTATGGTGGCTGAAGTGATTGCAAAAGCTGGTTTAATCTTTCAAGACGGCGCCGGTGCTGCCGGAGGTTACCTGCCTGGCGTATCTCGCCACGTAGCCGCTGGTTATTTTTGGGGGAGGAGACTGCCAGGCATCCCTGCGCCGGGACAGTTCGGCATCGTCCACCGCAAGGCTTATGTTGCGCCCGGTTATGTCGATCGAAATCGTATCGCCCTCCTCGACCAGGCCGATCGGCCCGCCATTCGCGGCTTCCGGCGAAACATGGCCGATACAGGCCCCCTGGGTGCCGCCGCTGAAGCGGCCGTCGGTGATCAAAGCCACGCTGCCCCCCAACCCCATGCCGATAATCGCCGAGGTGGGAGAGAGCATCTCCGGCATGCCGGGGCCGCCCTTGGGGCCGCAATAACGGATGACCACCACGTCGCCGCTTTTTATTTTGCCGCCCAGGATGGCGTTCTGGGCCTCCTCCTCGGAGTCGTAGACCCGGGCCGGCCCGCTGTGGCGAAGCATCTCGTTAACCACCGCCGACTGCTTGACCACCGCGCCGTCCGGGGCGAGATTGCCGTAAAGAACCGCGATGCCGCCCTCTTTGTGGTAAGGATTGGTAACCGGCCTGATCACTTCGCGGTCCCGGACCTCCGCGCGGGCCAGATTTTCCTTCAGGGACTTGCCGGTCGCGGTCATTACTTCCAGGTTAAGGCCGCCCTCCGATGAAATCAGTTCGCGCATGACCGCCGGCACCCCGCCCGCCTCGTCGAGCTGCTGAAGACTGTGGGGGCCGCCGGGAATCAGGCTGCAGATATGCGGGGTCTTCAGGCTGACCTCGTTGAATCTGGTCAGGGGAAGATCGACTTCGGCCTCCTTGGCGATGGCCGGGACGTGGAGGACGGTATTGGTCGAGCAGCCGAGAGCCATGTCGACGGCCATGGCGTTGTCGAAGGCCGCGGACGTGGCGATATCCCGCGGTCTGATCTGTTTATCAAGAAGATGCATGACCGCCATGCCGGCTTCCTTGGCCAGGCGGATGCGGGCGGCGGCCACTGCCGGGATGGTGCCGTTGCCGGGTAGGGCCAGGCCGATTGCCTCGGCCAGGCAGTTCATTGAGTTGGCGGTGAACATCCCGGCGCAGGACCCGCAGCCGGGGCAGGCGGCGTTTTCCAATTCCGCCAGGTCCTCTTCGCTCATCGTCGCGGCCTTGACCTGGCCGACTCCTTCGAAAACGCTGACCAGATGAACATCTTTGCCCTTGAAGCGGCCGGTCAGCATCGGCCCGCCGCTGACCATCAGGGCCGGAATGTTGACCCGGAGCATGGCCATCAGCATGCCCGGCGTCACCTTGTCGCAGTTGGGGATCAGGACCATGGCGTCGAAGGGATGGGCCTGGGCCATGATCTCCACCGAATCGGCGATGATTTCCCGGCTGGCCAGGGAGTATTTCATGCCGGGATGATTCATGGCGATGCCGTCGCAGACCCCGATGGTCCCGAAGGCGATCGGGGTGCCGCCCGCTATCCTGATTCCGGTCTTTACCGCCTCGAGAATCCGGTCCAGATGGACGTGGCCGGGGATGATCTCGTTATGGGCGTGTCCGACCCCGATCAGGGGGCGGCGGATCTCTTCATCGGTGTAGCCGATGGCCTTTAAAAGAGAACGGTGTGGCGCTCTCTCCAGCCCTTTCTTCATTAAATCGCTGCGCATCTTGTGGTTGCCTCCGATATTTACTTCTATTGCCGCTTCGGGCCGCTTTCCGCCGTGATTGCGACTAAATTTAAAATTTACGGTCAGCCCTCTGGAGTGTCAAGGTAAAATCATCGGCGCGGCCAAATACTTGCTGGGGCTTCCTGACTCTTGGCTCCTGTCCTTTTTGAAAACCCTTCCTTCAAGAGGCTCGGGATGAGCGGGGAAACTTACCGGCGCAGAGTCAGCGGACTAACCCGCTGATTTAACGTTAGGCAAAGCATGTCGAGGTGCGCTTATTATCTTTGCCGACTTTTGCGAACTCATCAAACATATCTTGCCAACCCGGTGAAATTGTTATAGATTGGCCATGATTACATATATTTATAAATGCGATCGCCCACTTTGGAGTCATGGTCAGCGCCGGGTCGAGTCTTGTTTGTTTTTTCGAAACTTTCCCGATTGCCGCCGGAATGTGACTAAAATCGGTTTTTCGTAAGTTTGCCGGCCTTGCAATAAGTTTACCTGAATCCGTCAGCGTTCGAGAACGGTGCAGATGCAAGGCGGCAACGATGATGATAATACTGATGGTATATCAACAAGTTGCCAACGCGGCACCCCAAGGGCACTT
>JARGFN010000248.1 GCA_029210665.1 Desulfobulbales bacterium
GGGATCATCCGGACTTTTTTCACTCCGGAGCGGACCCGGAAGATTCTGGCCGGCAAACGGGAATCGGTCGGTAATGTCTTGGCGGCGGGGCTTGGCATCGTCACTCCGTTCTGCTCCTGTTCGGCGGTGCCCCTCTTTATCGGTTTCGTTACCGCCGGCGTCCCCCTGGGGGTGACCTTCTCCTTCCTGATTGCGGCGCCGATGGTCAACGAGATCGCCCTGGTCCTCCTTTACGGCCTGCTGGGCTGGAAGATCACCGCCCTGTACCTGGTTACCGGGCTGCTGGTGGCGATTGTCGCCGGCTGGACCATCGGCCGTCTCGGCATGGAAAACCATATCGAGGAGTGGGTCCTGACGATGCGCACCGATGCCAACGAGGTCCCGGATGAACGCCTTTCCTGGTCGCGGCGGCTCGGCCGGGGGTGGGAGGCGGTCAAGGATATAGTCGGCAAGGTCTGGATCTATGTGGTCGGTGGTATCGCGGTGGGCGCCGCCATTCACGGCTACGTACCGGAAGGCTTTATGGCCTCGATCATGGGCAAGGGGGCCTGGTGGTCGGTGCCGGCGGCGGTGGTCCTCGGTATTCCGATGTACTCCAACGCGGCGGGGATCGTACCGATCATCCACGCCCTTCTGGAAAAAGGCGCCGCACTCGGCACGGTGCTCGCCTTCATGATGAGCGTCATCGCCCTCTCCCTGCCGGAGGTGGTGATCCTGCGCAAGGTTCTGAAGCCGAGACTGATCGGGACTTTTGTCGGGGTGGTCGGCTGTGGTATCCTCTTGGTCGGCTACCTTTTTAATCTGATCATCTGAAAATAAGGCGATTGCCATGACCGAGCGCGAACCGATCACCCTGACCCCGATCGGGGTCATCCACTGCCGGCTGAAGAGCCGCGCCGAGACCCCCAAGAATTATACAGAATCGACCGAGACCGGCACCCTGGAGGTCTTCCCCGAATACCTGGAGGCGATGGCCGATATCAAACCGGGCCAGACCCTGGTCGCCCTGTTCTGGCTGCACGAGGCGAAGCGGGATGTGCTGAAGGTCTATCCGCGCGGCGACAGGAGCCGGGGGCTGCACGGGGTGTTTAGCACCAGAAGCCCGATGCGGCCCAACCCCATCGCCGTCTCGGAGCTGAAGGTTCTCGGCATCAAGGGTAATATAATCGAGGTGTCCGGGGTCGATGTTTTGAACGGCACGCCTTTGCTGGATATTAAAAAAACGATTTAAAGGAGTAGATAAGATGGAGATCAAGGTGATGGGACCGGGTTGCGCCAAATGCGCGGAAACCGAGGAGATCGTCCGGGAGGCGGTGAAAGCCGCGGGAATCGAGGCCACGATCGAGAAGGTCAGCGACTTTCAGGAGATGGCCAGGCACGGGGTGCTGTCCACCCCGGCGGTGGTGATTGACGGCGCGGTCAAATGCGTCGGCCGGGCCCCGACCGGAAGCGAGGTGGAAAGTTGGCTGAAGTAAACGACGCCCCGGTTCAGCGGCAGATCAGGATCGGCCGGGCCACGGTCGGCCTGGTCGGTTTCGATATCGCGGTGAACCGGCTTCTCGCCGAACCGGATCTCGACCCCGAAGAGGCGGTCGGCCGCTTATATGAAACGGTCGCCGGGCAGAATTATATCCCCCCGGGCATGGAGGAAGAGTACCGCGAGGCCCTGGCCCGGGAGTTTGACCGGCTGAAGGGCGGCCGGGCAGCGGAGGGCGGCGGCGACCTGGTGATCCGGGTCCTGGGCCCGGGCTGCGTCAGCTGCAACAATCTCCAGAGCGTGGTGATCGAGGCGATGAGCGTGATGGGCATCGGAGCCGATGTCTTCCAGGTTCACGATCCGGACGAGATCGGCCGTTACGGGATCACCCGGACCCCGGCCCTGTTGATCAACGGCGAGGTCAAATGTTCAGGAAAGCTGCCGACCAGCTCCCAGGTCGAGGAGTGGCTGCGCGAGGCGATTGATGCCCAGGCCGGGCCGAAATCAGCCCGCCGGCAGTCTTAGAAGATAATACTTGTCCCGGCCAGCAGGCCGCTGCCGGTAAAATCAAATTCGTTGTCCCTCTCGCCGTCCAGCCTCTGGTCGTCATCGGCAAGAAAGGCGGCGCCGCTTTTCAGCATTATGACGAAGTCCGC
>JARGFN010000048.1 GCA_029210665.1 Desulfobulbales bacterium
ATAAAGCTGAGTTGAGCAGCTTGTCTGCTCGTACGAAACTTATGCCCTGTGGGTGTAAAGCTGAGTTGAGCAGCTTGTCTGCCCGTACGAAACTTATGCCCTTATGGTCCGGGTCCGGACTTTTTCAGGTAAACAGCCGGACGAGATCGTTATAGAAGACGAAGACCATCAGGGTAACCAGGATCACCAGGCCGATCTGCTGGCAGATCTCCATGGTCCTCTGCGACATGGGCCGGCGGAGCAGGGCTTCGTAGGAGAAGAACATCAGATGGCCGCCGTCCAGGATCGGGATCGGCAGCAGGTTCAGAATGCCGAGGTTGACGCTGATCAAGGCCATGAAATAGATTAGATTTATCCAGCCGGCTTCCATCTGCTTGCCGGCCAGCTGGGCGATCATGATCGGTCCGCCCAGTTCGCTGGCCGGGATCACCGCCTGGATCATCTTGACGATGCCCATAATGGTCAGATAGATCAGAGTCCAGGTTTGGGCGAATCCGCCCTTGATCGCCTCCCAGAGAGAGACCTTCTCGTAGATGACCTCCTGGCTGCGGGAAATTCCCAGCATATAGCGTTTCTCGATCTCCTCGCCGAAAATATTACGGCTTGGCGTGAAATCGGGATGGCCGGTGATCGCCAGCCGTTCGCCCTGCCGCTCGATTAGCAGCTCCACCGGTTTGCCTTCGCTGTTGGCGATCAGATTGGCCACTTCCATCCATTCGTCGGTTTTCTTGCCGTTGATCGAAATAATCCGGTCGCCGGCCTTGAGTCCGGCCGTTTCGGCCGGCGAGGCGGCCGTGACCGCGCCGATAACCGTATTGTCGACCGGGGTGGGCAGGCCGGCAATGGCGAAGATCATGAAGAACAGAAAGACCGCGAACAAAAGATTGGAAACCGGCCCGGCGGCGACGATGCAAAAGCGCTGCCAGACCGGTTTGGCCGAAAAGGAACGTTCCTCCTCCCTGGCCGGGATCTCTTCATCGCGCTGTTCGCCGAACATCTTTACGTAGCCGCCGAGGGGAAAGGCGCTGATCAGGTATTCGGTTTCCCCGTAGCGGCGGCCAAACATTTTCGGCCCGAAACCGATGGAAAATTTGAGAACTTTGACATTGAACAGTTTGGCCAGGATAAAATGGCCGAATTCATGGACAATGATCAACAGGCCGAGGACGATGATGAAGGAGATTATTGAGTTCATGGTAAGTTCTTTTAATTATGGAGATTGAATTGGACCGAGTCAACCAGCAATTCGGCTCGGATTCGGGCGTCCCGATCCGCGGTCAGGATGGTGTCCAGATCGACGGTTTGGCCGGGGTTGAATTGCGAGACCGTCTCGGCGACGATTTTCGAGATTCCGGTAAAGCTGATCCGCCTGTCGAGGAACGCCGCCACCGCCACTTCATTGGCGGCGTTGAAAACGGCCGGCGCGACCCCGCCCGAAAGGCATACTTCATAGGCAAGTCCCAGGGCCGGAAATCTAGCCAGGTCGGGCTGGTGAAATTCCAGACTGGCGGCGGCCAGATCGAGGCGCGGCAGGTTAAGCTCCAACCGTTCCGGAAAGGCCAGGGCGTAAGCGATGGGGATTTTCATATCCGGAATGCCCAGATGGGCGATGAATGAACCGTCCCGGTACTCGACCATCGAGTGCACGATCGACTGGGGGTGAACCAGGACTTCGATCCTGTCCACTTCGATATCGAACAGGTAGCGCGCCTCGATGACCTCAAGGCCCTTGTTCATCAGGGTGGCGGAGTCGATGGATATCTTGTCGCCCATGTCCCAGTTGGGGTGGGCGAGGGCCTGTTCCGGAGTGACCTTGTCGAGTTCTTTCGCGTCGGTCGCGAAAAAGGGACCGCCCGAGGCGGTCAGGATAAGCCGGGCGACATCCTCGCGGCGGCCGGCGTCGAGGCCCTGATTTATGGCACTGTGTTCGCTGTCGATGGGGAGAAGCCTGACCTTGTGGCGGCGAACCTCTTGCATGACCAGATCGCCGGCCATGACCAGGGTCTCCTTATTGGCGAGGCCGATATCCTTGCCGGCCCGGATGGCCGCCAGGGTCGGGGTCAGGCCGGCGGCGCCGACGATGGCCGAAACGACCATCTCGGCCGCCGGGATCACGGCAACCCGCTCGTTGCCTGCCGGGCCCGACATCACCCGGTTGCGCCAGGCCGGGGGCAGACTCCGGCTAAGTTCCCCGGCCAGAACCGGGTCGCTTAGCGAGACCAGTTCCGGCGCGAACTCGTCGATCTGCTCCCTGAGCAGGCTTAAATTCCGGCCGGCGGCCAATCCTACGACCCGAAAGCGGTCGGGATACTGCCGTACCACTTCCAGGACGTTGCGGCCGATCGAGCCGGTTGAGCCCAGCAGGGAAATATTTTTAACCATTGTTTACTTCCAAAAAAATCTGTGATCAGAGGCTGATTAAGCCGAAATCAAGGAGGTAGAAAAGAACCGGGGCCGCGATCATCAACGAATCGAGGCGGTCCAGGACCCCGCCGTGGCCGGGCAGGATATGACCGGAATCCTTGACTCCCATGGTCCGCTTGATCATCGATTCGGTGAGATCGCCCATGACGCCGACCAGGCTGATGAAAATGGTAAGAAAGGTGATTTTGACCAGTCCATACCAGGGAAAGAACCAGATGCAGACGAGGTTCGCCCCGAGAATGCTGCCGGCCAGGCCGCCGAGCAGACCTTCGACGGTTTTGCCGGGACTGATGGCCGGCGCCATTTTATGGCGGCCGAGCAGCATGCCGGTGTAGTAGGCGAATGAATCGGAAAAAACGGTAATCACCGTCAATAGAATCAGTAAATGCTTGCCTTCGGTGAGGGTCAGCAGCAGAGTGAAATGAGAAAAACTGAACCCCACGTAAAACACCCCGAAACCGAGCCGCATCATCAGGGCAAAGGCACTGAGTTCCGCCCGCTCGTTGTTGAGTTTCGAGTAACGGGTCAAGCTGTAGACGATCAGAAAGAAAAGCGAGAGGAAGAGGCCGGCCGAAACCGCTTCGGGTTTACCGGCGTAAGCGGCGGTCAGCGGCAGCAGACCGAGGAAGGTGCCGATTATTTTGTCGCGCCGGCTGCTGCCGGCCAGGGTCATGGCGAAGTATTCGTTAAGGGCCAGGGCGCCGAGAACCAGAAAGGTGAACCAGAAAAGCCAGAAGGGTCCGTACAATAAAAGCGCCAGCCAGCCGCCGCTTATGATCAGCCCGGTTGCTATTCTTGTCCGATTCAAGATTATCCCACCTGGTTGGAGATTTTGCCGAAACGCCGCTGCCGTTTTTGGAAAGCGGCAAGAGCCGCGATAAAGTCCTTCTTTCGAAAGTCGGGCCACAGGGTCTCGGTGATATATAGCTCGGCGTACGATAACTGCCAGAGCAGGAAGTTGCTCAACCGAGATTCACCGCCGGTCCGGATCAGCAGGTCCGGGTCGGCTTGGCCGGCCGTGTCGAGGTGTGCCGAGACGAGTTTGTCGTCTATTTCTTCGGGGGCGAGCACCCCTTGCCGGCATTTTTCGGCGATTTGCCGGATTGCCCGGACAATTTCGTTTCTGCCGCCGTAGCTTAAAGCCAGATTGAGAATCAGGCCGCTATTCTCAGCGGTCCGGGCGATGGCGTCATCAAGAACGTTCCCGACCTCATCCGGTAATCTTTCCCGCTGGCCCAGACAACGCAGGGAAACGTTGTTTTCGGTAATGGTCTTGAGTTCGCTTTGCAGGAAGTTCTTGAGAAGTCCCATCAGGGCCTGAACTTCGGCGGCGGGTCGATTCCAGTTTTCAGTCGAAAAGGCGTACAGGGTGAGAATTTTAACCCCGAGTTCGCCGCCGGCCCTGACAATGGCCTGGACGGATTCAACCCCTTGCCTGTGGCCGAGAGGTCTCGGTAGACCGCGTTTCTGGGCCCACCTGCCGTTGCCGTCCATGATGACGGCAACGTGGGACGGGATATTATCGAGGTCGAGTTCGTCTGAGTCTGTCATCGGCAGGTCCGCGGTCCGGAGGTTGAAATGTTGGCGGCAGGAGAGAGCCAACCGGGGTTTTTATAGGCCGGCAACGGAATCAGACCTCCATAACCTCTTTTTCCTTCACCGCCATCAGTTCGTCGATTATGCCGATGAATTTATCGGTTTCCTTCTGGGCGTCTTCCTGGAAACCAAACATCGCGTCTTCGGTTATCTCTTTGTTGTTTTTTTGTTTTTTGAGGCTGTCGATGGCCTCGCGCCGGGAATTACGGACGGCGACCCGGTATTCCTCGGTTATTTTCTTGACCTGTTTGACCAGCTCCTTGCGCCGCTCCTCGGTCAGTTGCGGGATGGCAACGCGCAGAAGCTTGCCGTCGTTGACCGGGTTCAAGCCGAGATTGGCTTTCTGGATCGCCTTTTCGATCGGGCCGAGGAGCTGGGTGTCCCAGGCCTGTATCTGAATCAAGCGGCTTTCCGGAATGGTTATGGTCGCGACCTGGTTGATCGGCATCTGGGAACCGTATGCATCGATCTTGATACTCTCCAGCAGGGAGGTGGAGGCCCGGCCGGTTCGAATCCTGGCCAGTTCGCGCTTGTAGGCGTCAATGCTGCTCTCCATCTTTTCGCTCATTGACTCGAGTACTTCGCTCATTTCATTCCCCCTTGATGATTGTACCGATTTTTTCTCCCGAGACTGCCTTGCTGATATTGCCGGATTCGTTCATGTCGAAGACCAGAATGGTTTTGCGGTTGTCCCTCGCCAGGGATATAGCCGCCGAATCCATCACCCGCAATCTTCTTTGCAGAACCTCGCTGTAACCAAGTTCCTTGAACTTGACCGCATCGGCATGGACCAGCGGATCCTTGTCGTACACGCCGTCAACCCGGGTGGCCTTGCAGATGATGTCCGCTTCGATCTCAAGACCCCGGAGGACCGCCGCCGTATCCGTCGTGAAGTATGGATTGCCGGTCCCGGCCGCGAAGATCACCGCCCGGCCCTTTTCGAGATAATTGACGGCGGTCCGTTTCGCATAGGCTTCGCAGACGGTCGGCATCGGGATGGCCGACAACACCCGGCAGGGAATATTGTTCTTTTCCAGGGCGTCTTTCAAGGCCAGACTGTTGATTACCGTGGCCAGCATCCCCATATTGTCGGCGGCGGTCCGGTCCATGCCCTCCGAAGCGCCGGCGACGCCGCGAAAGATGTTGCCGGCGCCGATTACCAGAGCGATCTGGACGCCGAGACTGAGCAGATCCCCGATCTCGTCGGCCACATAGGTAAGCATCTCCGGATGGATGCCGTATGCGGCCTTGCCCATCAGAGCTTCGCCGCTTAGCTTCAGTAGAACCCTTTTGTATGCGATGTCGGTCAAGTTGTTCCCGTGTTCTCTCTTGTTTCGCCGGATCAGGCGCCTACCTGGAAGCGGGCAAATCTCTTGATGGAGATGTTCTCGCCTATCTTTGCCACGATCTCGTTCAGCAGGTCCTGAATGGTGAGATCGGGGTTTTTGACGAATTTCTGCTCCATGAGGGTTATCTCCGAGTAGTATTTGTCAATTTTTCCGGCCACGATCTTGTCGACAATGTTTTCCGGTTTACCGGACTCAAGGGCCTGGTTTTTGAAGATTTCGGTTTCCCGGGCGACCAGGTCGGCGGGAACTTCCTCGCGTTTGATGGCGATGGGGTTACTGGCCGCGATATGCATGGCGATATCCTTGGCAAATTCCCGGAACATATCCGACTTGGCCACGAAGTCGGTTTCGCAGGCTATTTCGGCCATGACTCCCAGCTTGCCGCCGGCATGGATATAGGTTTCGATCAATCCCTCGCTGGTGGCCCGGCCGGCCCTTTTCATTGCCACGGCCAGCCCCTTCTGGCGGAGGAAGTCGACGGCTTTCTCCATGTCGCCGTCGGTTTCGACCAGCGCCTTTTTGCAATCCATCATGCCCGCATTGGTTTTATCGCGGAGTTCTTTCACCATTTTGCTTGTTATTTCCACAGCTATGCTCCTGAAATTGTCTGACTTTTATGCAACTATCCGGCGTGAAGCCAAAAAAGCAGCGTAAGCCACGGTTATTTAAAAAGACCACAAAAACGGCCGGCCCGACTTAATTCGCGGAACGGCCGGCCGTTTTTGGTTGGCGGGTCGGCCGTTTTACTCCGGCGTCTCTGCCCGGTCGGTGGTTTCGGCGGAAGACTCGGCCGCGGCTACCGCCTCGGGAACCACTTCGGCCTCGCCGGAGTCCATCTGGGCGGTTTGTTGTTCTTTGCCGGCGAGAACGGCATCGGCCATTCTTGAAGTGACCAGTCTGATCGCCTTGATGGCGTCGTCGTTACCCGGGATCGGATAATCGATCCCGTCGGGGTTGCAATTGGTATCGGCAATGGCCACCACCGGGATGCCGAGACGGTTCGCCTCGACAATGGCAATGTTTTCCCGCTTGGGATCGACGACAAAAATCACGCTGGGCAGTTCCTTCATCGTTTCGATGCCGCCCAGGTTGCGTTCGAGTTTAACCACCTCTTTCTCCATCATCAGCTTTTCCTTCTTCTTGTACTGATCGATGGAGCCGTCTTCCTGCATTGCCTTGATTTTTTTCAGGCGGTCGATGGATTTGCGAATGGTCTGGAAGTTGGTCAGCATGCCGCCCAGCCAGCGGTTGGTGACGTAAAACATCCCGCACCGTTCCGCCTCTTCCCTGACGATTTCCTGGGCCTGTTTCTTGGTGCCGAGAAAGAGGATGGTGCCGCCCTTGGCGGCGGTTTTCCCGACGAAATCATAAGCCTGGTTGAAGAGGGGCAGGGTCTTGTCGAGATTTATAATGTAGATCTTGCTGCGCGCCCCGTAGATATAGGGCTTCATCTTGGGGTTCCAGCGGCGGGTCTGGTGGCCGAAGTGCATACCGGCCTCCAGCATTTCCTTCATCTGAACGTGTGACATGGTGCTCTCCTTTTCCGGTTTTTCCTCCATCCCTTTGTCCCGACCTGCTTGGCAGGCACCGGAGGGGAAATGCGGGATGTGTGTTTTTGCCTCTTTACGAGACGGTTGGCGTTACATAAATAAACGAAACCTTTTAACATTATGCCTGATGTTTTGCAAGGAACAAGGACAAGCGAAGGATAAAAAAACTTGACTGGACGGAACAAATCAATAGAATGGCTTTTTCGCGGAGTCGATGCCAGATTTGTTCAAAATAATGGAGTTGCCATACCCGCATGTCACTGTCCGGCCTTCAACTAAATAAAATCCTGATCCGGTCGACCAACTGGATCGGCGATGCCGTTATGACTACCCCGGCGGTCCGGACGGTTAGACAGAACTTCCCTGGGGCCCATATCGCGATCCTCGCCTATCCGTGGGTGGCCGACATATTCCGAAACTCTCCCCATGTGGATGAGGTTATTCTCTATAATAAAACCGGCGAGCACCGGGGAGTAAAGGGGCTTTGGCGTCTGGGCCGGGAATTGGCCGGAGCTGAATTCGATGCCGCCATTCTTTTGCAGAATGCCTTTGAAGCGGCCCTGCTTGCCTTTCTGGCCGGCATCCCGGTTCGGGCCGGTTATATCAGGGATGCGCGGCGATTGCTGCTGACCCATCCGGTAAGGATCGATCCGGGAGTGCGTAAGCTCCATCAGGTCCATTATTATCAGGAGTTGTGCCGGGGACTCGGTCTTGCCCCCGGTCCCGATCAGCTGTTTTTGCGGCTTTCTCCAGAGGTTGAGATTTGGGCCCGGGAGTTTGTTTCGGGTTTTTCGGGGCGCCCGGTGATCGGTTTTAATCCCGGGGCCGCGTATGGTCCGGCCAAGTGTTGGCCGGTGGAACGTTACGGACGGCTGGCCGGGCTTCTGGCCGACAAACTTGACGCGGTGATTCCGGTATTCGGGACCGCGGCCGATGCAGCGACCGCCGGGGCGATCCGGAGTTTTGCCCCGGAAAATGTCATCGATCTGGCCGGCAATACCTCTCTGGCCGAGGCTATGGCCCTGATCGGGGTCTGCGACGGTTTTGTCAGCAATGATTCGGGTCTGATGCATGTAGCGGCCGCCCGGAATACGCCCATGGTGGCGATATTCGGGTCAACCGATCCGGTCGCCACCGGGCCTTTTTCCGAACGGGCCGTGGTTATTCAGAAAAAGATGACCTGCCAGCCCTGTTTCAAAACGCACTGTAAATCGGATTTCCAGTGCATGAACGATATCGGGGTGGAGGAGGTGGCCGAGGCGGTCGAAAAGCTGCTTGGCGAGCAACGGGAGAAGCGGGATTGAGCAAAATCGCGAAGAAAAGGCCGGCGGTGTTTCTCGACCGCGACGGGACGATAAACGAACAGATGGGTTATGTAAACCATCCGAGCCGATTTGTTCTCCTGCCGGGGAGTGCCGCGGCCATCCGGATGTTGAACGAGCATGGTATCCCGGTCTTGGTGGTGACCAATCAGTCCGGATTGGCGCGCGGTTATTTTCCCTCCGAGCTGCTTGACGAGGTCCATGCAAAAATGATCGAGATGCTGGCCGCGGCGGGAGCAACGGTCGATGGAATCTATGTCTGCCCGCATCATCCGGAGGCCAGTGATGAGCGGTATCGGGCGGATTGCGACTGCCGCAAACCCAAGCCGGGACTCTTTTTAAGGGCGGCCCGGGAACATAACATCGATCTTGCCGCTTCCTATGTCGTTGGCGATCGCTGGTCGGATCTGAAGGCCGCCGCTGTCTGCGGGGCCACCGGGATTCTGGTGCTGAGCGGCTATGGCCGGGGCGAACTGGATTACATCGGACCGTCGCAAACGTTCCGGCCGGCCCATGTCGCCGAGGATCTGCTTGACGCGGCAGCCTGGATAATTTCCTCTCTATCCGCCGGCTGATCGGGCCCGGGCTTTCTACCTCTTCTTTTTATTCGGAAACTGGTAAACGAACTCGTTATTCCGGAGCAGGCCATGCTGCTGTCTGGCAATATCCTCGATGTATGCCGGATCATTGAGCAAGCGGTCGATCTCTTCCCGGAGTTGCCGGTTATTATCGCGCAGTTCGGCGTTTGCAGCTTCAATTCGCCTGAGGTTTTTCGAGACCCGGTAATGACGAACCGCTCCCCATGGCGAAAAAAGAACCCAGGCCGAGATCAGCAGGACCGCCACCCAGCCCATTTTAATTAGTTTTCTTGTTTTGTGGTCCCGCTTTCTGGTCGACATCATTTGTCCGGTTTTCAGATGGAAGGACAAAATGTAAGCGTTCACCGGGCGCGAAACCGTTGCTTTATTGCAGCTCGTTGAAAAACTTCATTTTGCGGTTTATGGTGGCCGCCGCGCCGGTTTCCCATGTCGGGATCGGCACCGAAGCCCTAACAGTATAACGCGACTTTCCGAGTTAACTTAACTATCCGATAGGAAAGAAATAATAAGTTATTGCAGATCGATTATCAAGCGAGAATCCAGAAGTCGCTATCTAGAAGTAGGAAGGACCCATTTTAAAGTTTTCTCCCGGCTTCAGACTTCCGGGTTCTTTATTTGAAACAATCGGGCTCCGCCGCCTTGCAGGGCGTCCGGGAAGGGCGAACCGCGGTGTCGGCAACCTGTTGATATACCATCCGATGAGCAATCTCGGCTTCTTCTTGCATTTGACCCGTTTTCGAACGCATACCGATCCAGATACCTGCCAAAAATGTTGTTTTTTAAATTTTAATAAGATAGGATTTGTCCCTGGACAAGGCCTGCTTGAATAAGGGTTGATCGGCCAATTTCTTTAAATTGGCCGCGCGTTTTTTTTCAATCAGGCTTCCTGCCGCCTGTTATGAGAACAGAGCGGTGATATTATTTAGCGGTTCTTTTGTGAACCAAAATTAAAGGAGCACTGGAGATGTTGGAAGGAACGGTGAAATGGTTTAATGATGCTAAGGGTTTTGGTTTTATCGAGCAGGATGGCGGCAGTGATGTTTTTGTTCACTATACGGCCATCGAAAGTGATGGGTTCAAGTCCATCGCTGAAGGAGCCAGGGTCAGCTTTGAAATAGTCGAAGGACCGAAAGGGCCGGCAGCCGCTAATGTTCGTCAGCTATAGAATTTGTTCGCTCCGTAATTGACCCTGAAAGCCCCCGCGATTCGCGGGGCTTTTTTTGTATAAGGCAGTTTATGAAAATTGGAGGAAACCCCGCTTTGCCTAACCTGTCTGGGGTATTTTGTCGGCCGCCAGGCTTCTCCGGATCGATTCAAAGGCCTTGATGGCCGGATTGTCGGCGTCCAGGGAGGTCGGGAGTTTTCCCATAATCAATTCGCCGATCTTCAGGGTGTTCATCTCGGCAAGAGGGGCGGAGGGTACGTAACCGCCGCCTTTGTCCTCCACATAATGCAAGTAGTTGGCATCGGTCAGGACATTCAGTATCTCATCGACATGGGCATCAGGTTGTCCTAGGGCCATAACCAGATTTTCTCTGGTGGTGATCTGATGTTGCCGATAATTTTTGGCGATGGTCGAAATGATTTCATAGGCCAGGCCCAGACGGCCAATCGGCGTCAGGATCAATTTATCCGGATGGTACCTTCGCCAGTTCTGGGTGGCGAAGGAAACCTCGGCGCCCGCCAGAAAAACCATCCAGCTCAAATTAATCCAGATCAGAAAAAGCGGCAGAGTGGCAAATGAACCATAGATGGCATTGTAATTTACGACAATAATTTGCAGTTTGAAATAGATGGATTGGATCAACAGCCAACTAAACCCGCCGACGATTCCGCCGGCCAGGGCCGCGGTGGGTTTGACTCTGGTATGAGGCAGGAAGCCGTAGAAAAAACTGAAAGCGGCGATTAAAGCGAAGACCGGAAACAGACTCAAGAGTTGCAGGCCGACCCCTGGTAGCCAGTATTGGAGGATAGCCATCAGCTTTTTACTGTGCAGGACGGCCCAGGCCGCTATCCCTAAATTAATGGCCAGGGGCATGATTACCATTAAGGCCAGATAATCTAAAAGTTTGCGCCACGGAGAACGGCCGCCGCCGGCCTGCCAGATGTCGTTAATGGTCTGCTCGATACTGTCGAGAACCATATAGAGCGCCAAGAGCAAAAAGAAAATACCGATAGCGCCGAGGGCGGCGAAATTGGTTTCCTCGACATAATCGAAAACGAAGTCGACCGCTTTATGGAGATGGTTGCCGAGGGTGTTGGCGAATTGTTCTTCCGCTGGTGGTTGGAAGAAGTCATTCGGTTGGCTCCGATCTTGATTGGGCGTAAGGGGATCAATGTTTTTGTTTTCGGGGGAGGCCTCGAACTGGACGATCAACAGATGAACCGATTTCCGTAATTCGTTGTCTTTGCTCAGCCCCTTCAATAGCGAAGTGCCGAGCGCCAGAACCGGGATCATTGACAGGATTACAATGAAAGACAGGGCGCTGGCCCGCAATGGAATGTTATCGCGCAGAAATTCCCGAAAGACGATAATGTTTATCCGGCAAAAGGCGCGGCAAAAATTTCTGATTCCCCGGTCCTTTTCGGTCGGCATCGTCCATATCCAGGAAAAAAACCTTGTCGGAGGTTTTTCCCGGGCGGTTTTGGCGGTTGTTTTCGCGGAGATAATAAAAGTTCCTTGTGAAAATGAGAAGGCTAAACATATCACAGGGCAAGGCATCTATCCGCCCGATTGCGACCGGGCGGCATGGTCGCCGAGCAGCCGAAAGGGGTCAGTCGAGAGGATCGCCGGGCCAGACCATATCCTGATGGATCCAGCCTTCGGTGCCATCGTTATGTTTGACCTTGAGCCACTCGCCATCCTTGGCCAGAAAATCGAATACCACGCCATATTTGACCAGGGCGACCACCTGCGCGTTATCTCCGGTATCGGGGGCGTCCCGCAAGTTGACCTTGTCTTTTTTGACGATGACCGTCTTCTTGTCGGACAGCAGTGAGCCGTATATCCACCCTTTATCACCTTCAAAGTCAAGACAGTAGGCCCAGTCGTTTTCCCGCTTCAATACCTGGATGGGAAAATCCTTGAATACTTCCCAGCGGACCTGTTCTTCCGTTGAAGGGCCGGAGCGGACGTTGACGCCGTTATTATTAATGCTGACGTATTCGGCCGCCAGGGGTGAGCCGGTAAAAACCAGCAAGAGGCAAACAGCAGCAGAAAGAGAGACGAACATCCTGGCTAAGGCGGGATGGGAGCGATTCATAATTACCCTCTGGATCCTGGATTTTTTAAATAAGATCTGCTCGGGATGCGGAACAGTCCTCAGAGAACCAGGATAAATTATCATTTAGATTTCAGGAAGTCAACCATCAGGGAGATCGACATCCGGATATTCGTAAGCGATTGGAGGGGGTGGCAGCTGCTTCGTGATCCCCATGATCGTATCCTGCTCGCTGACCTTTACGGTTGAACCGGCCGAGTCCGTCTGCCCCCGCCACTTGGCAAGCCACTGCCGGTCCGGTGCAGAACCGGGGCAGATCCCGCCGTGGGCGCTACCGGGAATTTATTCCAATAGGCCCGTAACAGGCGGAGGCCTTTTCGCCGGTGGTGTCGGTGTCGGTCATGATGGCGATGGCCCCGACCTTGCCCGGAGTCGAATGGAAATATTTCCGGTAGTCTTCGTAGATATCGCGGCGGTATTCGAGCCATTTACCGGTCTCGGCGGGACCGCTTTCAACCGCGACCACCATGGCGTTGGCGGTGTAGCTGCTGGCAATCGCCGCTCCCTTCGGCAGCCGGTTTGCCCAGACGTAGTTGATCGCCTTGGTTTTCCAGAAAAAAAACGACGGGAATAGCACGTAAATCCGGGCGGCGTAATCGTCGCCTTTTTTGGTGCGGGCGTCCCCGCTTTTTACAATATTGTCGATCTTCCATTTCCAGGTGAGAATCGGCTTCTGTCGGGGGTCGTACTCGATTTCGTAAAACAGGCCGGAGGCGGTTCCTTCGGCGGTCGCTTTCAGGCAGGGTATTCCTTCTTCCACCGTTGACGTATATGCGGTAAGCCCTTCAAATTTCTTTACTTGCCAGCCGGGCCGGATGCCATCTTTAAAATCGTCAATCAACAGCACCTCCCCATGCACCCACGACGCGCCTAACATTATGGCGATTATGGCCGTAACGGTCGAATTTATCAGGCCGGGCCGGCTCAGCGGTGATTTCATCTTATCCCTCGATTGTTCAGAAAAATAAATGCGGGCCTTGCGGTTGTTATGTTATTTACAATATAGCAGATGGGTTGACCATGATCCATAATTGGGACGGGTTTTCCGTTTTTTTCAATATATCGGGACCGGGAAAGATCGCGGGTAGTCCCCTAAAAACCGACACCAAGATGACTAATACGAAAATTGCTTTATGGATGCGTAATTCTCCGGTCATGCAGGCCGTCTCGGAAGAGGTTAAGGCCGAGGTCCGTCGTTTTGCCGAGGGGCAGATGGCCAGGAACCGCGAGCTGGTTAAAATCGGCATGGCGCTTTCCGCCGAGAAGAAACTGGAAAACCTGCTTGAGATGATTGTCAGCGAGGCCAGGCGCTATACCAATGCCGACGGCGGCACCCTCTATATCAAAAACGAGCGGGAAGAGTTGGAGTTCAAGATTATTCAGAATGATACCCTCGGCATCAGAGCGGGGCGGGGCGGGGAACATATCGACTGGGCGCCGATTGCTCTCCGGGAAGGCGGGGGCCGTGAGAATCACCGCAACGTGTCGGCCCATTGCGCCCTGGTCGGCAAGGCCGTTAATATCGATGACGTTTACAGCGCCGATTTCGATTTTGAGGGGACCAGAAGATTTGATGCCAAAACCGGTTACCGGTCAAAGTCGATGCTGCTGGTGCCGCTGCGTGGCCACGAAGACGAGGTGATCGGGGTATTGCAGCTTTTGAACGCCATGGACCCCGATACCGGCGGGATCGTCGGCTTCGGCGATCTCGGCATTGACGATATTACAAGTCTGGCTTCCCAGGCGGCGATCGCGATCACCAATGTCCGTCTGGTCAAGGAACTGGAACTCCTTTTTGATTCGTTTCTCAAGGTGATCGCGACAGCTATCGATGAAAAATCGCCTTATACCAGCGGTCATGTCGCCAATGTCGCCGAATTGACTCTCAAGATCGCCGAGGAGATCAACCGGGACCGGAACGGCAGATTTGCCGAGGTAAATTTCTCCGAGGATGAGCTGGCCGAATTGAAAATGGCGGCCTGGCTCCATGACATCGGCAAGATCACCACCCCGGAGCACGTGGTGGATAAGGGCACGAAGCTTGAGACCATCTTCGACCGGATCGAACTGGTCAAAACCCGGCTGGAGATAATCAAGCGAGACGCCGAAATAAAGGCGCTCAAAGCCGAACTGGCCGGGCGCGATGGTGGCGCCGAGGTCTTTGTCGATGGGTTGAAACAATTTGACGGACTGTTGGCTTTTCTGGAGGAGGTGAATATCGGCGGCGAATATCTGTCCGACGAAAAGATCGAAAAAATAAAGGAAATCTCCGGGGAAAGTTATCAAACCGGGGCGGGCGGTGTGCCGTTGCTTAATGATGAGGAGATTGTAAATCTTTCCATTCGCAAGGGGACCCTGAACGACGATGAAAGGAGGATAATCAACGATCATGTCCGGTTGACCCAGAAAATGCTGACCGAGTTGTCCTTCCCCCGTAAACTGAAAAAAGTGCCCGAGATCGCCGGGATGCATCATGAAAAGCTTGACTGTTCCGGTTATCCGAATGGCTTGTGCGCCAAAGAGATACCCCTGGCGGCGAGAATCCTCGCGGTCGCCGATATCTTCGAGGCGCTGACCGCCGCCGACCGCCCTTATAAACACGGCAAGAAGCTTTCCGAGTCGATCGGGATTCTAGGTATGATGGTCGGGGCAAACCATCTGGACGAGGATGTCTGCGATCTGATGATCCGCTCCGGTATTGTCCGGCAATATGTTCAGGACAGGGTCGATGTCCGCCAGCATGACGATTTCGAATGGAAGGGCGAGAAGTTCCCCTGGACTGAATCCTGAATCCGTGAGCGTTCGAGAACGGTGCGGATGCAAGGCGGCAACGATGTTG
>JARGFN010000049.1 GCA_029210665.1 Desulfobulbales bacterium
ATGGTTTACGGGGTACTAAATACATGCCGCGGGGAATGAACGGGCCGATAGCACGGCAGATTCGGCGCCCTGTGATCGCCTACCTTGATTATTTTCTCTCGCCGAACAAGGCGGAGCCGATTCTGACCAGGGTTGCCCCCTCCTCGATCGCCGTTTCGTAATCACCGGACATCCCCATCGACAACTCCACCCCTCCGCCATCGGCGGCCAGAAGACCTTGCCCGCACAGGGAAGAAGCCAATTCCCTGGTTTGCCGGAAATAAGGCCGGGTCTCTTCCGGATCATCGTGAAACGGCGGCATAATCATTAAACCCCGGACCCGGAGGTGTTTCAGGTCAAGGATGCTCTTTAAAAGCCCGGCGCAATCCTCGGGGGCAATCCCGGCCTTCTGCGGCTCCCGGCCGATGTTCACCTGGATCAGGATCGGCATGATCCGGCCGCCGCTTTCCGCAAGGCTCCGGTCGAGGGCCCGGGCAATCTTCAAGCGGTCAACGGTCTGGACCATATCGAACAACGCGGCAGCCGTGGCCGCCTTGTTGGACTGAAGATGACCGATGAAATGCCAAGCGATCGCCCGATCGAGCCGGGCGATTTTTCCCGCCGCTTCCTGCGGATAGTTTTCGCCGAATAAAGTCTGTCCGCAGGCAAAGGCTTCCCTGAGCAGTTCGACCGGCTGCTTTTTACTGACCGCGACCAGACGCACCGCTTCCTGCGGCCGCCCCGCCCGGCGGGCCGCCTTTTCGATTCTGGCCTGGATTAGCTGAAGATTATGTTTGATCCGAGTCATTTTGTAACCCCCGATTCGTCATTCATTCACAAACCGTTTCCTTGCCGGCGCGGCAACCGGAAAAGCTTTTCGGCATTGGCGGTGGTAGCCGCGGCGACTTCGTCGAGATCAAGGCCCTTCAGCTCGGCAACCTTTTGGGCGGTAAACAGGAGCAGGGCCGGTTCGTTGCGGCGGCCGCGGCGCGGTTCCGGGGCCAGAAAGGGGCCGTCGGTTTCAAGAATAATCCGCTCAAGGGGAACACCGCGCACCGCCTCCTGCAAGACCGCGGCCTTTTTGAAGGTAACGACCCCGGGAATCGACAGATGAAAACCGAGGTCGACCACGGCCCGGGCAAAATCGGAATCCCCGGAAAAACAGTGCATAACCCCGCCCATCGGAAAAGGGCCGGCCCCGGTCAAGATGTCAAGCACCTCCCGATGCGCGTCGCGATCATGGACCACCAGCGGCAATTCTAATTGCCTGGCCAGCTCGACCTGGCGGGTAAAATGCTCGATCTGGACCTCAACCGGGGCGTAATTATAATGGAAATCAAGACCGATTTCACCATAGGCCACCACAAGCGGATTGTCGGCCAGGGCCTGTAATTGCCGGTAGTCATTATCGGCCGAATTACCGACATTATGGGGATGGATCCCGATGGCGGCGAAAACCCCCGGGTTCTCCTCGGCCAAGCGAATCGCCGTCCGGGAACTGGCAAGATCGATACCGACGGTAATAATCCGATCGACCCCATGCTTTCTCGCCCGATCGATGATTTCGGTAAAATCTTCATGATAATGATCCATATCGAGGTGGCAATGGGTATCAATTAAGCGTACACCTTGGCCAAGGGCCGGATAAACGATATTCTTTTTTTTCCTTGCAGCCATTTGCGCCAATCTCCATATCCCAATCAAATAAAACCTCAACGCGCCACGCTCGACCCGGCAAATCATTTGACAAAACATTTAACTACATAATATCTTTAGCGGAACTCTCCGGGGAAGTGTTTTCCCTAAGGCACTGTCGACCAAAACTTTTCGAGGCCCGATAACTTGCCATGACAAAACCGGTTTTAAAGGCTATTTATAAAAGGCGCAGCGTCAGGGAATTCAACAATGAATCGGTTAAGATTGAGGATTTACGGGAAATTGTCAAGGCCGGATCCTGGGCGCCATCCGGCCTCAACAACCAGCCCTGGCGTTTTGTCTTGATCACCGACACCGAAACAAAATCACAATTGGCCGACCAGACCCGCTACGGTCACGTTATCAGAGGCGCTCCCGCCCTGATCGCCGTATTTCTTGCCATCGAGGATATCTACAACGAAGTCAAGGACCATCAGGCGACCGGGGCCTGCATCCAGAACATGCTGCTGGCCGCCGAGGAACTAGGTCTCGGCGCCGTCTGGCTTGGAGAGATATTAAACCGGAAGGATCAAGTCAATCGAATTATCGAGGTAGGCGACGATTATGACCTGATGGCCATCGTCGCCGTCGGCCACCCGGTTGACCGGAGTCGCGGTTCGAAAAGAAAAGAGTTAAACAGTTTAATCATTAAAGAGATTTTGGAGGATTCCTGATGCACAAAACAGTTCCCGCCTTGCCGGCGCCTCTCTGTATCGTCCTGGTAGCTGCCCTTTTCACGCTGAGTGGCTGTTTCCATACCGGTTCCCCGGGTTCCGCCGACAGTGGCCGCGAAGAGATGCCGGCGGCGGCAACCAATCAGTTCGAGCCCTTTTATCCCGCCGATTTCAATAATCTCCAGATCCCGGGAGAGCTGGTCTGGAACCGGGAGAAGAGTGTCGTTCTCAGTACCGATTCCTTTAAAGGCGGCATCCTCAATTTTAATGGCCGGGTCGAAGTGACCTCCCTGATGGAGTTTTTTTCGAGCAGCATGAAAAAAGACGGCTGGACCGCGGTTGGTTCGCTGAAATCGAAAAACGTCCTCCTCGCCTTTACCAAGGCAAACAGCTCCTGCATGATCCAAATAATGGAAGGCGGCCCCATTGGTAAAACCGATGTCCATATCTACATCGCCAACTCCAATCAGTAGAATGCCGGGCGGCAACTTGTTAACCGACAAAAAAATCATTCTCGGGATAAGCGGCGGCATTGCCGCCTATAAGGTTGCCGATTGGGTCCGCAAATTGCGCCGGGAAGGCGCCGGGGTGCAAGTGGTCATGACCGGGGATGCCACCCGGTTTGTCACCCCCCTGACCTTTGCGGCCCTTTCCGGCCGGAAGGTTTACGAGGGGATGTTCGACCCGAATGACGTCGAACGGATCCCCCATATCAGCCTGGCCGCCGAAGCCGATCTTATCCTTATTGCCCCCGCCACCGCCCAAACCATTGCCAGACTGGCATCGGGCATGGCCGATGATTTGCCGGCCGCCCTGGTGCTCGCCCACCAGTCTCCGGTAATCATCTGCCCGGCCATGAACTGCAACATGTACCTCCACCCGGCCACCCAGGCCAACCTCGACCGGCTCAAAACATACGGCTACCGTATCGTGGAGCCGGGCCGCGGCAGCCTGGCCTGCGACACCGAGGGTCCCGGCCGTCTTGCCGATTGGAGTTACGCCAAAGAGGCGATTTATGCGGCCCTGACCAAACAGAATCTGGCGGACCGCAAGGTATTGGTCACGGCCGGGCCGACCCATGAACCCCTCGACCCGGTCCGCTATCTGGGCAACCGTTCGAGCGGCCGCATGGGTTTTGCCCTGGCGGTCACCGCCCGCAGGCGAGGCGCCGAGGTCACTCTGGTTACCGGTCCGAGCGAACTCCCCGATCCGCCGGAGATAAATGTAATCCGGATTTCGTCCGCCGAGGAAATGGCCGCCGAGGTCCTTGAACGCTGTCAAGACATGGATGTTATCGTCAAAGCCGCGGCCGTTTCCGATTTCCGGCCGGCTGAATATTCTGCCGGCAAACTTAAAAAAGCCGGGGCCGGTTTCACCATGAACCTGACCGAAAACCCGGACATCCTGAAAACCCTGGGCGAAAGAAAGGGGAAAAGCCCCCTTCCCCTGCTGGTCGGCTTTGCCGCCGAGAGTGGCGATTTCATCAATGAGGGCCGGCGCAAATTACGAGAGAAGAACCTTGACTTGCTGGCCATAAACGACATCACCTCGAAAGAGGCGGGGTTCGGGGTTGAAACCAACCGGATAACCCTGCTGAACCGCCACGGCGACCAGGAAAAAATCCCTTTGCTGAGCAAGGAAGACACCGCCGATCTGATCTGGAAAAGGGTTGCCGACCTGCTCGCTCAATAACCGATCTGCTATTTACCAAATCCGCCAAAGGCCGGTTGCCAGTCATGTGGAAATCAAAAGACATCTATTACATCTCTGACAGCACCGGCATCCTGATCACCAATCTCGGCGAATCACTGATCTGTCAATTTCCGGAAATCAACTTTCACGAAGAAAAATTCCCTTACGTGAAGACCGTAAAAGACGCCCAAAAAACCATGGATTACATCCTCGCACAATCACGGGGCCGGCGACCGATAATTTTCAGCACGATAATGGACACGGAAGTCCGGGATGTTTTCAGGTCGCCAGAAGTGGAATTCTTCGACGTCTTCGATTTTTTTCTCGAACCGCTGGAGGCCTGTCTTGAGGCAAGGGCATTGCGGGTGCCTGGCTTCCTGCGCCATGACGATGACGTAACCAGGGCAAGAAGGGTAGAGGCCATTCATTTCAGCCTGGACCATGACGACGGCACCAGGGAGAACGAATTCGACCAGGCGGATGTTATCCTGCTGGGCGTCTCCCGGGCCGGCAAGACCCCGGTCAGCGTCTACCTGGCCACCCAGCTCGGCCTCAAGGCGGCAAACTTTCCCCTGACCGCGGAGTATCTGTCCAGATTGCAGATGCCGCCCAGTATCCTTCGGAACGTCAAGCGGGCGATTGCCCTGACCACTACCCCCGAAATGTTGCAACGTATCAGGGAAAAGAGATACCCGAACAGCACCTACGCAAAACTGACCACCTGCATCGAAGAGCTGCGGCAGGCCGAACACATCTACCGCAAGCATCACGTGCCTATCGTTTCCTCGGCCGGAAAATCCATCGAAGAGATCGCCACCCAGGTTACCCAGGAAATAGGACTGGTGAAAAAACCGGGCAGCGTCGGTTAATTCCCTCCCCGTCATCACAAGAAGCATCCGCCGTAATCGATTTATTGTTTGACATTTCAAACCTATGAGTCCGATTATATCAATAGGACGACTGTAGGCCGGTTACCTGTTCAACTCGGAGATCCGCTGATCAAGGGTCGCTCTGAAAATGCGGATCATGCGCGATATCCGGGTGTCCATTTAGCCGAAATGTACAAAACCATTTTTCTGACGAGGGTAAAAAATGCCGATAATTGAATCCACGGGAAAAAAATTAATCTCGACGATGAAGGCTATCTTACTGATTCGAAGGAGTGGAGCCCGGAGGTGGCCCAAAAGCTGGCCGTCCGCGAAGGGCTTGCGCCACTCAGCGACGAACAGATTTCGATCATCCGGTTCATGCGCGAATACTATACTAAATTCAACGCCTTCCCTATTTTAAGCCAGGTATGCAAAAATGTTCATCAACCGCGGCAATGCGTTAACGAACAGTTCATCAACCCGGAGAAGGCATGGAAGCTGGCCGATCTGCCCAAGCTGACCGGGGTTCATTTCGTCAGCGTCGACGGCAAGCATTTCATCATGGAGGAATGTTGCTGAGTAACGAACAATATGTCTGCCTGACCTGCGGCTACAATATGATCGGCTACTATCCGGATTTCTGCCCGTTTTGCGGGGCGCCGAAAAAGAGGTTCATAACCGCCGATGAATGTTCAAGTCGTTTCGACGTGGTTGCAACCCGGGTCACCGATGAGGTTGCCGGACTTAATTCCGTGCCGCCTCTGGGGCTGGAACATTCGGCATATCGGATCAACACCGGCGGAAAGATAATCTGGATCGACTGTCCAGCCACCTTCGCCGCAAAAGCCGTGGCGCCGGCTCAAATACTCTTCACCCACCATCACTTTCTCGGCGCGGCAAATCTATATCGTGATCATGCCGGTTGCCGAACGGGGATCAACCGGGCCGACTCCGGTTTTGAACTATGCCGCGGTTTTACCTTCGATGAATTACTTGAAAACCCGCGAAAAATCGACGGGATCGAATCGTTTCATATAGACGGGCATACACCGGGTTTCACCGTTTACCTGTTCAAGAATATCCTGTTCCTCTGCGACTACGTCTCGCTCTATAACGATGGCCTTAAATTCAACCCCTTCGGCCCCGTTGAGGAGACAGGGACGGGCGGATTGAGGTTGTATGAAATCATCAAGGAACACGAAATCGGCTTGATCTGTGGATTCAACTATGTAAGCGCCCTGGAAAACTGGTTGCCACCCTTCAGAAAACTGCTGGCCGGCTGCAAGCGAACCGGCCGATAACAAAGCAGAGGCGGAAAGCTGTGCCGCTGACGATTTCACCCGCAAGGAGGAGTATATAGTGCCCTGACAAACTCGCGAAAAGACATCCCATTTACGGCTGGGCAGCGCGATCACCGGAGGGAATTTCTATTTTTATTTTCGGAGGGGGTTGACTTGATTACCGTCGTTGTACGAGACTTAAGTTAACCAATCTAGGAAACGGATATTATCAATAGCACCGGAGGGACAAGAAAATGATCAGGCCAGTGTTGTTCCATAACATCTTAATCTTTAGTCTTTTTTCTTTGTTATGCAGCGGTTGCGCCACAAAAGAGACGGTCCGGGAAGATATCAGAGCTTCGGAGGAAAGACAGGCCCAGGCGGTTACCGAACTCAGAGAGGAATTTACCGACAAGATCAATCGGCTCGATGGGATGGAAAAAAACAGCGCCGAAGCCCTGAAGCTGGCCAGGGAGAACAATCAGGCCATGGCCGGACTACGGGCCGACTTTTCCGGCCGAAATAACCTGTCGGAAAAAATGGCGGAGACCGTCTATTTCGGTTTCGACCGGCATGATCTCGACGACTCCGCCAAGGCCGCCCTCGATAAGGTCGCCGCCATGATGGGACGCGACAACAACTACCAGGCGGTTTTGCAGGGCCACACCGACGCAAAAGGTTCCGAATCATACAACTACGCGTTAAGTTACAGGCGGGTTGCCGGTGTTATCGGCTATCTGGTAGCAGAAAAAAACGCGGATCTCAACCGGATACATCTAGTCGGACTGGGTGAGGGTTATCCCGCCGCGGACAATTCATCGGAAGATGGTCGGCAACGGAACCGACGGGTCGACATAAAGGTCCTGGCGCCACGCTGATCGAGTTGAAGCTGAATTTTCATATGCCCTGGCGCGGGATAACAGGAGGCAGGCAGTAGCCTTTGAAGATGGAGAGTAGACCGCCGAGGCAGCTCCTCTCTTTGTACAGGCTACGGGGCCATCCCCATAAATGCCACGATGCCGTCCCCTGTTATCCCGCCACTATGATGGCCGCCGGCAAAAAAAATTCCCGGATAGCGGATCAACCTTCGGGATAGAACTGGTCCTTATCGGCTCCACAGACCGGGCAGACCCAATCGTCGGGCAGGTCCGCAAAGGCGGTGCCGGGCGCGATCCCACCGTCCGGATCACCGATATCGGGGTCGTAGACATAACCACACGCACTACAGACATACTTCATTAGACAGCCCTCCGGCATAGATAATTTTTATTATACCACAAGAGTATAGGTTTCGTTTGCTTTGAAATGGGGACAATACCGATGACCGACCAGAAAGAAAAAAACTGTTTGAATTGCGGCAAACCAGTCTCCGCACCGACCGATGCAGCCCTGTGTCCCAATTGCGGACTTACCTATTGGAAATGCGGAAGTTGCGGTTTCCTGCTCACCGCCGCCGGCCCGCCTGATACCTGCCCCGGCTGCCATCAGGACTGCGAATTCAAAAACGTTACCTGCTACACCCCGGATTGCGGCGGACCCGGCAATATCGATCCGCAACTGTAATCGGCGTTTCTCGGTGACGGCCAAACGGCGCGGGGCGAAAAACATTCGCGGGGCGCCACTGTTGGCGTGGCTCTTAAAAGTTTTTGCGAGACGATTATATTTGCTTCTGCAAACTGACCATCCCGGGCGCCCCGATCATCCTTTCGAAAAACTCATCTACTTTTTCTTCGGCAACCGTGAATCCGTTCTTTTCAAAGAGTTTGATGCCGGGTTCGTTGCCAATATAAATATTGGTCTGGGCCAAGCCAAAGCCGAGCTCCTTTCCCTCCGCCACAACCCCCTCAAGCAAGAAAGCGGCCGCCCCCTGACGGCGGACATCGGGTTTCGTGGCGCCGCGATCGATAATCCAGGCGCCTTCGTTGATCCGCGGCATGCAAGGCACCAGTTTATCCGTGCGTTCCTTAACCAGGTTCTGCTCGGTCGCCGACCAACCGAGAATCGGACTTACCTCGGGGATGGCGGCATGAAAAGCCTGATAACCCATGGTGTTGGGGTCATAACCGCCCATTACCGCGACCGGCCCGCTGGAGTTTTCGGCAATCATATAACAGGAGTGATGAAAAAGATGGGGAGTCTGGGTAATCAACAGCATCTGCAGGAAGGTCATGCAATCGTTCGGCTTTCCGCCGAGAAGATATTCAAGGATTGCCCGGGAAATATGATTGCGGCCCGCCATCATGATCATCTCGGCCAAAAAAGGCCCATCTTCCGGTTGAGCTTTTCTTAAACTGAATCCCATTTTGTTTACCTTCTCTTAAATTGGATTTTACCGGACGGTAACCGCTACGGGAATTTACCCGTCGCAACCCCAAATCTACTATATAAAACCAATCATTGCCAGTCCCGGCAACAACCCCCGGTTATTCGTTCGTTCCGCCGAACAGACCTGGCGGTTCGTCCCGGGGATTCTCCTCCTTAGGGGTAGTTTCGGCAACCCGCCTGACTACCCGCGGCGACACTCTCTTACCCTTGGCCGGCGCCCCTTTAACCAGGAAATCGGCCAGATTGTAGTCCTCGTAATTGCGACGCGCCCTCTTGTTGGGCGCAAAATGGGCGCGCACCCAGACCCCTTCGCCGGTCTTCAGAAAAAGAATGGTCGACCGTTTATGTTCGGGAAAGAGCCTGTATTCCTTGTCGAGGATATATTTAGGCATCTTGAACCTCTTAATGTAGCAGAGATTCTCCACGCCGTCACGATAGACCGCATTAAATAACAATTTATCGCTGACCTTGCCGACCCAGGCCAGATCATTGCCGACGAAAAGCTTATCGGCGAGGTTGATGACCTTGTACGAGCCATCACTCTTGATCATCAGAATCTTGTCATATTCGGAACAGGAGAATGAATTATCCTCGTCCGCCTTGACCTGCAAGCCAAAAAAACCGCTGTCGCGGTCATAACCGACCGTCAGGTTGGACAAGGCGACCTTACGGACCTCCACCTCGCTGAATGCCTTGATCTCGGTTCGGCGGGGGTACTGCCCGCCATATTTTGCCAGCAGCTTGTCAAGATAATCGATGGTGAATCGGACCATATCCTTGAGGCTGGTTTCGATCTCCTTTATTCTGCTCCGGACATCCTTGATCTCTTTTTTCTTCTTGTCGATATCGTATCTGGAGATGCGCTTTATCCGGATCTCCAGCAGCCGTTCGATGTCTTCCCGATTGACGTCCCGGACCAGCATCTCGCGAAAGGGCAGCAGGGATCGGTCAACGGTTTCGATTACCGCCTCATAGGATTTGCACTCCTCGATCTCCTTATAGAGCCGCTCCTCGATAAAAATCCGTTCGAGAAGATGGGCGTGGAGCTTCTCCCTGTTGCGCTCCAGATCGATAAACAGTTCCTTCTCAAGATCGTCTTTCAGCTTGGCGGTGTTAAAAGCCAGAACCTCGTTTACTCCGATGGTGACCGGCCGATCATCCTTGATGATGGTCAGATTGGGACTGATCGCCACCTCGCAGTCGGTGAAGGCGTAAAGGGCGCTGATGGTTTCCGAGGCGTAGATACCCCGAGCCAGCTTAATCTCCACCTCGACATTCTCGGCCGTGTAATCGCTGATCGACATGATCCTGATCCGGCCGGACCGGGCCGCTTTCTCGACACTTTCGATCAGGGACTCGGTCGTCGTCGAATGGGGGATTTCCTTGATGGTGATGGTCTTCTCATCCTTCTCTTCAATCCTGGCCCGGCATTTAATCCGGCCATTGCCCTGGTTATAGCCGTTGACGTCGACCAGGCCGCCCTTGGGGAAGTCGGGATATATCTCAACTTCCTCTCCCAGCAGGATCTTTTTCTGGGCCATCAACAATTCCTGAAAATTATGCGGCATGATTTTGGTCGCCATGCCGACGGCAATCCCGTCGGCACCGAGCAGTAGAAGCATCGGCAGTTTGGCAGGCAGGGTGACGGGTTCCAGCATCCGCCCGTCATAGGAGTCGGTGAATTCGGTGAGATCCCGATTGAACATGGTTTCCCGGGCCAACGGGGTCAGGCGGCACTCGATATAACGAGCGGCCGAGGCGTTGTCGCCGGTATAGATGTTACCGAAATTGCCCTGCCGCTCGATCAGATACTCCTTGTTGGCCAGATTGACCAAAGCCGAAAAGATCGAGGCATCGCCGTGGGGATGCAATTTCATGCAGTCGCCGACCACGTTGGCAACTTTATGAAACCGGCCGTCATCCATGTTGTGCAGGGTCTGGAGTATCCGACGCTGCACCGGTTTCAGGCCGTCGCTGATATCGGGGATGGCCCGCTCCCTGATCACGTAGGAAGTGTAATCGAGGAAGTTGGTATCAAAAAGCTTATGCAGTTCGCCGTAGTGGGTGAGGGGATTCATATTCAATTTGCCGTTTTCCGTATCAGGCCAATGGTTTGTCGACGAGATTTTCCATGATATATTCCTTGCGGCTCGGAGTGTTCTTGCCCATGTAGAACTCCAGGAGCTTCGGCACATCGCTGAGTTTATCGATGTTGACCTGCTGCAGACGAATATCGGGACCGATAAACTGCTTGAACTCTTTCGGGGAGATTTCGCCCAGTCCCTTGAAACGGGTGATCTCGACTTTCAGCATTTTCTTGCCGCGGCCGGCCAGCTTCTTTTCGGCCGCTCTTCTTTCCTTTTCCGAGTAGCAGTAGATGGTTTCCTGCTTATTTCTGACCCTGAAAATCGGGGTTTCGAGAATATAGACATGGCCCTTCTTGACCAGCGATTCGAAGTAATGGAGGAAAAAGGTGAGAAGCAGGTTGCGGATGTGCAGACCGTCGACATCGGCATCGGTGGCCATGATAACCTTGTCGTAGCGCAAGCCGCCGAGGGAATCTTCAATATTCAGGGCCCGCATCATGTTGTACATCTCGTCGTTCTTGTACAGCAGGGTGAGCTGCTGCCCGAAGACGTTCATCGGCTTGCCCTTAAGCGAGAAAACCGCCTGGGTCATGGGATCGCGAGCGCTGACGATCGAACCGGAAGCGGATTGACCCTCGGTGATAAAGACCATGTTCTGCTGATCATCCGGGGAGGGCCGGTTTTTGGCGGGATGGTGTTTGCAGTCCTTGAGCTGAGGAATCTTCAGGGCGACCTTCCGGGCCTTGACCTTCGCCTCCTTGCGGACCTGCTGCAGGTCTTTGCGAACCTTGGCGTTGTGCTGGATTTTCTGAATAATGACATCGGCCACATCGGTGTTCTTGTAGAAATAGTCGGTCAGAACATTCTTGACCTTGTTGACTATCCAGCCCCGGATCTCGGTATTGCCGAGTTTGTTCTTGGTCTGTGATTCGAAGATCGGATCCTTGATCTTGATGGCGACCGTGCCGACCACCCCGTCGCGAACGTCTTCACCGGCGAATTTTTTGCCGGAATAATCGTTAACCCCCTTCAGGATTCCTTCCCGGAACGCGGAAAGATGGGTGCCGCCCTCGTTGGTGAAAGTGCCGTTCACGAAAGAGAAGTACGATTCGCCGTAACAGTCGGTATGGGAGAAGGCCAGTTCCAGGGTGTTGTCCTTGTAATGGACCGGTTCGTAGAGCTGGGTGCCGTCGATTTCGTTGTCGAGCAGATCGAGCAGGCCGTTGGCCGAATAGAATTCCTCGTCATCGAGGTAGAGCTTCAGGCCGGCATTGAGGTAGGCGTAGCGCCACAGCCGCTTCCTGACGAAATCCAGACTGAAGGAAAAGTCCTCAAACAAGGCGGGATCGGGGCTGAATTCCACCAGGGTGCCATTTTTTTCGCCGGTTTTCCCGGCATCTTCCCCCTTAAGCTCTCCATTGACAAATTCGGCCGAGGCGTACTTGCCGTCCCGGTACGCGACCACCTTGAAGCGGCTGGACAGGGCGTTGACCGCCTTGGTGCCGACCCCGTTCAGTCCGACCGAAAACTGAAACACCTCGGTATTGTACTTGGCACCGGTATTGATTACCGAAACGCATTCAACCAATTTCCCGAGCGGAATGCCCCGGCCATAATCCCTTACCGTAACGTCGCCGTTCGGAGCAACCGAGATATCAATCCGCTCTCCCTCGCCCATGATGAATTCGTCGACGCAATTATCCACTACCTCCTTAAGGAGAATGTAGATGCCGTCATCCGGATGGGAACCGTTGCCGAGCCGCCCGATATACATCCCGGGCCGCAGGCGGATATGCTCCAGCGAACTCAAGGTCTTGATCTTGTCTTCGTTATACTCGGTCATCGTTTGTTTTTTTCTGGATGATCAACTTTAGGGGTGTTTTTGTGACCGGGGCCATGGATAAGAAACAAAACGCGCCACGACACAAGAGATCGGAATTTTTTACGACGCCATCGAATTAAATTTTTTCCATTAAAGCAAGCAAACGATCAATCTATATCTTTCTTTCCATTCGCCTGCAATGATAATCTTGGGCAAGCGGTCGGCCACTCCCCGTACAACCGCCATGCCGTCAGGCCAAACTCTCTCATGAAAAAAATTCCGGTCGCCCGGAAATGATTTTGGAATCCTGAATCCGTGAGCCTTCGAGAACGGCGCAGATGCAAGGCGGCAACAATGTTGATAATACTGATGGTATATCAACAAGTTGCCAACGCGGCAGATGCGCCGTTCTCGGGCGCCCCGCAGGGCGGCGGGGTGAACCCTGGCCATCCAGGGAAAAACGATTATCTAATGAAATTACAAGATGATAAGTGAAATTCACCACGAAGCCGTCACGGATTCAGGGGAATCACAAGCTAACAGGTGACACATACCGCAAAAAATACTAATCTTAAACACATGAAAAACGACTCCCTGGAAACCGCCGAGGTCGTCTGGAAACTGGCCGATCTTTACGCCGGCCCCAATGACGACAAACTCAAGGAAGACATCAAGAGTTGCGAAAAAAATGCGGCGCGGTTAAATGAAGAGTACGATGGCAAAATCGCCCAACTCTCCCCGTCCGAGCTGCTGAAGCTGACAACCTCGCTTGAGGATCTGGAAAGCCTTCTGGGGCGGATATCCACCTTCGCCTTCCTCAACTTCGCCACCCGGACCAAGAATCCGGCCGCTTCCGCATTTCTTCAGAAAATCAAGGAGTTCAACAGCAGGGTGAGCCGGGAAACCGTCTTCTTCGAACTGGAATGGAACCAGCTTGCCGAAGAAAAAGCCGGAGACCTGCTGGCCGCGAACGAGCTGGGCCATTACCGGCACTACCTGGCCGGCCTCCGGCGTTACGCGCCCCATCAACTCTCCCGGCCCGAGGAGACCCTTTTACTGGAAAAGGCTCCGGTCGGCCGCGGCAGCTGGAACAATCTGTTCGACAAAGTGATGGGCCATCTGAAATTCGGCAAGGAGCAACGTTCGGAAGAAGAGGTCCTGACCGACCTCTATTCAGCCGCTCGGGAAATCAGAGCGCAAGCCGCCCGGGATCTGACCGACGGCCTTAACAGCCAGCTCCACATCCTGGCCCACATCTTCAACACCATCCTGGCCGACAAGATGATCGACGACCGGCTGCGCAAATACGAGGCCTGGCTGGATGCCATGAATCTTTACAACGAGTTGGACAATTCCACGGTCGTGACCCTGATCGATGAGGTTACCGGACGTTACGATATCGTGCAACGTTACTACGAACTGAAAAAAGACCTGCTCGGATTAACAGAACTGGCCGATTACGACCGCTACGCCCCCCTGCCCCACCTGCCGGAAATAAAGATTCCCTGGTCCGAATGCCGCCGGATGGTCCTTAATTCCTTCAATGATTTTTCTCCCGAAATGGCGGAGATCGCGGCCGGATTCTTCGACAAGGGCTGGATCCACGCCCCGCTAATCGATGGCAAAAGGGGCGGCGCCTTCGCCCATCCATGTGTCCCCGAGGTGCATCCGTACATCATGGTCAACTACTCGGGAACCCTGCGTGACGTCTCGACGGTAGCCCATGAGCTGGGGCACGGCGTCCATCAATATCTGGCCGCGAAACAGGGCTACTATAACAGTTCGACCACCCTGGTTCTGGCCGAAACCGCCTCGGTCTTCGCCGAACTGCTCCTGTTCCGTACTCAACTGGCAACCCTGGAAGATGAAAAGCAGAAAAAGGCCTTCACCTGCCAGAAGCTTGAATCGATCTTCGCCACCGTGTTCCGCCAGGTCGCCATGAACAGGTTCGAGGAACTGATCCACAACGAACGACGCGCCGAGGGAGAACTTTCCGCCGAACATTTTTCCGGACACTGGCTGGCCACGCAACGCCGAATGTTCGGCGACAGCGTCACCCTCGGCGATGACTACGGGGTATGGTGGTCTTACATACCGCACTTCATCAGCACTCCCGGCTATGTCTACTCATATGCCTTCGGTGAACTGCTGGTCCTGGCTCTCTACAATCTCTACCTGCACGATCGACAAGGTTTCGTGCCGAAATATCTGGAACTGCTGAGCCGGGGCGGCAGCGCCGATCCCTACAAACTGCTGCGCCCATTCGCCATCGATCTCAACTCCCCCGAGTTCTGGCGGGGCGGCCTTAAGGTTATCGATGACATGTTGGCCGATATTGAGTAACTGCCTTTTAGTTATGACCGATGAATAATTTGTATTATTATGGTCTCAAAGTGCTTCGGTACGCTAATACCTGAATACGTGAGCGTTCGAGAACGGTGCAGATGCAAGGCGGCAAC
>JARGFN010000249.1 GCA_029210665.1 Desulfobulbales bacterium
GAACATATGAATTTTTACCCCGCTTTCGCGGTTTGAGTTATTACATGGGCATCAAAGTTATAAGTTTAAAATTCAAGGACGAGGTTATGATTTCCATCAACGAAGCGATTGGCCTCATCAGGGAGAACCTTCCGGCCCCGGTGGAGACGGAGTATCCGCTTGACCAGGCGGTCGGACGCTGGCTGGCCGAGGAGATCCGGGCCCCGGAACCCTCGCCGCGCTACACCAATTCGGCCATGGACGGCTACGCGGTGCGCTGGGCCGATCTCGGCGAACCTGCCCCGGAACACCCTGCGTCTCTGACCATCATCGGCGAAAGCCGGGCCGGAATCCCTTTCCCGGGAAAAGTCGGCCCCGGACAAGCGGTGCGGATCAGCACCGGGGCGATGCTCCCGGTCGGCGCCGATACCGTGATCCGGGTGGAGGATACCCGGGAGGAAGGCGAACGGGTCGTCATCACTGCCGCCAGGGGACCGGGGCAGGATGTCCGCCGCCGGGGCGAGGAATTTGGCGAGGGCGACCTGCTGCTCAAGAAGGGCGTTCGGATTGCCGCGCCCCAGGCCGCGCTCCTGGCCACGGTAGGTATCGCCAAGGTCAGGGTTTTCAAACCGGCCGAGGTCGCCCTGCTGGTCACCGGCTCGGAACTGGTCGCCGAGGGCGCGGCCATCGCCGAACATCAGATCCGCGATTCCAACATGACCATGCTGCGGGCGGCCATCGGGGAATCCGGCGCCGCTCCCGCAGCCTGCGCCCGGATCACCGACGACCTTGCCGCCACCGCCGAGGCCATCGGCCGGGCGGCGGCGGGCGCCGATATCGTCCTCTGCACCGGCGGGGTCTCGGTGGGCCGGCATGACCATGTCAAGGAGGCGGCCGAAATTAACGGCTTCACTCCGCTGTTCTGGCGGGTCCGCCAGAAACCGGGCAAACCCCTCTACTTCGCGAAAAAGGGACGGACCCTGCTCTTCGGGCTGCCCGGCAATCCGGTCTCGGCCTTCATGTGCTTCGCCCATTATGTCAGACCGCTGATCGGCGCCCTGGCCGGGCAGACCTTCGGCTGGCCGACGGTCGCCGCCCGGGCCGATGAGGAAATCGCCAACCGGGGCGGCCGGCCGAATATGCTCCGGGTCCGCCTGAGCCCCGGCGAGGACGGGGGATATCTGATCAGCGACCCGGAAAAACAGGGCTCCCATATGCTCACCTCGCTGGCCCACGCCGACGGCTATCTCATCCTGGAGCCGGGACAGACCCTGCGGGCGGGAGAGCAAGGCCGGGTATATCTTTACGATTTTCGCCGCGAACCGCTACAATAGGAGATAGGCAAATGGCACACATCGAGGCAATCTGTATCAGCAAAAAGAAAGGCATGGTGAAGAGAGAACAACCGAAGGTCCTGCTGAAAACCGGGTGGGGCATGGAAGATGACGCCCATGCCGGCGACTGGCACCGCCAGGTGTCGCTTCTGGCCGGGGAATCGATCGACAACGTCAAAAAGGTCCTGCCTACCCTCAAGAACGGCGCCTTTGCCGAGAACATCATCACCCGCGGTCTTGATTTAACGGCGCTCAAAATCGGCGACCGGCTCCGGGTAGGCGACCAGGTGATCCTTGAAATCACCCAGATCGGCAAGGAGTGCCACAACGCGGGCTGCGCCATCAAGAAAGCAACCGGCGACTGCATAATGCCCCGTGAAGGGCTGTTCGCCAGGGTCATTCAGGGAGGAGAGGCGCGGACCGGCGATCCCCTGACCGTCTGATCTAAACCTGAATCCGTGAGCGCCCGGCAACGGATTCAGGCTAAAATTCCCGCCCCCTTTCCAGGCCGGCGCCAGGGCCGCCGCAATCGGCCGCGATTTCCAATTCGCCCGGCACCCCGGCGATCCGGGCAATAGGCTGTAGCGATTTTCATTTAAAAAATAGACAAACAATGAAATTATTGTCTTTATTTTGAGCAAACAAGAAATCCTCATTCTAAGAATATTGTTTAAGGGGGTCCTGAAATGAAAAATCATATCATTTTCGCACTGTTATTTTCCTGCCTGTTTATCCTCACCGGCTGCCAGACCACCA
>JARGFN010000050.1 GCA_029210665.1 Desulfobulbales bacterium
CTTCATCCAACTCATCATCCTGCCAAAAACCGATCATCGGTCCGAGTTGCGCTAACAGTTCCGTGCCGATCTCGTCTTCGGTAAGAAATCCGAGTTTCACTGCACGGGAAACCAGCGTATCTTGATGGCCCTGATAGCAGTAGAGTTTCCAGATTTCCCGGCTTATCTTCTGGTGAAATTCATGGATACGATCATTCAGTTCAAAGACGTCAAGCTTGCCAGCCTGCCAGGCTGCAAAGTCTTCATGCAGGGTGTTTAATGCCGCGGCCAGTTCCCGCTCATGCGCGATAGCGGCCAGTTCCCTCAATTTTTTTACGGGTTTTCTTGTTATATATGGTCCTCATGCCACCCTGTCAGATCAGCATCCGCATGTCTTAACTACACCTTGTCGTTCTCTTTATCCCGCAAGGCCCGGACCGCCTCCTGAAAGACCTCGCCCCGGTGGCCGTAGCTCCTGAACATATCGAAGCTTGCGCAGGCCGGGGAGAGCAGCACCGCATCGCCCTTTTCGGCCAGGGTGCGGGCCAGATTCACCGCCGCCGCCAGATCGGCCGCGCTTTTTACCTGGGTCACATCCTGGAAGGCCGCGGCCATTTTCTCCCGGGCCTCACCGATCAGGACCACCGCCTTGACCTTCTTCTTCACCACCTCGCGCATCAGCCGATAATCGCCGCCCTTGTCGCGACCGCCGGCGATCAGCACCACCGGCCGGCTCATCCCGGCCAGGGCCGCCGCCACCGCTCCGATATTGGTAGCCTTGGAGTCGTCAAGATAGAGGACCCCGCCTATTTCGGCTATTCTTTCCAGGCGATGGCCGAGGGGCTTGAACCCGGCCAATCCCTTTCCGACCGCCTGCTCCGGGCAGCCCAGGAGCCGGGCCGCGAGGATGGCGGCCGCCGCATTATGCAGATTGGGCGCCGAACCAAGCGGGCCATTATCCAGCCGGTAGCGTTCTTCCTTCTCGGCGGCTATCCCCCGAACAACGATTTCGGAGCCTTCGATCCGGGCGCCCATTTCACCCTTTCTCAGACCGGTGCCGAAAAAGAACCGCCGGCCCTTAAAATCGGATTTATCGAGACGGCCGATTATTTCCGGATCGTCCCGGTTCAAGACCGCCGCATCGCTGTTTCCCTGCGCCGCGAAAAGGGCAAACTTGGAGGCGGCGTAATGCTCGTAATCGTCGTAGCGGTCCAGATGATCGGGGCTGATGTTAAGCAGCACCCCGACCTCGGGCCGGAAATCGGGGGCCGTATCGAGCTGGAAACTGCTGACCTCCAGGACCAGAACCTCGGCCTCAAAGGGATCGAGCAGGTATTCGCTCAAAGGGCTGCCGAGATTGCCGCCGACAAAGACGCGCCGACCGGCGGCCCGGAACATCTCGCCGATCAGTTCGGTAACCGTGCTCTTGCCGTTGGTGCCGGTAACCGCCACGGTCGGGATCGAGACCAGAGAGGCGGCCAGGGCCAGCTCCCCGACGACCTTCACTCCCTTTGCCCCGGCCTCGACCAGCAGGGGCAGATCCAGGGGCACCCCCGGGCTGACCACGACCAGCTCGATGCCGCCGGGCAGACTGTCGCGATGGCTGGCGCATTCCAGTTCCACCCCGGACCGGCTGGCCCAGTCGCGAAAATCTCTATCAATCAGTTCTTCGGGCGCGCTGTCGATCCCTTTGACTGCCGCCCCCAGTTTATGCAGCAGCCTGGCGGCGGCAATGCCGGAACGGCCCAGGCCGACCACCAGGACCCCGGTTCCGGGTCCGACCCGCGCGGTTGAACCTTTCGCATCAACCATGGTTTACCTGAGTTTCAGGGTAGCGAGGGCCGCAAGGCCGAGGACGATGGAAACTATCCAGAACCGCACCACCACCTTGGGCTCGGCCCAGCCTTTTTTCTCGAAATGGTGATGAAAGGGGGCCATCAAAAAGACCCTCTTGCCGCCGCTGCACTTGTAAAAGCCGACCTGGACGATGACCGACAGGGCCTCCATCACGAAAACACCGCCGACAATGACCAGGAGAATCTCCTGCTTGGTGATGATCGCCACCGTGCCGAGAGCGGCGCCGATCGACAGGGAGCCGACATCGCCCATGAAGACCTGGGCCGGAAAGGTGTTGAACCAGAGAAAACCGAGACTGGCCCCGACCAGGGCGCCGCAGAAAACCGCAACCTCCCCGGCTCCCGACACGTAAGGGATCTGCAGATAGGAGGCCAGGCCGGCATGTCCGGCCAGATAGGAAAACAGCAGATAAACGCTGCCGGTAATAACGGTCGGGCCGATCGCCAGACCGTCGAGGCCGTCGGTCAGATTGACCGCATTGGAGGCACCGACCACCACCACCAGGGCGAAGAGCAGGTAGCCAGCGCCCAGGTCCGGGCCGACCTCCTTATAGAAGGGAATGCTGAGATGGCTGTTAAAATCGGGGTTGGTGTAAAGAAAAAATCCGGCCAGGATCGCGCCGACGATCTGGAAGAAGATCTTGCCCCGGCCGCTCAGCCCCTTGCTGTTCTTCCGGGTAATCTTCCGGTAGTCGTCAAAGGCCCCCACCGCCCCATACCAGAGGGTCACGGCCAGAACGATCCAGACATAATAGTTGGTCAAATCAACCCAGAGCAGGGTGCTCAAGCTGACCGCAAAGAGGATCAGGACGCCGCCCATGGTCGGCACCCCTTTTTTGCAGAAATGAGTCTCCGGGCCGTCTTGCCTGATCACCTGACCGATCTGGAGATGTCGCAGAAAGCGGATAAAGGCGGGCGCCACCAGGAGGACCAGGATAAACGAGGTGATCGTCGCGCCGATCGATCGGAAGGTTATGTAACGAAATACATTGAAGCCCCCGAACAGCTCATGGAGGGGATAAAAAAGGTGATAAAGCATCTAATTGTCCTCCCGCAGACCGGCGATGACGCTTTCCATGCCGACTCCCCTGGAGCCCTTGACCAGGAGCCAATCGCCGGCGGCGATTTTATTTTTTCTTACAAGCTCGTTCACATGACCGACCAGCCGCTCTTTTTCATCGAAGGCCCTGGCCCGGTCGCCTGCCATTCCGGCTTCCCGGGCGCCGGCAACCATCTCTCCGGCGAAGGAACCGAAAGCCAGCAGATAATCGTAACCGAGCCGCGCCGCCGCCCGGCCGAGGGACCGATGGGCGGCAGGGCCCGCCGATCCCAGCTCCAGCATGTCCCCCAGCAGCGCCACCGAACGCTGCCGGCCTTTCAGACCCCGCACCGTTTCGAGGGCGGCCAGCATCGAGGCCGGATTGGCATTATAGGTATCGTTTAGCACCTTCAACCCGATGCCGACTGTTTCGACCTGCATTCTTTTGTCATAAGAAACAAAAAGTTCCAGCCCCCGCCGGATATCGTCAAAAGCGATCCCGGCCGCATGGGCAAGGGCGGCGGCGGCCAGAGCGTTAAGTACATTATGGCGGCCAAGACATTGCAGCCTGACCCGGTGTCGATCATCGCCGATAGTCAGGGTGAAGGAAAAACCCTTTTCACCAAGGTTGCGAAGATAACTGCCGCGCACCTCCGCCTGCCGCTGCCGGCCGTAGGTTACCCGGCGAAGCTTGTACCGGCCGGCCAGTTCGACGACCAGGGGATCTTCGAGATTTACCACCAGGATCCCGCCGGGTTTGATCGCGGCAAAGAGTTCGCCCTTGGCCCGGGCCACCCCCTCGATCGTGGCCAACCCCTCCAGGTGGGCGGCCTGGATATTGTTGATGCAGGCAATATCGGGTCCGGCGATTTCGCTCAGCCGTTTGATCTCACCGGGGCGGTTCATGCCCATCTCCAGAATGGCGAACCGATCGCTTACTTCCACCGGCAGCAGGGAAAGGGGCAACCCGACCAGATTATTGAAATTGCCCCTGGTTTTAAGCACCTTGTGTCTTTGCCCGAAGACCGCGGCCGCCATCTCCTTGACCGTGGTCTTGCCGGAACTGCCGGTGATCGCGACAACCTTCAGGTTTTGCATCTCGCCCCGGCGGAAGGCGGCCAGATCGCCCAAGGCCCGCAAGGTATCGGCGACCAGGACCACCGCTACGGCCAGCGGCGGTTGCGGCACGCACTCGACCACGACCCCGGCCGCGCCGCGCCTCACCGCCTCGGCGCAGAACCTCTCCCCGGCAAACTTATCGCCGCGCAGGGCGACGAACAGATCATTTTTACCAATGGTGCGGCTGTCGGTCGACACCGCCCGGAAAAGCGCTTCCGGGTCGCCGCCGATCAACCGGCCGCCGGTCGCATTGAGAACCTCGTCAAGACGCCAACCCCGTCCGGACCCACCGCCCTCCTTATTGTTCCAATCCTCGGCTGCGCCAACCATTTACGATTTCCCGTTCCAGGTGTCCGGATCAGCGATATTCGCGCCGAGATCCGCCGCGGCCAGTTGCGCGGCGGCCTCAAGCCGATCGTCGAAAAAATATTTCCGGTCGCCGACGATCTGATAGGTTTCATGGCCCTTGCCGCAGATCAGCACGACATCCTCGGGCGCCGCCAACCCGATCGCCGTCCGGATCGCCGCCCGCCGCGACTCGATAACCCCATAACCCCTGGCGCCCGATGCGAAAAGCTCCCGAGGCGGTTTATTGGGCAACAGGAATTTTCCATCGACCCGCAAGCCCGCTTCGATGTCGGCCATGATCTTTCGCGGCTCCTCGCTTCGGGAATTATCAGTAGTAATAATGACCACATCGGCCAGGCGGCCGGCGATCTCGCCCATAAGCGGCCTTTTCGCCCGATCCCGGTCGCCGCCGCAGCCGAAGACCAGGATCAGCCGCCCCGCGCAGAGGCTCCGAACGCTCCGCAGGACCCCGGCAAGGGCATCCGGAGTATGGGCGAAATCGACAAAGACCCGGCCGCGGCCGGTCTCGCCTGCCGCGCCGCTCCGCACCCTTTCGAGCCGCCCCGGCACCCTGGCGGTCTCTCTAAGCCCCCGGCCGATCTGTTCTTCATTCAAGCCCAGGACATGGCCGATTCCCATCGCCGTGGCCATGTTCAACAGATTAAAATCGCCGACCAGCGGCGACTCGAAGATCACGTCATCGCCGAGACCGACGATCTCGGCCCTGATCCCATCGAGGCTGATCTCCGCTGCGGCGACATGGATATCGCCGCGATCGCGGCCGCAGGTCAGCAGCGCATGCGGGCGCAGGCGCGATCGCTCGACCGTCGCCCCGTGCTTGCGAAACCGGCCCGTCGCCAGCAGTTGCCCGGCCAGACGATCCCCCCAGTCCCGTTCCCCGGCTGCGGAACCATCCCGGCCGGCAAGCATCACCACCGCCATACCGTCCTCCTTGAGATGCCCAAGAAACAACTTGCGCTTGGCGGCGAAATAATCGTCCATATCGGCGTGGAAATCGAGATGCTCGTGACTGAGATTGGTGAAGGCCGCCACATCGAAATAAATCCCGTGCAAACGCTGCTGGCTCAAGGCATGAGAAGAGACCTCCATGATCAGATGGTCCACCCCGCCGGCGACCATTTCGCCCATGATCCGGTAGAGGGCGATCGCCTCCGGAGTCGTAAAGGGCGCTTCCTCCTCGCGCCCCTTGAAACGATAATTTACCGTGCCGATCACGCCTGGTTCGCCGCCGCCGGCCCTGATCATCGATTCCAGGAGATAGCTGGTGGTGGTCTTGCCGTTGGTGCCGGTGATCCCGACCAGCTTGAGCCGTTTTTCCGGGTGACCGTAAAAATTCGCGGCCAATTCCGCCACGGCCCGGCGGCTGTCCCCGGTCGTCAGCACGGTTAGCCCCCGGCCCCGGAAATCGTCGGCAAGTTCCCGCCGCTCAAGGACTACGGCGCGGCAGCCCTGCTCAACTGCCCCGGCCAGAAAGTCGTGGCCGTCAAACCTCTCTCCCTTCACGGCGACAAATAGTGTGCCCGCGCCGGCTTGCCTGGAGTCGGCAGTGATTCCGTCGATCCGCGGATCGGGATCGCCTTCGACAATCTCCAGATCGACGCCGACAATCAGCTCCCGCAATATTTTGGCGGAGTCGCCTGTTGTTCTGGTCATTGCTCTCTTTTCCGTGAAACCCGCCGTTCAGCCATCGGTCCGCAGGGACAACCGACACTCGCCGGCGTCAAAAATCACGCCCGCCGCCGGTTCCTGATCGACAATCCGGCCCGAACCGACGACCTTCACCCTGACCCCGAAAGGCTGCAATACCCGCAATCCCTTGCGCAGGCTCAAGCCTTGCAGATCGGGCATCACATCGGGCCGTTTGACTTCGCCGGTTGCATCATCGGCCGCCGCGGCAACCAGTTGATCGTATGCCCGCGAACCGAGCCAGGCCTCGAATATCCGCTTTTCCCCGGCCGCCATGGCCTCGGGCCCGGGCGGTTCAACCGGCGCGGCCGCCAGGTCCGCCATCGGACCGACAACCTCCTCGGCCATGCTTCGCATCGAGGTTTTTTTATCGGAATCGATCAGCGCCCGGTCGAGGGCAACCAGCAGGGCAAGTCCCTTTCCCCGGTCGGGGGTGAAGCCGAGCAGCACCGTCTGATATCTCGGCTCGGACTTTTCGCCGACCACCCCTTCAACCTCTTTTTCCTCACTGCCCGCCTCGATCGGCCGGATGCTTTCGAGAATAATGGTTTCAGCGCCGGCCCGGGAAGCTCCGGACAGTAGTTCGACCATTTTCCGACTGGTCTCGACCCCGATCAATTCCGACTTGGGATCCGGCCGATCGAGCATGGCGCGGCGGCCGGAACCGGGATCAATCAGCGCCTCGCCCACATGGGGGGTAATCTCCCTGCCGCCGTTGACCAGCACGGCAAAGGCGGCCAATAACTTCAGCGGCGTGGCTCGCCCGGATCCGGCCGGGTCGCCCATTTCCGGCAGATCAATGCCGCTCTTGCCGAAAAGACCCAAGCGCGCGGCCAGGGCCGCTCGCTCCCGCTCACCCGCCGCATTTTCCCGCCACCCCCGGAGTTCGGGCGAGAGCAGATCGTCGCCCTCTTTCACAAACCAGCCGCCGGGCCGCATCCCATTCGCCCGGCTATCAAGACGCAAATCCATCTTAAGGGAAGCCAGCCGGTCCCGGCTCGCCTCGCCGGCCGTTTCATGGGCGGCGGCCAATCCGAATAGCGCCGAAAAGCCGCCCAGTTCGATGCCGCCGTTAACCGCCCGGTTAAGCAGGCCGTTCCGGTCGGCATCCCAATATGAGTTCGGATCGTAGTCGGGAAACCCGACCATGGCCAGCACCGCCCCGGTTGTATAGTTAAGCACGATGGCGGTGCCGGTCGCCGCCCCGGTTTGATCGAGAAGTTCGCCAAGCCGGTCCGCCAATAACTCCTGGATCCGCAGGTCGAGAGTCAGCTGAAGGTGACCGGTCATAAGGGGTGCCTCGCCGTCTCCTCCGGAACCGCGGCGGAGAATATGATCGAAGTTAAGTTCAACTCCCGCCAGACCGTTATTCTCCTCCATAAAGCCGACCACGTGAGCGCCGCTCCGGCGGACCGGATAAATGCGCCGGGGCTCATCGATCGCGTAGATTCCCGCCAGGTTTTTTTGCAGTACGGCTTCCGCCTTTTCCCCCGGCAATTGTCGGCCGAGCCAGACAAAACTGCGTTCGGATTTAAGTTTTCGCCCAAGCGCCGCCGGATCGAGACCAAGCCGTTCCGCGACGAAAGCGGCGGTTTCCTCGACATCCTCGATCTCAAGGGGGCGGGCATAAAGGGACTTCATCATGAAGCTCACCGCCAGTTCCCGATAGCCACGATCATATATAGTGCTTCGCCGGGAAATATCCAAGGCCGATTCGGGGTCGCGGCCGCCCCGCGCTTTGCTCGGCCCGACCGGCTGATCGCCGGAAAACCAGGCCCTGGTAAGCGGAACCAGAACTGCCGTGCAAACCAGAAGCAGCAGGGCCGCGACAAGTTTGGGCAGCTTTTTTTTCGTCCTCTTCCGGGAAGAGCGTCTCATTCATGCGCCTATGGTTTTCTGATCTGTTCATCGGTCGGCGGGAAAAGTCCCAGCACCGCCGCTTTTCTGACAATACTTTCCGGCGCCAGCAGGGAGTCGCGCCTGGCCGTCAATTCCCGGTTGATTTCCGTCTCGGCGATAAACTCCTGCCGGTTGCGCGCAAGCTCGCCGAGATCCTTATCGATTCTCCAGACAAACCAGACACTGGTCACGATCCCGACGACCATCAGCATGATTATCGGCACCCCGATCCGCCAGGGCAAACCGTCACCGGCCCCGGTCGTTCTCGCCCTGGATCTTGGCCGGATCATTCCGCGTAACCATTCATCGAGGCGGTCGCCAAAGTATCCAAAACCGCCGGACTGTAACCGTTCAGCAGTGGTGCGGATTTGGACAAGCGGACCGGCGCCGCGTACCTCGTGGACGTGAAGCTGAGTTGAGCAGCTCGTCTGCTCGTACGAAACTTATGCCCTGTGGGTGTAAGCCGGGCCGATCGTCCGAAGATGCAGTGCTGCTGAACGGTTACCATTCCGCCACCCGCTCGGCGACCCGCAACTTGGCGCTTCTCGCCCGTGGATTCTTCCGACATTCTTCCTCCCCCGGCCGCACCGGCCGCCGGGTAATGACCTTAAAACGTTGATCTTCGGCAAAGGCGCGCTTGACCAGCCGGTCTTCCAGGGAATGAAACGAAATCACGCAAAACCGGCCGCCCGGCTTGAGAAGTTCGCCGGCAACCGCGAGGATCTTCACCAGATTATCCAGTTCCCGGTTCACCGCGATTCGCAGGGCCTGAAAAACCCTGGTCGCCACGTGGATTTTGCGCGGATGAAAGCGTTTGGGGATCGCCCGGGATACGGTGTCCACCAACTGGTCGGTGGTCCTGAAAGGCTGTCTGGTCCGCTCCGCCACGACCATCGCGGCAATGGGCCGGGCCTGCCTTTCCTCGCCGAAGTAATAGAACAGATCCGCCAGCTCTTGCCGGGACAGTTTGTTGAGAAGATCGGCCGCCGTTTCAGGGGTGCGGTCATCCATCCGCATATCAAGAAGCTCGCTGCCCCGGAAACTGAAGCCCCTCTCGCCGCCGTCCAGTTGCAGAGAAGAGAGGCCGAGATCCAGCAGGATACCGTCGACCCCGCCGACGCCGAGTTCGGCCAGGATCTGTTGAAGATCGGCGAAGTTACCCCTGACACAGGTCGCCCGCTCGCCGAATCCGGCCAGATTGGCGCGGGCCAGGGCCAGGGCCCGGTCATCCCAGTCAAGACCGATGAGTCTGCCGGCGGGGCCGCTCCTCCGCAGAACTGCCCCGGCATGGCCGCCCAGACCGAGATTGCCGTCGACATAGATTCCGCCGCTGCGCGGCTTAAGAAACTCCAGAACCTCATCCAGCAGAACCGGGAGATGAACGCTCCCCAAACCGCTCGGGCCGCCCCGGTCGCTCAAAACAGCCCGCTCTCCAGCAGGTTAAGCTCGAAACTCCGAAAGTCCTCATCGGATGGCTGGTTTTCGGCCTCCCAGGTGTTTTTGTCCCAGATTTCGAAATAGGAGATCATCCCGCTGACCAGGATCGTCTTGTCGATGCCGCAGTCCGTTCGCATCTTGTTGGGCAGAAGGATCCTGCCCTGCCTGTCGAGGGAGCATTCGACCACCCCGCCGACCATATAACGCACCATCTTGATGGTTTCCGGCTGCTTCCGGCCGGTGTTCAGCAGATTGAGTTCCAGCTCCTCCCATCGCGCCATCGGATAGGCCTTGAGACAGTTCTGCCAGGGAGAGACCATCAGCCGGTTGTCCTTATACTGCCGACGCAGCACATCCCGGAACCGGGTGGGAATATTGAGCCGGCCCTTGCCGTCCAGATTATGTTCGGAACGACCGCGAAAGTTGTACACCGTTCCCCTGATCAAGGCAGACTCCATCTCCGAAAACCCCCTGGGTTCCTATTTACACCACTTTGCACCACCATAGTTAATTGTATAAAGAACCGCAACATTTACTGTCAAGAAAAAATTCGGCATCTCACAGTTTTTTCTTGCTAAGACCCCTGATTTCCAATATTATGCCGGGTTCTTTATCAGACTAAACCCTACTCCAGAGATTTTATGAACCAAGACAAGATCAGAAATGTCGCCATCATCGCCCACGTCGATCACGGCAAAACCACCCTGGTGGACCAGCTCTTCAAGCAAAGCGGCATGTTCCGCGACAATCAGGAAGTCGCCGAGCGGCTGATGGACTCCATGGATCTGGAGCGGGAGAGGGGCATCACCATCGCCTCCAAGAACGGCTCCTACAACTATAAAGGTCACCTGATCAACATCATCGACACCCCCGGCCACGCCGACTTCGGCGGTCAGGTGGAAAGGGTTCTGCGGATGGCCGACGGCTGCCTGCTCCTGGTCGACGCCCAGGAAGGACCGATGCCCCAGACCTATTTCGTCCTCAAAAAGGCCCTGGCCAACAACCTGCCGATCATCGTGGTGATCAACAAGATCGACAAACCGGCGGCCCGCTGCGAATGGGTGGTCGACCAGGTCTTCGACCTTTTCGTCAAGCTGAACGCCCCGGACGAACTTCTTGACTTCCCGGTGATTTACGCCTCGGCCAAGGACGGCTATGCCTTAAAAGAAATGGGCGACAGCCCCGAGGACATGCGGCCGATCTCGGACATGATCATCGCACACGTCCCCGCCCCGGTCGGTTCGGCCGACGCCCCCCTGCAGATGCAGGTGAACAGTATCGAGTACTCCCCCTATCTGGGCCGGATGGGGATCGGCAAGGTGGTAAACGGCGCCCTGCGGGTCAACGAAAACATCGTGGTCGCCAAACGGGACGGCACGATCACCCCGGTGCGGATCTCCAAGATCTTCCGCTTCGAGTGCGACCAGAAGGTACCGACCGACCGGGCCGGGGTCGGCGAGATCATCGCGGTGGCCGGCACCGAGGAAATCACGGTCGGGGTCACCTTCACCGATCCCGACAACCCGCGCCCCCTGCCGCTGATCGACATCGACCCGCCGACCCTGTCGATGAACTTCATCCCCAACGACTCCCCCTTTGCCGGGCTGGAAGGAAAGTTCGTCACCTCCCGCCATCTGGAGGCAAGGCTCAGCAAGGAGACCCTCTCCGATGTCGCCCTGAGGGTCGAGCCGCTGACCGACGCGGTCGGCTACCGGGTTTCCGGACGGGGCGAGCTGCACCTGTCGATCCTGATCGAGAAGATGCGCCGGGAGGGCTACGAGTTTCAGATCACCAGGCCGGAAGTCATCATGAAGACGGAGAACGGCCAGCTTCTCGAACCCTACGAGGAACTGACCATCGATGTGGATGAGGAGTACAAGGGCGCGGTTATCGAAAAACTGGGCAACCTCAAGGGCCAGATGATCGACATGACCCAGGATCGCGGCATGGCCAGGCTGGTTTACAAGATTCCGACCCGGGCCCTGCTGGGGTTCCGTTCTGAATTCATGACCGACACCAAGGGCATGGGCATCATGAACTACGTCTTCGCCGAATACGCGCCCCACGCCGGCGAAATCACCAACCGGGTCAACGGAGTGCTCCTGGCCATGGAAGACTGCACCACCGTGGCCTTCGCCCTCTTCAACCTCCAGGAGCGCGGCCGCCTGTTCCTCGGCGCCGGCGAAAGGGTTTACAGGGGCCAGATCATCGGCGAGAACTCCAGGAACAGCGACATGGTGGTCAACCCCGCCAAGGGCAAGAAACTGACCAACATGCGGGCTTCCGGCACCGACGAGAACGTGGTCCTCACCCCGCCGGTGCGAATGAGTCTCGAAGACTGCATCGCCTTTATCAACGACGATGAACTGGTCGAGGTGACCCCGGAATCGATCCGGCTCCGGAAGAAAGGGGATAACAAGTTCAAAAAGCGCGGTTAACCGCCCGGCCGACCTTGCAGTTCGTGGCTGAAACCGCTTCTACAAGGCATTCCAGCGGATACCGCTTTACCGGATATGCCTCTTTCGTTCCTTGCCCCGCCGCGGCGAGGTTTTGCGGGAACCGGCCTCAACGGAGGTCTTTTTAGCGATATAGACCACATGCCGCCGCCCGCCCCTCCCGGGGCTCTGGCGGGTGACCGCGAAACCCGCCGCCTGCAAGCGTTTTTCAAAGGCCCGGTCCGGGAATTCGGACCAGACCGCGAACACCCCACCGGGCTTCAGGGCGGCCCTGCTTAAGGACAAGGCCCCATCACCGTAAAGATACTCCCCCTCCTGGTTTCCCTCGTAGGGCCCTTCATACAGATCAAGGATGATGGCGTCGAAACCGTGGTCCTGGCCTGACCGAGCGGCTTCACCGATCAGCGAGGCGACGTCGTCGATCACCACCGTGACCCGGGGATCGTCGACCGCCCCGCCGGTAAGCGCCGCGAGGGGCCCCCGGCACCACTCGACCACCACCGGGGTCAACTCGGCCACCGTGACCTCGGCGTCCGGGGGCAGATTATCGAGGGCCGCCTTCAGGGTAAAACCCATCCCCAGGCCGCCGACCAGCACCCGGGGATTTTTTTTATCCTTGAGGGGCTCACATGCCAGTTCGGCCAGAACGACCTCCGACATATTGGCCGAGGAGTTCATCAGCACCCGGTTGTCGATGGTGATCAGGAAATCCTCCTCCCCCCGCCGGCGCAGCTCGAGAAGCCCTTCCTCTGTTTCAATACTGTCCACAACCTGCCATGGTTTAGCCATTCATATCCTCAATTTTCGGACGAAGATTGAAAGGATATCTTCTTCGTCATCGACCAGCAGAATATTTTTCTTTTGTCCTACCGTTATAACGGATTCCTGCTTCCAGGTTCATAATTGGCCGCGCCAGACCGATCGCTCTCTCCAGTCTTCCGGGAAACCCATTGAGCGCTCTTTAACAGCCGGATGTTTTGCCAACAACTGCCCCAATCGCCGCTTCCAGCTATGGGGGTTGATCCGGTCCAACAGATAGACCAGCATTACCAGGGTGTTGCAAAGCCTTTTGCCATCTTCGGCCTTGAAATTACCATACAGGCCGGCGGGTTTCGACCGGGGCGATTTCCAAGAGAAGGTAAATTCCCGGTTCCAGAGCCGGGCGTGATGGGCGCACATGTTGCGGACAATACTCAAGTGGTGGGACCTTAGTGAATCGCATCCAATACCCCCAAAAAAAGTAACCCCCCATGGTGCGCAGATCTTACGGGATGCGTGGGGGGTGTTGTTCGAGCTTTGGTGCAAATTTGAAATATACATTATATTCATTGATTGACTTTTGCAAGAATTATTTGGGCTGTTATTTGGGCTGTAAAGCGGTGTCAACCTTTCAACGAAGAATGTCTCGGTTCAGTAGAGGCGATGGCGGGTCATTCATTTCCGCCCAACCAGTAATATGCCAAACACAGCCAGGAATATAATGTCGGTTTGCACGGGCCATAGTCAAACCATAGCCTGACAAATTTAAATATCGATAAATAATTTAGCCAATGAATATATGAAGGATTTTCCCAGAAGGCTCTTTTTGATATCAAAAAGGATGCTCTAAGGCAGAAAAACCGCCGACATATTAGTTGTTTATACACAATTACACCATGCTAATTTGGTCCGACCCCAAAACGAAAAACGGACCCCCGATATTCCCCGGAACTCCCGTAATAATCCCTACCCATCAATAGCAAAAAAAATAACTTGATTTTTTGAAAGCAGACCCTATAGTATACATGTATAGCAAAAAGGAGGAAGTTATGTTGGCACTACGTTTACCTGAAGAAATAGAACGCCGTCTTGAGGCTCTGGCCAAGAGGTCCGGCCGCTCAAAATCATTTTATGCCCGCGAGGCCATCCTTGAACATCTGGACGATTTAGAAGCGACTTATCTCTCAGACGAGATCCTGAAACGTGTCGAAACGGGGCAAGAGCGCACCTACACCCTTGACGAACTGGAGCGTGCACTTGGCTTGGCGGATTAAAACCACAGAAACCGCCAAAAAGCAGCTAGCCAAGCTTGACCAGCAGGTCCAAAAAGATATTCTGCGGTATTTAAGAGAAAGAATTGGCACAGATGACGACCCTCGACGGTATGGGGCTCCATTACGACATGAATTGACTGGACGTTGGAAATACCGGGTTGGCTCGTATCGCCTAATTTGCGATATCCAAGACACAAAAATTCTGGTGCTTGTTTTAATGATCGGCCACCGGAACAAAGTTTACGGCGGACATTAGCATTGATTGCCTGGAGCGGAATGGTCGGGTCAGAGCAAAGTCGAGAGGTGATTCTTAAAAGGACTTTTTCGGGCCTAAAAAACACCATCTAAGGGCAAAAATAGCCATTTTTTTTCAGCCAGATTTGACACATTATCAAGATGTTATCTTATCCCGACCCAATCTGGCAACATCCGGAACTCCAAGACCTTATTTCTACTCAATTCCTATCACCTACATACCCAATACGTATTGTGTCTCCGGAACTCCGTCACAATTAAAGAATTGACCCTCTTGCAGCCCACTAACGACAAGCTCAGCCGCGGCGGCTTTTTGCCGTCGGCTGAAGCGCCTTAGACCTTAATGCTCAACTTTTTTAAGTCTTCTCTGTGCCGTATCTTTATAAAAACTGTCACCTTCTCCCGACTCTTTAATAATCAGGTTCAACCATTCACGAGTTTTTACCCAATTTTTATTACTCCAATATGCTTGTGCAATTTGATATCGAAAAGCTTGTAGCGTTGATGCATTCGGATGTTCTTTTTCAAATGCGACAAAAGTCTCAAGCAGTAACGGCATATATTTATCAAAAGATTC
>JARGFN010000051.1 GCA_029210665.1 Desulfobulbales bacterium
ATGCCCTGTGGGTATAAAGCAAAATCCCCCGCTAAGCCGTCACGGATTCAGGTTTTGGCAAACACCTCAATAGTCTTGGCGGCCGCAAGAGGGATTAAACAACGCCGATTACCCGATCGAGCAGTTCTTCCTCGACCTGATCGGTTACGATTACCCTGCCGATCTCCACGGGCAGAACAAAGAAGGGTTGTCCACCGACGCTCTTCTTGTCGGTTTTCAAATATTCCTTGATTCGGCCCCGGTCATATTCGGGCGGGATCCCGACCGGCAGACCATAACCGACAAGCAGCTCCCGGATCCGGGCGGCACTCTCCCCGGCCAGCAGTCCTTTACCGACCGCCAGTTCGTTGGCCGCCACCATGCCGATGGCTACCGCCAGGCCGTGGTCAAGATTGTATCCCGACGCCGCCTCGACTGCATGGCCGATGGTGTGTCCGTAGTTAAGGATGCGCCGCAAGTCGGATTCGCGCTCATCCGCCGCCACCACCTCGGCCTTTATGGCGCAACAACGGGCAATGATCCGCTCCAGCACCGGCAGGTTCAGGGCCAGGACCGCCTCCCGGTTTTTCTCAAGCTCCCCAAAAAAATCGCCATCCCGGACCACACCATACTTGATGATCTCGGCCAGTCCGTTCAGCAACTCCTTACCCGGCAGGGTTTTCAAGACCAGGGAGTCGATATAGACACATTTGGGCTGGTAAAATGCCCCGACCAGGTTCTTGCCCTCGGGGATATCCACGCCGGTCTTGCCGCCCACCGAACTGTCCACCTGGGCCAACAGGGTCGTGGGTACCTGAATGAATGGAATCCCCCGCATATAGGAAGCGGCCAGAAATCCGGTTATGTCGCCGGTCACTCCGCCACCCAGAGCGATCAGCGCGTCTTTACGGTCAACTCCGAGCCGGGCGAGACTGCCGGCCAGTTCGGCAATCGTACCGAGATGCTTATGGGACTCCCCCCGCGGAAAAGAAATCAGATCCGAGTCCAGGCCGGCGGCGGCCAGAGACCCTCGTAATTGCGCGCCGAATAAATCGGCCACCCGATCGTCAGCCACAATAATGTAACGCTTGGCAAAATTCCGGCCGGCAAGATCAGCGCCGATCTTGCCCAATTGTCCCTTTCGGATCAGGATCGGATATGACCGCCTGCCCAAACCCACTGTAATTTCCGGCATTAAATCACCTTTTTAAAGAACGATATGGAGAATAAAAAACCACTATAGCCTAAAAGCGTTAGTAAGCAAGAAGCTTGACATCACTCCCGGACTGGCGCAGAATGAAGTTATGATCTTAACCAGCCGTTTTCAGGAGGGGATATCGTGGCACCCAAAAAAGGACTGAAGGATTTCGATAAGCAGCTCAAGAAAGCCGGAACCGCCATCGGCCAACTCCTGGCCAGATCCCAGGCCATGATCGAAAAGGCCACCAGGCAGGCGAAAAAAACCACCGGCAAGTTGGCCGAGACCATAGCCAACAAGGGCGGGCAAACGTTGGAAGGGACCATGAGCAATATCCCGAAAACCAGAAAATACGGAAAGGAGGCGCCGGAAGATATGTCAACACCAAGACTGAGACCCATCAAAAACAAACCGATCGAAGAATCCATCCGGATTCTTGGGGAAGACATCATAAACTACCTGATCGACAACGGCAAAACCACCACCGCGGAAATGATGATGGTCATGGAAAAACGGCGGCGCAATCCGGCAATGATTTACGGCGCCATAGGATGGCTGGCCGGGGAAAACAGAATTCATATCACCAGAAACGGCCAGAACCTGTCCCTGCGTTAACCTCCCTCCTCCTTTCACCATAAAAAAAAGGAGATGCCGCATCAGGGCATCTCCTTTTTTTACTCCGGTTATAAAACCGTGCGGTAACGAAATTTACATGGTATCGCCGGAAGCCGCGCCCTGCATCTTGACCTCAACCTTCTCGGTCAAACCCTCGTAGTAATCGCGCAGGATAACCAGCACTTCTTCGCGCCCGAAGTGATCCGGAATATCGGCGCCTTCGGAAAGGGCTTTCCGCAACTTGGTGCCGGACAGGATAACGCGATGTTCCTTATCGTGCGGACAGGTCCGCAGGGAAGCCATACCGTCGCACTTGCTGCAATAGAAGGTCCAGTCGATCTTCATCGGCTTGCACTGCAGATCCTTGCCGGCATCACCCGTGGTCGGGATGCGGTCGAAGATCTCCTGAGCCTCGAACAGACCGTAGAAATCGCCGACCCCGGCATGATCGCGGCCGATCAGCATGTTGTTGATCCCGTAGTTCTGGCGGAAGGTGGCGTGGAGCAGCCCTTCCCGGGGACCGGCATAACGCATATCCAGCGGATAACCGCCCTGGATTACGTTATCTTTGACGAAATGATGCTCGACCAGGCAGTCGATGGCCTTGACCCGGACGTCGGCAGGGATATCGCCCGGCTTGAGGTTACCGATCAGGGAGTGGATCAGGACGCCGTCGCAGACCTCGATGGCGATCTTGGCCAGATACTCATGGGAACGGTGCATAGGGTTACGGAGCTGCAGGGCGGCAACGTTCGACCAGCCCCGCTCCTCAAACATGGTGCGGGTCTCGGCCGGAGTCAGATAAACACCCTTGTAATCGACCGGATACTCGCCTTCGGAAAGGACCTTGACGGGACCGGCGATATTGTACTCCTTCTGGGCCATAACCATCTTGACGCCGGGATGGTCTTCCATGGCGATTTTCCAGAAAACGTCGTCGGCGGACTCTTCGCCCTGACCCTTGAAGACCTTCTCGCATTCCCACTTCTTATCCACCTCGGTCATGGCATACTTCTCGGTGACCTTCATGGTGGCATAGGCCTCGCCGTTTCTCACCAGGGCGATCTCGTCACCCTCTTTGATAGCGTCGGCATCGGCGGCGGAAATATCAAGAGTTACGGGGACCGGCCAGAAAGTACCATCGGCCATCTGGAAGTTCTCACAAACGCCCTTCCAGTCCGCCTTCTTCATGAAACCGTCAAGCGGGCTGAAACCGCCGGTACCCATCATGATCAGGTCGCCCTTGGCGCGAGCGCTGATTTCGATCTGCTTGAGACCGGCCACTTTTTCTTTTTCGGCCTCCAGTTCATTGCCGTGCAGCAGGCAGCAAACCAGACCCTTTCCACCGTGAGGAGCTACTAATTTCGACATGATAACTTCTCCTTGTTGAATTTATTATATTAATGAATAGAGCTTCAGAAAATGAAAGTATAAGCTTATAAAGACGGGAGGGGAAATTGTCAAGTTAAAATTAGAATTGCCCTTTCCGGCGAAAACACTGGGCCGCGAACCACCGGCCAAACGCCCGAAAAGCCGGCCTGTACCGGTCTGCAAGATGGTTGCCCTTGCGATTTCCGCTCAATCTCCTTCCGCGGCCGGGACAGCCCGCGACGATGGTCGGCCGAATATTTTCACCGCGATGATACTAACCTCGTACAAAACAACCAGCGGCCCCCCCATCAGAACCTGGTTGACCACGTCCGGCGTCGGGGTAAGTATCGCCGCGATGATAAACGAGATCAGGACCGCGTACTTGCGGTTGCGTTTTAAAAACGGCGCGTCAATCACGCCGAGCCGGGCCAGAAAAACCATAAAAACCGGCAACTCGAAAACGAGACCGAAGGAAATCAACAATCTGATACTGAGGGAAAAATATTCATTGACCGCCGGCATCGCGCTGAGATACTCATTCGAATATCCAACCAGAAACTTAAAGGCCGGGGGGAAGACCAGGGCGTAACCGAAAAAGGCCCCGCCCAGGAAACAGAACGAGGATAGGACAATAAAGGGGAACAGCGCCTTCTTTTCGTGGTGATAGAGCCCGGGGGCGACAAAGCGCCAGATCTGGGCAAAAATCACCGGGCTGGCCAGGAGCACCCCGCAGACCAAGGCTAATTTCAGGTAAAAAAAAAGGCCTCCTGATAAGAAACGAAGATCAAGGAGGATTCGGCGGGCAGCACCTCAAAAAGCGGCTTGAAAAACCAGCGGCCGATATCCCGGATAAAATAGTAGGAGATGCTGAAACCGAGCCCGACCGCCAGCAGGGAGACAACAAGGCAGCGACGCAATTCGGCCAGATGTTCGGTCAGGGATTGTTGTTCGAAATCTTCCATTGCAACTCAATCGTTGAATTCAATTTTGCCGCGAAGCTTCCAGAGGGGCGAAATCCGCTTGATCCGCTCGACCGGCAGCCGGTCCCAGAAGATTTCCGGCTCAGGGCAAAAGTCGCCGAGCTCCACAATTCCCTCTGGAGTAAGGATCCCGGCACACCTGATATCCCAGCGGTCCCGGGGAATCTCCTCGATGATTCTGGCGGAATCGTCAATGGCGCCGATCGCCTGAGAATTGGCGGCCACCCCGCCCATCTTCCCCAGCAGGGCGACGGCAAGATCGAAGAAACCCCGGCCATCCCCGAGCCGCCCGCCCTTCCGGTCGACAGCTAACGACTCTCCGACGAACAGGGAAATAGCCAGGGAAGAAATATCGGCGGGCGCAAGTTTCACTCCGTGCCGGACCAATCCTCTATAGGTGACGGCCGCGACCAGTTCCTTAAACGGGATCCGAAATGGTTTAAGCAGGTAAAAACCGTCCACAAGACCAGGCGCCGGCATGATCAACTCCTTGCCGTCAAGCAGGGCATTGACCCGGGCCTGGCGCAGCAGCAAGGACGGGTCCAGAAAGATCTGTTTGCACTGGCGATAATCCCGCCAGCGCCGCAGATTCTCGGCCAGTTTGCCCTGGACGGCAAGGACCCGGCCCTCCGCCGGTTGGCGCCACACAATACGCAACTCGTTTTTCGTCAAGAGATTTGCCGTCCGGGAAAAAAGGGAAAACGCTTCAAGGAGCTACAACAGAGGACGTCACGAACCCCTCCAGCCAAGTAGAATAGCAGGAGAGGGCAAGACAGCGCAACAAGATATATGTTCGTCCTTATCTTCGGGGAGGAAAGGACAAGGGAATATTGCCGGTTTCAATTAACCGCGGCGGTGGTCATCCCCATGCTCCTCTTTGTGGCAAAACCGTACTCAACCAGATGCTTAACATCATCCCACATGGTCTCGCTGCCCATAACCGCTACGGTCAACTCGTCGTCGCCCCGCTTGAATTTTCCGACATAGGTCTGGCGGGCCGCCCTGGTATAACCGGTCTTGCCGCCTTCGGCGCCGTCTATCTGCCATAATGCCCGATTGTGGTTCCGCAAAAGCTTGCCGTCCCCGGTTTTAACCTTGGTCCGGGCAATTCGATCGGCAAATTCCGCGTTATCCATGGCCCGGTTAAAAAGCACCGCCAGATCGCGAACCGTCGACTTCTGACCAAAGGCCGTAAGACCGGAGGCGGTCTTGCAGACGGTCTCCTTCGCGCCCCAGGCCATGGCCTTATGGGTCATCAATTTTGCAAAAACCCTTTCGGAGCCGGCTATTTTTTCGGCCAGAGCGACACTGGCATCATTGGCCGAGGAAATCAGGACGGCATTGATCATATCGTCGACCCGATATGACTCGCCGTCTCGCAGATATATCTTGGAGCTCGGCATCCCGGCGGCCCGGCGGCTGGCCACGACCAGATCCTCCTTGTCCAGGGACTGGATCGCGATCAGGCCGGTCAGGATCTTTATGGTGCTGGCAGGCTGGGCGGGGACATCGGGCGAATGGGCATAAATCACATTGCCGGTATCGGCCTCCATGACAATCGCACTCCGGGATGTCAGGGTTTTTCGCAGCTGGTCGGCGGTCGGCGGGAAAGGAAGCCCTTCGTCGGGCCGGCGCTTGACTTGCTGAGCAGACGAAAGATCGGCAACGGGGGAACGATAACCGTACCCGGGAATCCCGGAGGGGGCCGCGCCGGGTTTAAATTTATGGGTAGTGTCTATACTGAGGATCTGTTTTCGACTGCTGCGCGCCTCGACCTCCGGCGCAATAGATACCGCCGCCAAAACTATTGCCGGCAGAACAAATGCATGAAAAACTATTCTTTCAAGCAGCTTCATGATAAATACCTTTATACCGACGGGGCACCCCAAGGGTTCTGTTCAATCCTCCCTTGAGGAGGGGATTTGCTTCGCGGCACACAAGTTTCGTTTGAGCAGACAAGCTGCTCAACTCAGCTTTACCAACCCTAGCAAAGATATAAAAGGGCAGTCAACAAAAATCAAGGATTTTGTCAAATAAATCAGCATGTAACTAGCTGAAGATATTAGATTAAAATCGCTAAACCCGGCGGACACTCATCATCTCGCATAATAATACTCCCCAAAAACAATCATTTACACAAAAACAACATTAAGATGAACCCTTTGGATTTTTTCGCGAAAACCCCGGCCGGTTCCCGGCAATACCGCTATTCCACGGGGTTGGCCGAGATCGGATTTTTACAAGTGCGGATGATCGTTCACCAATCCGAGATCATCCATCTCTCCTTCGATAGAATTTTTCACCAACGGGCCCTGGCGATGCTCGGAAGATTAATCCCGGCTGCGATTCCGATGAGGATGCCGGCCGGCATCGACCATGCCCGAATACTGGTCCGGCAGCTTTTATCGCCAGAACTGGAGGGACCGGCCGCCGATTTCGAGACAAACCCCTTCCTTAAAGCCGGCACCGCTTTCCAGCGCAAGGTATGGCGACGGATCTGCCGGCTCGGTCCCGGCCAAACGACCACTTACGGCGAACTGGCGGCGGTGACGGGATCGCCCGGCGGAGCGCGGGCGGCGGGCAACGCCTGCAATCGCAATCCTCTGCCGTTGATTATCCCCTGCCACAGAGTCGTGGCCGCCGATGGTCTCGGCGGTTTTGCCGGGGACTTAAGAATCAAGCGGAAGCTTCTGGATCTGGAGAAAAAGGCAGGCCGGGGTTGGTGAAGTTCGCAAAAAAAGGGCGAAGACGGCAAGACCGGGCATTAATGCCCTCACGGGGTGGAAATCGTCCATACAGGCTCGCCCCCGGGTTACTCAGGCGAGCCGCGCAAACAGAGCCGTCCTGATCCGGCCTTCAAGACCGAATTTCTGGTCTGTTTTCAACTCCTGAAGCATCAGCGGGTCGAAAATCTCGATATGTTTCTCGATTATTTCCAGATTCATCCTGACTTTGTCAATCAACCTCGCTTCGGGATACTTGACCGTTATATCATAAAGAAGCTGCCAGGACTCGCGGAGAAACTCGCGTTTGCGCGCCTCATCCTTTTCCTTGCGGGCCTTTACGAAAATAGTGGCCGATCTGCGTCGCATCTCAACTGCCGCGATCTCGACCGCCTTCTGGATATTCGCCCGGGCCGGCTCATCGTATTCGGTATTCAACAGAGCCCGGAAGGTATCGATGGCCTCGTCATATTTCTCGGAATCCAACAGCCACTCCGCCTTATCCCATTGCGCCGAAAGGGTTCGCTCAAGCATGGCCCGCTGTTCCACACGATACCGGGATTCCGCCTGTAAAAGATTGTCCATCGAGCGTTGGACCGTGCCATGCACCGATACGGGAAGATCGTCATACAACAGTTTTTCCAGAACAGCTTTCGCCTCGACATAGTTATTATTGGCCATCAAGACATCGACCTGATCCAGCCGGCCGGCGACCCATTCCCCGATCGAATCCTCCAGCCGGACCAGCATCTGCCGGGCCTGATCCGACAAGGGACTCTCCCGGAAGTCCTCTTCCATTCTTTCGACCAGTTGCCGCATTTCCGCGGAAATATGCCGGCCGTCGAAGGAGATATACCCCTTGAGAACTTCCAGATACAGAGGAAATTCCCTGGCATTGACATCCACCGCGGCAAGCAGGGCAAGCTGATCGGCTACCCAGCGATCGTCCCCCCGCCTTGATTCGAAATAATCGGCCAGCTTACGGTAATGGCCCCGCGCTTGGGCAAGCTTGCCGGCAGCCAGCTGCAAATCAGCCACCAGGCGGCGCAATTCCCGTTCTTCGTACGACGGCCGCATGTTCTCCAGCGCCCCGGCAAGTACCTCGGCAGCCATGTCGAACCTTCCGGTCCGCAACAGGGCAAGGCCATACATTTTACTGGTATGGGCGCCGATCACCCGCTCCGGATGAGAGCTTGTCAGCTGATCAAAGGCCTCAATCGCGTCCTGATAACGCCCTTCAGCGGCATGCTGGGCCACGACGGCCTCGCCTTTTTGGATCTCGCGGTCGGCAAAAGGCCTTTCCCGACCGCCGACCAGGGACGCCCCGGCAACAAAGACCTGGTCGCAGCCCCCTTCCAGAAAAGCAATATCCTGCTGACAGAGTAACCACGGGTCAACAATAAACTGTTCTTCCTTGACGGCCGGATGGTCCTGGACCAGCAGGGCCTCCATCAGGACGCTATACCCGCGGAACATTCCCTCGATGGACGCCAGGCATTCATTCCACCGGGCCGGCAGCCGATCACCCGAGCCAAGCCCTTCAAGTTGAAGGGCGAGCGCCTCCCAGCTCGACAGCTTATCGGCATAGATCATCATCCGCCGGTCGACGAACGGTATATTCGGCAAGACCAGGATCCTTTCGGTCCGGACCACCGCCCCGACCGGTTCTTCCGCGGATTCCGGTTGCGCCGGTCTACTTGCGAACTCAAGATCGGTCAGCTCTTCTTCCCTGACCTCGGCCTGCTCTTGCGCCGCCATTGCCTTGTCTGCCGCCACACCATCGGCAACGGCAAGCGGCGCATCGGCAGGGGAAACCGGCCTGACCCTTTTCGGCGCGCAACCGTTTGACGCCAATCCTCCAATAATCATGGCGATTATCCAGAAAAACCATAATCTCCCCGCCTTCATCCTAATCACTCTCCACTTGCCAAAAAGGCTTAAAAAATCTGCTCGGTTTGAGTCGTCCGCCGCGAGTCGGTTCACCGAAAGTAACCACGAAGGCCCCGGTCTTGTCCCCGATACTGACCAGCCCGCCACGGCCGGGATCAACCGGAACCTCACGCTGCCCGACCTGCGGATAATGCAGGGGGAATTCGATCTGGTCGGCAAAGGAGACATCAATCAGGTCGAGCATCGAGGCATAGTCATTTTCCAGAAGTATCCGATTGGCGATCCTTGACCACAGCGGCAACGAGCCGCCTGCCCCGGTAATATGGGTTGTGCCTCTGACCATTGGCTCATTATCATCAAAACCCACATAGGTTGTCAAAATATATCCCTCCGGCAAGGCAAAAAAGCCGTTCTCGCCGACCCCCGGAATGCCCCCGGCAAAACTGGCGTTGGTGAATCTGTTGGCCGTCCCCGTTTTCCCGACCAACGGGACATGGGCGCCAAGTTCGGCCAGCTGTCTGTTCCTCTCGGGGTCCTTGCCGCGTAAATGGACATTCCGGTCGGCATAGCGGCCGGTTCCGTGGGTAACGACTCGTCGCAGGATATCACTGACCGCGATCCTCACCTCGGGAGAGATCACCCGGGTCTCGACCGGCTCGGGCACATAAATGATTTCACCGTCACTGTTTTCGATATGCTCGATAATCGCCAGGTCCGCGCCGCTCCCGGGTCCGCCATAATGGTTAATTGCTCCGGCCAGAATGGTGCCGTAGGCCCGGCCCACATCATAAAGGCTCATCACGTTGGACCCCAGCGGGAAGGAAAGAACCGGATCCAGATCACTTTCAATACCGATCGCCCGGCACAGGCCGATCAGATATTGCAGGGCGACCACGATCTTGAAATCGCGCACCTGGTAGAGAAATTCGGGACCATAGGGATCAAGCCCCCGCAACCTTTCATGCTCCCGGTTTAAAGCGTTGTCGATAAGCCCTATCGTCCGGGCGGTGAGGGCGTTGTCGATCAAAACCGCATCCCAGAACTCATTCTCGCTCCGATTGCTCAAGGCGGCGCTGAACGGTAACGGCTGTTCCCCGTAGAAAGAGCCGAGCTTGCCGGCCAGCTCTTCCCAGCCGACCATTTCCCAAGCGGCGGGAACAATGTTGCCGCCGCTTTCCGGGCCGGCGGTCAGGCCGGAACCATCGGGCGCCCCTTCCTGCTCTCCGGGAAGCTCCTGCCGCTCCTCGAAACTCTCTCGGGCGCCGAAGCTCTCGTTTTTGTCGAAATAGATATAATCACCGGTGGTCCGATCCCGATAGAGGGCGGTTTCCGCGGCCGGACCGGCCTCCGGCCCGCCGGCAACAAATTCATACAAATCGGCGCGCAGTTCGCCCAGCTCTTCCCCCTGCTTCTTCAATCGCAGAAAATTCCGTTTGAGAATATTCTTTCTGAGCTGCGCCTCTTTCTTTTTCCGCTCGGTCACCCTTTTGAGCGCCGCTTGCTCCCCGCTGCCCGGATCGGCGTCGACCTCGATTTCCATCCCATCTTCATCGGCCAGCTCCAGGTCGAGGTCAACGTCCGAGTAATACCGGTCAAAATTCCGGCCGTAATGAAGTTTTCTGATGATTTCGTACTCATCAAGGCGACCGGCAAAAATCAGATCCGGCTCAAGCTCGGCGACCGCTTTTTCAAAGGCAACCTCGTGGTATGTCTGATCATCGATAACAATGCCGAGGTCATCCCTGATTCTGCGCCGGTAAGCCGAGGCGGATTCCCCGGCCAACCTGCCAAGTCCCAGAAAATCGACCACTTCCTGGAACTGGCCGGGGGTCAACCGATCATCAAGATGATACAACAGCCAGATCGTCGCAAGATTCTCCGAAAGGGCTCCGGCCCAACTCATCGAAACGCCCGAATGGGGGCTCTGGTGATCCGGCCGCGGAAAATAAGGTTTGTTCTGGTAGACAAACACATCGCGCTCATTATTCAGGACATCTATACTGTTCCAGCCCAGCTGCAGGGCCGCGGCATAGACCAGGGGCTTGACCACCGAACCCATCGACCTCTTGGCGGTAATGGCCCGGTTAAAATAACGGTTCTCGTGGCCGCCGACCATGGCCCTGATTTTTCCGTTTTGCATGGCCAGCACCCCGCCCTGGATGAGCGGATACTTTTCGAGATCCGCAATCAGATGACCGGTTTCATCGTCAACCGCTCTGACACTCAGGTAGACAAGGTCTTCGACTTCCAGCCTGGCCAGCAATTTCGCCAGGTCCCCTTTCCGGACTTCGGTCCAGCGGTTCTTCTCGTACTTGACCAGCGGGACCAACAGGTTCATCAACCCCTTTTCGTCGATATATGCGTCGGGCCCTTCACCTTCACCGTTCGAACCGGCCAGGGTCACCCAGATCCGGGCCTGCGGCTCGGTTTCCACCCGCGCTATTCTGCCGAAATGGAAACTTCCCGGACTGCTGTCGTGATTTCTCCGCCCGCCCGCCGCCAGGTACTCCTCCTGAACCGACTCCCGCTCGTAACCCCGCAGCCTTACATCAAGACGGGAGAGTTCCTTGCGCAATGCGGAAAAGCTCTCCTCCTGGATGTTTTTCTCAATGGAGGTAACAATCTTTATTCCCGAGGTGGCGATATTATCGATTCCATGATCCTGCAGGGCCAGCATAACCTCCGGCTCCCCCAACGCCTCCTTGACCAGATCCATGATCGTATTGAGAGAGAAGTACATCTTGCCCTGCTCGAAGGGGATCTCGCGGGCGATCATTTCATCATGGATCGCACCGGTGAGCAGCCCGTTATTGAGCATCTGCCGCAAGACATATCCGGCCCTATGCCTGGCTCTCTCCCGGGCCAGCTTCTTGTCGTTTTCGTTATTCTTGATGAAGGGATTGTAATAATTCGGCCTCTTGACGCTGCCGGCAATAAAGGCGCATTCCAGAAGATCAAGCTCGTCGACGTCTTTATCGAAATAGTAGCGGGCGGCCACCCCGAGACCACGGCCGTTGCCGCTCACATAAAACTGATTGGCATAGAACTCGAGGATCTTTTCCTTGGGATAATGATATTCAAGGCGCAACGCGAAAAGCAGCTCCTTGAGCTTGGAGAAGATGGAACGATCCTTGCGCTTGAACAGGTTTTTCGCGGTCTGCTGGGTAATGGTGCTGCCGCCCTGGACAACTCTGCCCGCCCTGACGTTTGCCCACATGGCTCTTAATACCCCAAACGCATCGAAACCGTAATGCTCGAAAAACTTGTTGTCTTCCGCGGCAACTATGGCATTGATGAAATCACGGGGAATTTTTTCGAATGGCACGTATTGACGGTGGGAAGTTTCGAAAAAGACCCCGATCTTGGCAGCGCCGTCCCTGTACATCACCGGACTTTCCACCGCCAGGATCTTCTCGATGCTTGACTGGCGGATCTCTTTGCCGGGCGCAAAAACCACCTGCCAGTGGAAAAAACAGTAACCGGCCAGCCCGGCCGCTAGGCCCAATGCCAGCAGTAAAAAGGAAAGTCTTTTTAACATAATCCGTCTATATTACCTGGAAGCGAATGCCGGATGCGACATCAATGAATTCAACGGAACTACACACGCGGCCTAAATCCCCTTATCACCGTAATATCGGCACCAAGCCCAATCACAACCTCGCATAATCCACGATTTCTCCGACAAAATCAAGTCACAACATTTCCCCCTGGATATTAAGGATGATCCTGAATCCGTGAGCGTTCGAGAACGGTGCGGATGCAAGGCGGCAATGATGTTGATAATATTGATGGTATATCAACAAGTTGCCAACGTCGCAGATACGCCGTTATCGGGCGCCCCGCAGGGCGGCGGGGTGAACCCTGGCAATCCAGTAAAAAACGATTATCTAATGAAATTACAAACTGATAAGTGAAATTCACCACGAAGCCGTCACGGATTCAGGATGATGGCGTCGCGAAAAGCCGCAGCACCCCTGGGTGATTGCGGCCAATCGTCCCGGCACGGCAACCGGACAAAAGAGTTGTGGCCAAAAATCCCAGTTGCTGATAAATAATAACCATGATTATTTTCAGTCTTGCAGACAAGACGGTTCGCGACGGCGGCGCCGGAGCGACGGTAAAGATAGTTTGCGTCTTTGCCGTCGTTCTGCTCTGGGGGTGCAGCCCCGCCCTGCAAAAAGTCTCATCGTCGCCCCCGCCTCCCGCCACCCCGGATCCGCTCGGCCGGGTGGAGCTTGTTTATTTACTTGAAGACAGCCTGGGCGCCTCCCTCGGCAAAATGGTCGAGGAAGATCTGGAGCAGGCACTGGAGGAAGAACTCGACCCCCTGGCCAGTGAGGAGATCCCCCTCCCGAGTCCCGCTGAAACCGTTACCCTGGAAAACGACGACCGCGGCGACACCGAACAGCTGGAGATCGTCAAACCGGAAATCGAATATGATTTTCCGATCACGATCAACAGCCACGTCGAATTCTTCCTCGACAAGTTCCAGAACTCCATGCACAAGACTTTCAGAACATGGCTGGAACGGTCCGGTCGCTATCTGCCGATGATTCAGGAAGAACTGAAAAATGCGGACATGCCCCTCGATCTGGCCTATCTGCCCATGATTGAAAGCGGCTACCGGCTCACCGCATATTCCCGAGCCAAGGCGGTCGGGCCATGGCAGTTCATGCACGGTACCGGCCGCGCTTATGATCTGGCCATCAACAATTATATCGATGAGCGTCGTGATCCGATCAAATCGACTAAAGCGGCCATCCGTTTTCTTTCCGACCTTTATGCCGAGTTCGACTCATGGGAACTGGCCGTGGCCGCTTACAATGCCGGCGGGGGCCGGGTCAGGCGGGCCATTCAGCGAACTGATTCCAGAGACTTCTGGCAGCTGATCAAGGGGAAACATCTCCATAAGGAGACCAAGTACTATGTCCCCAAGCTGATCGCCGCAATCATGATCGCCAAGGATCCGGAGAGTTACGGGTTTAAAGACCTTGTCTACAAAAGCCCGCTGGCCTTCGAAACCCTGGAGGTTCCGCGCTGGACCACCATGCAGGCGGTCTCGGTGGCCGGCGATATCCCCCTTGAAGAAATCCATGACCTGAACCGCCAGCTGCGCCGGGCAATCACCCCGGCGGGCGAAAACCACTACACAATCAAGGTCCCCCTCGGCAAAAAAGAGCTGATCGCCAAAAACCTGCCCAGGGTAAAAGCGACCATCAGCACCGCCTACAAGACCCACGTAATCGCAAAAGGCGACACGGTCTCGAAGATTTGTCGAAAATACAACATCAACAAGAAGACCCTGCTCAAAGCCAATGATCTGCGCAGCACTGAACTGGTGGCGGGCAAGAGGTTACGAATCCCCTATCGGGCCACAAGCTACAAACTCATTGATGAAAGCCTGATCGCCGCCGGGCTGAAGCCGGCCGAGATGCTGCCGGAAAATCTGGTCATCCATGAAATAAAACCGGGCGAGACTATTTCCGAACTGGCCAGACGTTACAACGTTCCCGCCCATATGATCGCGGTCTGGAACGGCCTGGAAAACCTGAATCGCATCCGGGCCGGGCAGCAGCTGGCCTTCTATCTGCAGGACAGCGACAACATTGAACCGAACCTGATCGCGACTACCGCCAAGAAAACCGGCCCGGACGCACGGGAAGCAGGCGGCAAAAACCGCCGGCCGAACTATTACCACGTCATCGGCGGCGACACCCTCTGGGCGATTGCCAAAAAATTTCAGACCACCCCGGAACAGCTCAGACGTTGGAACAATCTCGAAAGTGACATAATATTCCCCGGTCACCGCCTGCTGCTTAAACCAAACGAAGACATCGACGTATAAAGCTGAGTTGAGCAGCTCGCCTGCTCGTACGAAACTTATGCCC
>JARGFN010000052.1:0-4757 GCA_029210665.1 Desulfobulbales bacterium
AGCGGCAAACCGGTGTTCGCGAGCAAGATCGACGCCCGGCACGAGATTACCTACGAAAACATCAGGCCCCACGGCCACTACTGCATTCCGATCCTCTCCAGAAACAAAAGTCTTCTGGGGGTCTACAACGTCTACACCAAGCCGGACTCGGTCTTCGACAAGCGGGTCGAGAAGCTCCTCGTCTCGGTCGCCTCGATCCTGGCCGCGATTATCGAATACAAAAAAGCCGGGCACAGGATCAGGGAGAGCCATCAAAAGCACCGGGCCATAACCGACAAGGCCCATGACGCGATAATCATGATCGACCACAACGACAAGATCACCTTCTGGAACCCGGCTGCCGAAAAGCTTTTCGGCTACCGAATCGAGGAGGTTCTGGACCAAAAACTCCATGACCTGATCGTTCGGGAAAGTTACCGGCGGAAGGCCCTGACCGGTTTCCGCAACTTCGTCAAAACCGGCCGGGGCCCCCTTGTCGGTAAAAGCGTGGAAATGACCGGCCTGAAAAAAGGCGGCGAGGAGTTTCCCGTCGAGCTGTCGATTTCCGCCCTGCGGCAAGGCAAGCACTGGGCGGCAATCAGCATCCTGCGGGACATCTCCGCCCGGAAAAACGCCGAAGCGAAAGAGCGCCAAATGGAACTGCAACTGCGCCAGGCCCAGAAAATGGAGACCATCGGCACCCTGGCCGGCGGCATCGCCCATGATTTCAACAATATCCTCAGTTCAATCCTGGGATACGCCCACCTGGTCAGGGAGGAATTGCCGGAAGACTGCGAGGCGAGCATTGCCGATCTCGATCTGATTATCAAGGCCGGCAATCGAGCCAGGGAACTGGTCAGGCAGATCCTCACCTTCAGCCGTCAGACCGAAGAGGAGGTCCAGCCCCTTCAGGTCGGCCTGATTATCAAGGAGGCGCTCAAATTCCTGCGGGCCTCCCTGCCCAGCAATATCGAGATCCAGCAGATGATCAGCGCCACCGGCGCCACGGTACTCGCCGATCCGACCCAGATCCACCAGATTATCATGAATCTATGCACCAATTCCTATCAGGCGATGCGCGAGGAGGGCGGCACCCTCAACGTGCGGCTGGAGAGTTATACGCCGGACGAGGATTTCAGGAAGAGACATCCGGAGATGCAGGCCAAGGGATATATCCGACTGACGGTGAGCGACACCGGCCGGGGGATGGAGCCCGCCACCCTCCCGCGGATCTTCGATCCATATTTTTCCACCAATAAAAAAGAGGACGGCACCGGCCTGGGGCTGGCCGTCGTCCATGGCATCGTCCGCAAATTATCGGGCACGATCGAGGTGTACAGCGAACCGGGGACCGGCTCGACCTTCGAGATTTATCTGCCGGTCTTTACCGGCGCCCTGGAATACAAAACCCCCATCTCCGATGCGACAGCCTTGACGGGCACCGAATCGATCCTGATGGTTGACGACGAACAGTCCCTGCTTCAGCTTGAAGAGCGGATGCTGACCCCCCTGGGCTACCGGACCACCTGCCGGACCAGCAGCGTCGAAGCCCTGGAGCTGTTCCGCAACCGGCCGGATAAATTCGACCTGGTCGTCACCGACCAGAGCATGCCCAACATGACCGGCATCAAACTGGCCGAGGCGATGACGGCCATCCGGCCCGATATCCCGATCATCCTTTGCACCGGCTATTTCGAGTTGGATATCTCGAAAGAGGCCGAGGGTAAATTTGTTCGCAAGATAATCATGAAGCCGGTGAACAAGAAAACCCTTGCCAATGCCATCCGCCATGAACTCGATCGCGACAAGAAGTCGTCAGAAGACGCCGAAGATTTATAAAGCGAGACGCCTGTAATGAACAACGCACCTCGGAGAATACTGATCGTCGACGACGATGAAATGCTCTGCCTGCTTCTGGCCCGCTGGCTGAGCAAGGAAAATTACGATTGCACCACGGTCTACAGCGGCGAAGCGGCCCTGACGGCCCTGGCCCAAAGCCCTTTCGAGCTGCTGATCACCGATCTGAATATGCCGGGGATCAGCGGCATCGAACTGCTCGGGCGGATCAGGGGCAAACACCCCGATATGATCTCCATCGTGGTCTCGGCGGTCGACGACCGCAGCATCGCGATCAACGCCCTGGAGCTTGATGCCTTCGCCTACATGATCAAGCCGATCGACAAAAGCGAAACCATCATCAATGTCGCCAACGCCATGCGCCACCGTCGGCTTGAGCTGGAGAACCGGCAATACACAGAGGAAATGAACCAGCTGGTAATCGAACGGACCAGAAAACTGCAAGAAACGGAAGAGGAGGTCCGGCTGTCGAGGGATGAAACCATCTGCTGCCTGGCCCGGGCCGCCGAATTCCGTGACAACGAAACGGCCCAGCATACCATCCGGATGGGCAGCTACTGCCAGTTGCTGGCCGAGAAGGCCAAACTCGATCCGGAAACCTGCAAGCGGATCGGCGACGCCAGCCCCCTCCACGATGTCGGCAAGATCGGCATCCCGGACCAGATCCTGCTCAAGCCCGGGCGAGTCACCCCCGAAGAGTTCGAAATCATCAAAACCCATTGCGATATCGGCTATCGCATTCTCGGCGATTCATCGTCCGAATTGCTTAAAATGGCCGCGACCATCGCCCTGAGCCATCATGAAAAAGTTGACGGCAGCGGTTATCCGCGCGGCCTGGCCGGCGACGCAATCCCCATCGCCGGGCGCATCGCCGCGGTCTGCGACGTATTCGACGCCCTGACCTTCGACCGGATCTACAAGAAGGCCTTTTCCATCGAAAAGTCCATCGAAATCCTCAAGGAAGGCCGCGGCAGCCATTTTGACGCGAAGCTGCTCGATCTGTTCCTCGCCTCTCTCGACGAAATTCTGCTGATCAAAACCCATTATGCGGAATAAACAACTTTTAGCGCCGAAGGCAAAGAAGACAAAGTCGCAAAAAATCATGGGATGGCTAAGCAAAAATCGTCAGATCCAAGGCGCGCGAATTTCGAGGAATGAAGCGTACTTCAGTACGCTGCAATGACGAGACAATTTGCAGCAACGCAGGAGCTGGCGATTTATGCCCTTCAGGGTGCTTTTTGCGACGCCATCAAAGGAGAGAACCCCGGATGAGTGACCGCCTACCCCAAAAAGATAATTTCGTCGAACGAAGAAGATTCGAAAGGGCCTATTTTTCCAGCGACGACGAGGTAACCGGCGTTATTGTCGATCCCGGCCGGGCCGTTCCGCCGTTCAGCGGCAACATTTCCCACCTGAGCATCGGCGGAGACACGGATAGGGCGAATATCGACGCCGACATCTCAAATCTGAGTCTCGGCGGCTTATATCTGATTTTTAAAAAGAGCATGGCCACGCACCTTGAGATCGGCGATCTCCTGATCCTGCGGGAGATCCAGGCCACGATTTTATGCAATCTCGAGTTAAACGCCGGGATGCGGATAAGACGGCTTCACAACTATGAATACGTGGGCCTTATCGGTCTGGGTTGTGAATTTACCGACCTCAGCGAGGACGCCCGGGAGGTCATCGGAAAACTGGTCGAATGGGGTCTGCGGCGGCGCGAGAAAAATTAACCGGCAGCTGGCAGTGGGGGGATGACCAATCCGTAGGATTTCCCGATCCGGCGGACCATATCCAGAAACCCCGGGGGCAGGGGGAAAACGCGGTCCGCAAGCAAAATACCGGCCGCCCTGGCAATCTCAAGCGGGCGATCATCGGCGGCGCCGGCCATCCGGTCACAGAGGGCCTGGATGCGCAGGGCATCGGTCAACGGAATTCGCAGATCCGGGCAATGGCCGGCAAAGCAGCTGATTTGCTCGTCGATCAGTTCCCGGTTAGCGGCGGCAAAGGAGGCAAACGGTTCCTGTTGATTAGTAACGCCGAACATTTTATTCAGCACCGCCCCGGTCAGCATGGTCCGGAATTTCGGGTCCCTTTCCGGATATCTTTCGGCCAGGGACGAGCCGAGCTTCCGGAAACAGACCATTTTCACTACCTCAACGCCTTCCCGCATGATCGGGATCAGTTTGCTTTCAAACCCCGGGGCTGATTCTTCCATAAAAAATCTTCAGTTATCCTTGCTTTCATCGACGATGATGACATCGCCGAGAATCTTGCTGCCGGCCCCCATGACCACACTGTTTCTGTTGTTGTCGCCGGTGGTTTGACCGGTTGTGGTGCTGCCTTTGTTGCCGGCCTTTTCAGCGACCTTGGCCCTTGACTTGGAATTCAGAATGATGAATTTGATATTCTTGTCGGGCTTCCCCATATCGTCATAACTAGCAATGCCGTCATCGGTAAAGGTGGAGATGCCGTCATCGAGATCACCCGCCGCGGCGAGATTTGCCGCGACAAGCCAGAAGATCGACAAGATGACCGGAAGGACAATTTTTTTCATGGGCCTGGCTCCAGAGCGTGGAAAACAAACTGGCAAAAACCGGTTTGTTAAATTTTTTCGACGCCATCAATTTTGATGATCATTATTATACCCACAGGGCATAAGTTTCGTACGAGCAGACAAGCTGCTCAACTCAGCTTTATAACATACCGGCCCGGCAGGTTAAATACCCTTGCCGGGCCTCAAAAAAACCATAAGTCAGTTGGCAAACTGCTATTCGACGGTGACGGAGCCCATGCTTGCTTCCGAGCCGGTTCCGATAGCCACGTTGGCCGACTTCTCGACATTGGCCCGGTTGGCAATCACGCCCTGAACATTGGCGTTTTTAATGGCGACGGAACCCATGTTGGCGGTGGAACCCTGG
>JARGFN010000052.1:4857-14603 GCA_029210665.1 Desulfobulbales bacterium
CCGATGGCGACGTTGGCCGACTTACCGACGTTGGCCTGGTTGCTGACCACGCCCTGAATATTGGCCCGATCCATCGAAACCGCTCCCATGTTGGAAGTAGCGCCTTCACCGATGGCGACGTTGGCCGACTTGTCGACGGTGGCCCGGTTGGCTACCACCCCGCGGACGTTACTGCCCTTCATGTCGACCGAACCCATGTTGGCGGTGCCGCCGCCGATGGCGACGTTGGCCGACTTACCGACGTTGGCCTGGTTGCTGACCACGCCCTCGACCCTGGAACGATCCATCGCCACGGAACCCATATTGGCCTTGGAGCCCTGGCCGATGGCGACGTTGGCCGACTTGTCGATGTTGGCCCGGTTGCTGATCACGCCCTGGACGCTGGAATTCTTCACGGCCACGGTACCCATCCTGGCCTTGGCGCCCACACCGATGGCGACGTTGGCCGACTTGCTGACGTTGGCCTGATTGCTGATCACGCCTTTCACCTCGGACTCACCGAAAGAAACGGCGGCATAACCCATTACCAGGCCTGCTGTTACGACAGTGACAATTGCTTTCCTCATTTTAATCTCCTTTCTGTTTTTGTTGGCGAAAACAACCTGATTGGATAAAATTGCTTACTTCATGACTACCGAGTTTTTATTGGACTTGCCGCTCCCCACTGCAATGTTAACATTCTGACCGAAACTGAACGGACTATCCACATCGTTGACGGTAATACCCTTGCCGGAAGTAACGGCGATATTACCGCCGACGCTGCTGCCGTGTTTGATGATCACCGCGCCGGAATTGGCCTCCGCCCCGGAACCGGCGGCAATATTCAAGGCCGAGCCGCCCTTCACCCTGGTCGAGATATTTCCGGCGACGCTGCTGTCTTCGACGACGACGGAGCCCATGTTGGCCGTGGTCCGGTTGCCGGCCGCCAGATTAAGGGCGCCGCCGGCCACGGTATTGGTGATGTTGCCCCGGACATCGCTGTTGCTGATTTTGGTGGAACCCTGGTTGGCCTCGACCCGGTTGCCCGCCGCGACATTCAGGGCCGCGCCGCCGACGGTGTTTTTGATATTGCCCCTGACCCTGCTGTTCTCTATCTTGGTCGCCGCCTGGTTGGCCTCGACCCGGTTGCCCGCCGCGACATTCAAGGCCGCGCCGCCGACGGTATTGGTGATATTGCCCTCGACATCGCTACCGGTGATTTTGACGGCGGCCTGGTTGGCCTCGGCCCGGTTGCCCGCCGCGACATTCAGGGCCGCCCCGGCGACGGTATTTTTGACGTTGCCTTTCATGCTGCTGTTTTTCATCTCCAGGGCGGCCTGACTGGCCTCGACCCGGTTACCGGCCGCGACATTCAGGGCCGCCCCGGCGACGGTATTGGCCGCATTCCCCTTGAGCGTACTGTTCTCAAGCTTTGCGGCAGCCTGACTGGCCTCGGCCCTATTGCCCGCCGCGACATTCAGGGCCGCGCCGGCCACCGTGTTGACCGCGTTGCCTTCAAGACTGCTGTCCTTCATTCGCAACGCGGCCTGACTGGCCTCGACCCGGTTACCGGCCGCGACATTCAGACCCGCGCCGGCGACGGTATTGGCCGCATTCCCCTTGAGCGTACTGTTCTCAAGCTTTGCGGCAGCCTGACTGGCCTCGGCCCTATTGCCCGCCGCGACATTCAGGGCCGCGCCGGCCACCGTGTTGACCGCGTTGCCTTCAAGACTGCTGTCCTTCATTCGCAACGCGGCCTGACTGGCCTCGACCCGGTTACCGGCCGCGACATTCAGACCCGCGCCGGCGACGGTATTGACCGCATTGCCTTTCATCTTACTGTTCTCAAGCTTTGCGGCGGCCTGACTGGCCTCGGCCCGGTTGCCCGCCGCGACATTCAAGCCGACCCCGCCGACCGTGTTGATCACGTTGCCGGCAATCGTGCTGTCTTTTAATTTGGTCGCGGCCTGATTGGCTTCGGCCCGATTGCCGGCCGCGACGTTGATACCCCCGCCGACCGCCGTATTGACCAAGGCGCCCCTGACCTTGCTGTTTTCCATTTTCACGGCACCCTGATTGGCCTCGGCCCGGTTACCCGCCGCAACGTTAACACCCCCCAAGGCTCCGATGGTGTTGACGGCGGCCCCGGTCAGGCTGCTGTTTTCCATCTTGGTCGCAGCCTGGTTGGCCTCCACCCGGTTACCGGCCGCAACGTTGACCAGATTCTGACTGACCGCGGTATTGACCACCGCCCCGGAAACTTTCGAATTTTTCAGGCTGGTGGCGACCTGTCGCGCCTCGGCCCGATTGCCGGCAGCCACGTTGACCAGGTTCTGACCGACCGCGGTGTTGACCACCGCCCCCTCGACACTGCTGCCGGACATCCGTACCGTCGCCTGATCGGCCTCGATCCGGTTGCCGGCGCCGATATTGACCATATTCTGCCCGACCGCGGTATTGACCACCGCGCCGGTTACCTTGCTGTCCTTCATGATGACGGACGACTGACCGGCCTCGACCCGGTTGCCGGCGCCGATATTAACCGCCTGTCCGATTACCGAGGTATTGGCCACCGCTCCCCGCACTTCGCCGTTCTCCAGCCGGACTGAAGACTGGTCGGCCTCGACGTTGCTTCCGGCCCCGATGTTTACCGCGTTCCGCCCGACCGCCGTGTTGACCACCGCGCCGGTTACCTTGCTGTCGGTAATATCGACGGAGCCTTGATTGGCCTTGACCTCTTTACCGGCCGCCACGTTGACGTTTTTATTGACCAGATTGGTGTTAACCACCGCCCCCTGCAATTTACCTCCCACCCTGGTGGAGGACTGCCGGGCCGAAGCCTTGTTGCCGGCGGCGATGTTAACGCTCTGGCCGGTTCGATCGGTATTAACGATCGCGCCGCCGCCGCCCATATCGAGATTTTGCAGTTTTATGGAGCTCTGATCCGCCCTGGTCTCTTTCCCGACCGCGACATTGACGCTTTTCCCGGTCTGGCCGGGCACATTTATTACCGCCCCCTTGACACTGGAACCGGCGAAAGCCTGGGGCGGACAGACAACCGAACCTGCCAGGGAAAGACAGAGGGTAACGGAGAGGAGGCTATTGAATTTTCTCATTTTGCATCTCCGGCTTAAACTTGCGGGGATAGAGTCCAAGGATTTTTTAATTCGGTTGTAAACCATATCATTTCCGCTTTGCATTTCCCATAAAAAACTGGCTAACCCGGCTGAAGCACGCCACAAAATAGTTCTTCCCCAAAGCCGGCATCCTGCCCTGTTGCCAAAATCCATTCTCCCCATTTTCAATCTTGATGACAGTGAATGGAGACACCTTTTTTCTGTGACTTTTTCACCGGCCTGTTTCCGCCGATTTTCAGGTTTTACCCTGGAAAGCGCAAACATTATCGGCTAGTATTAGATCCATGTGAAATATCGGCCACAGGCCCGGGGCAGTCGGCCGGATCCGGACATCGGTCCGAAATCAACTTAATTACAGTCAAGGGCGATTGAGATGAAAAAAGGATTCTCCGCTATAGGTTTATCGTCGTTATTGCTTGCCGCCGGTTTATTCCTGGGCGGATACCAGGAAAGTCTGGCCGACCAGGGACGGAACCTGACCCAGATGAAGATGAAAACGTCTTTGGCGGATCTGCAAGTGCTGGAGGCCGAATTTTATCCGGCCAACAACATCGTCAGCGTAAAGGGTATGCTCAAAAACACCTCGAACAGCGTGCTCCGGGGCTTTCTCTCGCTCCATATCCTCTCGGCCACCGGCCACGTCCTGCAAACCTTCGAACTCCCGTTAAAAGACAACCAGCCCTTGAACAGGGGCGAATCGGTCAGTTTCGAGACCGTTCTGCCCGTTGCCGCAATCAAAGGGGCGGCGCACATAAGCGTTGACTTCACTAAAAACTGATGGCGTCGCAAAAAAAATCGAGATTGCCAAAAAGGTATTTTTCGTCCAACTGGAGAAATCTTCCATAGTTCCAATGGGTTAAATAATAAGACTTCTCGCCTGCGCTCGAAATGACAGCTTTTTTCGACTTTTGTAAGCTTTTGAAAGGACTGGTTTCCGTCTGCGCGGGAATGACGATTAAGGGTATCCCCGGACCTTTTGCGAATTTATCGAACCCGGGATAAACCGGAATTACTGGATGGCACTGTAAGGTTTTTTTAGATCGTTTTTTATAACGGTGCTCTCCATCGGCGGCCCGAAAGTCCGGCTGTAAACCGTGCGGGTCTCCCCGGAAACCGTGTCGATCACAAAGGCGCCCACCGCGCCGCCCTTTTCGCCGAAGGAGGTGGCCCACGACGAAAGCTGATAGCGGCCGAAGCTCAGATTGGCCGACGTTGATGAGCCCTGATGATCGATGGCCCCGGTCAGGACCAGGAAAAACAGGGCGACCAGGACACCGTAAATAAAATATTGAGCTTTCACCGGCCCACGCCTCCGTATATAAATTTACATACCCGAACTGGCTTTAGAATAATCATCACTCTGGGCGCCCAGCCCTTCTACTTCGATCACCGGATCCACGTCCAAAATCAGCTGGCCGAGAATTTCCGCCACTTCATTGGTGTCGATCTGCATCTTGACGAAGGCGTCACCCTGATCATCCCAGCCGTAGTCGATCAGCCGGGCCAGGTAGATGGTAGCCAGCACCTTGGATTTGACAACATCCGAGGTCAGGATATAGTTTTCCACGGTGGTCTGGCTCTCCAGGGTGAAGCCGACGATCCTTTTGGCCAGTTGCTTGTAGGCATCGATCTCCGCGGCCCGGAGCGCGCCGAGCGGGATGGCCATTTCCGGGGTGGAGGTGGCAAACCCAACCCTGGTGAAGGTCTTGCCGTTGAAGTTGATCTCCTGACCATCGATATTGGTGAACTCGTTCAAGGTTATCGAGGCGGTGGCCTGGGCGATATCCTTTTCGGCATCATAGGCCAGTTCGTCAATCTTGATCCCGCGAATATTGGCCTCGGTCTTGGTGTCGGTCTTGCCTTCGAAGCCCGAGGCGATCATGTTCTCCACCGATTCGCTCGACCTGATCTTGAGTCCGTAAATCGACTCGACGATGGCCCGCTCAGCGACGATCTTGGCGGCCCGGATGGTCATGATTTTCTTGTTGCCGGCCATTGCCGCCGGGGCGCACATCAAAATGGCTGCCGCAAGGATAGTGATTACTCTGGCCAGACGACGCATGGGGGTTCCTCCCTTCTCGGAATAGTTTGGTTTCTTGTGCATACTTCAAATAATACAACGAAATTCGCCGTGGAAAATGGCTACCACTCGCTGTCATCCAGCATCCGGCCGAAACCGGTACTTTTCAAGGTATTGCCCTTGCCGGCCGGTTTGACCGTGGACGACGTCGCCTCCTGCGGCGCCGTCTCAACCCTGGCGGTCGCGGCAACCTGCTCGACCACGGCCGGCTCCTCATAGGAGACCGCAGTGCTTTCCGGGGCGGCTTGCGGAGCGGCGGCCGGTTCGGCCTGGGCCACCGCCTGTTGATAGAGGATATTGTTCAGGGCGGCCCGCCGCCCGGCGGCGGCGGCATCATAAGGCATATTGATATAGATATCGGTGAACAAACCCTCGCCGATTTCACCGCTGCCGACCTGATAATCCGGGGCGAATTTGACCAATGCCGCCTCGGTCTGCGGATCGAGGACGCCGGTCACCCGGACATCGTAGCCATGGACGAACAACCATTGCTGGATCGCGGCCACCCTTTCCCCCGGGCCCATCGAGTAATAGATTGTAGCGATGGAATCCATCACGACCGGATCGGGCATAGTGTCATCCCCCAGCAGACGCCAGTAGGGAATGTTCAGGTACTTGCCGACCATCTGGATCATACTGGCCTGAACCAGAAGCCGCACCGCTTCGTGCCGGCCCTGTACTTTTTTAATGGAGCCCTTGAGTCCGAAAGTCGGCCCGAAAATGGTCACCCCCAGCTCCTTCTGGCTGGTCGCCTTATGAACTTCCATGCTGTTGGTGGTGGTCATCTTGGCGATTCCGGCAAGGGTGGTGAAATCCTTCATGTTGAAATCAAGGGTGATCCGGGCCTTGCCGGCTTTACCGGCGCTGCCGTAGTTGACCCCAATCTCGTTGGACGGCACCCAGCTCTTGAGTCCGCTGACCGTGGCCTGGGCTCCCACGTCGACGCCGTCGCCCCTGGTTTCGAGACCCCGATCGAACTCGGTGATCCCGCCGGTAATAACGACATCGGGAATAAGCTTGCCGTCGAAATTTGAATAGCCGGTCACCATCTGGTTCTGAATAAAGCCGGGATCGTACTCGATGAAAACGACATTGCCGCCGATCGAATTCAAGGTGCTTTTCATTATCTCGGTGATGTTTCTCTGAATCTCGCCGCCGGTAGTCATGGCGGTTCCGGTATTATCGGCAATATCGGCGCTCTGGATCTTGACCGCCCCCGTGTCGAAAACCTTACTCATCGAGCCCAGATCGGCCAATGCCTCGGTATAGGAGGTTATTTTGACTTCGGGCGCCGACTGTTCGAGTTCGACATCAACATCTCTTGGATCCACCCCGGCGCAGGAGATAACGAGTGGCGCCAGAACGGCCGCCGTTGTCAACCATTTAAATCTCCCGGATAATGCGCCCGCCCTGATTATACCCATCGCCAGATTCTCCTTTTCTCATTCTCGATTCAGTGCGATCCCGCGCCGCCATTGACTATCGCGCGGAATTTGCTATAAATAATCGCTGATTTTACCCGAACCGGCTGCAAATTTCTAATGAATTTTTCAGGCGGAACAGCCGCCTTCGAAAATAAAGATAAGCTATTTATCCGCCCTGAACAGTGAACTTTACTACCGGGTTTCTGTGATATATTCACACCGCCACATTAACTTGTACTTAAAGGGATTTACCGATATATTGTCTTAATCTCTGACACGGCAAGGTCTTCAGAGACCGGTATCCTCTTCCGCTTCTCGGCCGAACCGACGCTATTGTTTTGGCTTTACAACCGAAATAAACGAGGCAAAGGATGAATGACGTTCTTGTGACCAGCGCCATCTTCTCGGGCATCAATGCCCGGGATCTCGACAAGATCAAAGAGGCCGCGGTAAAAAAAATCTACCCGAAAAACACCATTATCCTGAGTGAAGGCGATCTTACCGACTCGCTTTATCTCGTCGCCAGCGGCAAGGTAAAGGTCACGATCATCGACGAACACGGCAAGGAGATCATCCTGTCGATCCTCGGTCCCGGCGATTATTTCGGCGAGATGACCGCCCTTGAGGACGGCTCGGCCCGGAGCGCCTGCGTGGTGACCCGGGAAAAAAGCGAGGTCCTGGTCCTGGCCAAGAAGGAGTTCCGGAAAATCATCTCCGGCAATCCCGATATAGTTTTCGGCCTTCTGAAGGATTCCATCGAGAGGCTGCGGGAGGCCAACAAAAAGATCGAAAGCCTCGCCCTGATGGATGTCTACGGCAGAGTGGCGCGGCTCTTCCTGCAAATGGCCAAGCCCGATAGCATTACCGGCAAGCAGATCATTGAAGACAAGCTGACCCACCAGGACATCGCCAACATGGTCGGTTCGTCCCGGGAAATGATCAGCCGGGTCATGAAGGAGTTATGCCGGGGCGATTATGTTTCGGTCAACAACAAGATAATCGCCATCAATAAGAAATTGCCGTATTCCTGGTGAAAACCGACAACTCCTCCAGATTTCAACAATCCCTGGCCAACCCCGACGAATTCACCCTGACCGTCGAGCTGGTGCCGAGCAGGGGGGCACGCCGCACCGCTCACGCCAAGGCCCTGACCTTTGCGAAAGAAGCCGTCGCCGACGGCAGACTGCACGCGGTCAGCATTACCGAAAACGCCGGCGGCCACCCGGCCCTGTCGCCCGAGGTACTGGGGACCGAGATCGCCAGACTCGGCCTCGACGTGATAATCCACCTCTCCTGCAAGGACAAGAACCGCAACCAGATTGAAAGTCTTCTGTTCGCCTGGGACCGGGCCGGACTGCGCAATCTGCTGGTCATCACCGGCGACTATCCGCAACGCGGCTACCGCGGTTATCCCAAACCGGTTTTCGATCTGGACGCCGTCCAGGCCCTCGATCTGGTCCGCCGGCTGAATCGTGAGGAGGCGGGCCGGGACCGCCGCGACCCCGCCATTATCAAATCGGTGGAACCGACCTCTTTCCTGAAGGGGGTGGCGGTCTCCCCCTTCAAGTACCTGGAGGCCGAGCTGCGGATGCAGTATTACAAACTGCACCGCAAGGCGGCGGCCGGCGCCGATTACGTGATCACCCAGGTCGGCTACGACGCCCGCAAATTCGATGAGCTGCTCCGCTATATGCGCTTGACCGGGTTGAATCTGCCGGTGCTGGGCAATGTTTTCGTGCCGACCCCGACCGTGGCCGGAATGATGCGGGAAGGCCGAATTCCAGGGGTGGCGCTCCCCGATTCCATCCATGCCGAAATGATTGAGGAATTCAAGGAAGGCGACCGCGGCAGAAAAAAAGCGCTGCGCCGGGCCGCGAAACTCCTCTGCGTTCAGAAGGGGCTCGGCTACTCCGGCGCCCATATCGGCGGACCGGGGTTGACCTGCGCCGAACTGGAATTTTTGCTGACCGAAGCGGCGCGGATGGCAGACGACTGGCCGGAATTTCTCGAAAGTTTTTCCTGCTGGCCGCCGAACTCGTATTTTTTCCGGCCGGGAGTCGATGGCAAGCTGAACAGCGATGAACCCGCCCCGCGCGGAAAGGTCTCCCGTTCCCTCCATTACGCCCTAGCCGACTCCAGCCACGAACTGGCCTTTGTCGAAACCGGCCTCCTGTACAATACCGCAAGCCGATTGTGCGCCGCCATTGACGGCAGCGCCACCCAGGGAGCCTTCGCCGGAGCGGAGCATCTGGTCAAGCTCCTGCTCTTCGGCTGCCGGGACTGCGGCGATTGCACCCTGGCCGAGCTTGGCTTTCTCTGCCCCCAGAAGGGCTGCGCCAAATATTTACTGAACGGCCCCTGCGGCGGCAGCAGGAACGGCTGGTGCGAAGTGTTCCCCGGCCGGAAAAAATGTCTGTATGTCAAAATTCACGACCGCTTAAAGGCGGTTGGCCGGGACGAATCAATGACCCATGGGTTCGTCCCGCCCCGGGACTGGGCCTTGACCGAAACCTCATCCTGGATAAATTTTTACCTGCGCCGCAACTACACCCGTCTCGACAAGTGACCCGCGCCACCTTTCCAAAAAAACATTTCCCAAGTCGCCAAAAACGGTTAATATGCCCGTTTTTTCCGGTAGGCGGCGACGCTGGCCCGGAAAAGGCTTTTTGCTCTGGCGAGTTTGATGATTATCTTGCTTCACCTTATACCCGCAGGGCACCCCAAGGGCATTTGCTTCGCGGCACATAAGTTTCGTTTGCACCCTAAAGGGCATAAAAGCAGACGAGCAGCTCAACTCAGCTTTATACCGCAAGGGCATAAGTTTCGTTTGAGCAGACGAGCAGCTCAACTCAGCTTTATGTTTCCCCTGGGCTCGTGAGGATATTATCTTAGTCCGGCCCCGAATTTTTTACCAAAAGGGGAACAAACCGATGGTGACCCAATGTTAAGTTGCAGGAATAACTCCGACCGGCCCCGCGACGAATGCGGAGTCTGCGGGATTTACGGCCACAAGGACGCGGCCAAACTGACCTACTTCGGCCTGTATGCCTTGCAACACCGGGGCCAGGAGAGTGCGGGCATCGTCACCGGCGACGGCGACCAGATTCACCAGCATCGCGGCATGGG
>JARGFN010000053.1 GCA_029210665.1 Desulfobulbales bacterium
CAACATCGTTGCCGCCTTGCATCCGCACCGTTCTCGAACGCTCACGGATTCAGGTCCATGTTCATAGCAAGGTTGCGCCTCTCCGGGGCGGATCAGCGTCCGTTTCTCCTTCGGAAAAGGCGACGACGAAGTTCTTTCCAGGACTCGGCGACCGGACTGGCGCCGCCGGGATTGCACCACCCGGCCCCGCCGCCGAAACCGGCCCGCTGAAAACGGTGGGCCTCGTCCCTGGAAATCTCCCGGCTGGCAACCACCGTCGCCGGATAACCGAGTTCGCTGATGGTCTCGGCAATAGCAACGGAGGAGACCTTATCGTCATGATCAACCACCACCAGCCTCTCGCTGAATCGTGCCGTCATTCCCGCGATGCCGGGAACCTTCCGCAGTTCGGCATCGAACACCCGCAGACAGGAGCTGCAGCGCATCTGGGCGACATGCAGGGTTGTCCTTTGCAGGGTGCCGCCGTAGGCAAGGGTAGCGAGGAGCAGCACGAAAACCACCGCCAGGGAGGCAACGCCTGTCTTTGTCGTGATCATCCTTAAATGCTTCATAACCGAACCGACTTGATTTAAAATCATCCTCTTTCCGGAGGAGCAATAGGCAGGCCGCAGCCCGAGGGTCCGCAGCCCGAGCCACTGCCGCAGCCGTAACCGCGAGAGTTACCGGCCGGCTGAACCGCGTCGCCGAATTCGGCAATATCAACCACCCTGGCCGGATAACCCGCCGCGGTAACCGTTGCGGCGATTTGTTGGGGCGCAAACGAATCGGTATGGCTGACGGTCACCAAACCCTGGGCCAAATCGGCTCTCATGCCCAGCATGCCGTCGAATTTCCGCAACTCGCCTTCTATGCTCGCCAGACACGCGCCGCAGGACAACCTGGAAACCTGCAAGGTCGTTTCGAGGGCATTCTCCTTGCGGGCCTTGTTGCTATTAGCCGCCACCAAGGAGATCGATAATACGGCGACAATTGCGACCGCCCCGATCAATACGCCGAACCTGGTTTTTCCCTTCATTGTTAACCCCTGTGCAGATTTTAAGAAATAAAACAGACAATCCCGACCGGATGCCGCCTGCCGATATGCGCCTTTCAGAGCGCCCACCAAATGTAAAAGCACAATACATGCCACATTGTGCGCAGCGTGACAATCACCCGTAGCTCCTTGATATTTCACGGCAATTCATAAATATCAATTGGGATAATTCCGCTCGGACCTTTTTTTTAAAGAATATTCAATAGCAGGCTGGAGAATATTCTTTATACCCATAGGGCATAAGTTTCGTACGAGCAGACAAGCTGCTCAACTCAGCTTTAAATTTTGCGAATTCATCAAGAATGCCGATAACCGTCACGGATTCAGGTTTTGTTTACAGGGAGAACAGGAGGGGATACTCCGGTCGCCAGCGCATCCGGTCTACCAGCCGGGCCAGCCTTGCCTCGTCGTTTTCGTGCCAGAAAGAGCAGAAGACGCAGGGCCGGCTCACCCCCCGGCCGATCGCCGAACGGCCTACCGCCCGGGCGACCTTCAGGCTTACCTGGCGCAGTTCGGTAACCGGCGGAAAGAGGATGCCTTTTTGCAGATCGCCGGCGGAAACCGATCCGGCCACGGCATGGGCGGCGGCGGTGAAAAAATCGGGCAACACCTCCCGGGCGCCGGCGGCCAGAACGCCCAGGCCGACGCCGGGAAAGACAAAGACATTATTGCCCTGGCCGACCCGTACCTCTTTCCCGCCTGCCCGCACCGGCGGAAAGGGGCTGCCGGCAGCGACCAGGGCCCGGCCGGTAGTCCAGTCATGAATATCCGCCGGCGTTCCCTCGGCCTGGGCGGTCGGGTTGCTTAAGGGCATGATCACCGGCCGTTCGCTGTTGACGAGCATCGCCTCCGCCACCTGCCGGGTAAAACAGCCGGCCTGGCCCGAGGTACCGATCAGGACCGTGATCCCGCCTTTGCGGATAACATTCAACAGCTCGCCGTCTGCTTCGTCGTTAAACCAGGACAGCTCTCCGGGGTCATGGGCAAAACCGACCTTGTACGGTTCCAGATCGCGGCCGGTGGTCACCAGCCCGCGCCGGTCCAGGGTGAAGATCCGCCGTCTTGCTTCCCGCTCGCTCAGCCCCTTTTCCTTGAGGCCGATCAGAATCTGTTCGGCGATTCCCCCCCCTCCGGCGCCGGCGCCATGGACCAGAAAGACCTGTTCCTCAAGCCTTGCCCCTTTAATTCGCATTGCGGTCAGAACGCCGGCCAGGGCGATCGCGCCGGTGCCTTGGATGTCATCGTTGAACGAGATCAGATCATGGAGATAGGCGTCCCGAATCGCGAAGGCGTTCTGCTTGGAAAAATCCTCCCACTGGCAGAGGGCGTTGGGGAAAATCTTGCGGAAGGCCCGGGCGAAACGCTGGACGAAATCGACATAATCAGTTCCGGTCAGCCGCTCGTGTTGCCAGCCCAGATAAAAATCGTCAGCGAGCAGTTCCCGGTTGTCGGTGCCGACATCGAGGGAAATCGGCAGGCAGTGCCAGGGGGCGATCCCGGCCCCCTGGGTGTAGAGCATCAATTTGCCGAGACAGATGGCGATGCCGCCGGCACCCTGATCGCCGATCCCTAAAATGCCCTGGTTGTCGGTCACCACCGCCACCCGGATATCCCGATGGATATAGCGGCGCAGGATGGTCTCGGCCTGGTCGATATTGTCGGGATGGAAATGGAGGCCGTTGGCCGTCCTGAACATCGACGAGTAGTTCCGGCAGGCCAGGCCGACCGTCGGGGTGTAGATGATTCGCATGTACTTCTCGATATCGCTGGCGATCAGGGCGTGGGCCAGGGTGACATTGCGATCGAAAAGGGCGCGGATGTAAATGAATTTTTCGATATCACTCGCCTTGTCCGCCACCTTGCGGGCCGAATCGACGACCTGCTGGTCCAGGGGGCGAACGGCCGGCGGCAGGCTTCCGGAAAGCCCCAGTTCAAAACGCTCCCGCTCGGTAAACGCGGTTCCCTTGTTGATGAAATTGTTGGCCATCACCCTGGTCCCCCTGCCGTAGACCAGGATTCCGGCGGTTCCGCCGAATTCATCGTAGAGCAGGCCGTATGAGTTATGAGACACTTTATCCTCCTTATCCGTCGATGTCCCGGAAAGGCAACCGAGAGCGGAGCAAGGCAGCCGCGGATCGTCCTTGCACCCCGTGGCCGGTTACCTCGAAAGAGTTTGACATTCGAGCCGATCTTTACTTAACATCAGCCGATCCCGGCAGGCCGGGAACCGATATCAGCATAACATCAAAACCGGCAATTTTTTCGAGGAATTATCAAACGAATGTCCGCATGGCGTAAAATACTGGCCGACAGCATCACCGATCCCGCCGAGCTGCCGAAATCATTGCGGATCGACCCAGGCAGTCCGACCGCCGTAACCTCGGTCTATCCAATGCGGATCAACCCTTACTACCTTGGACTGATCAAACGGCCGGGCGATCCGATCTGGCGCCAGGCCGTCCCCGACCCCCTGGAACTGCAAGATCGGGTCTGTTTTGAAGATCCCCTGGGCGAGGAGGAGCTGAGCCGGGTGCCGAATCTGGTTCACAAATATCCCGACCGCGCCCTGTTCCTGGTGCATTCAAGCTGCGCCATGTACTGCCGCTTCTGCACTCGCAAGCGGAAGGTCGGCACCGAGCGGCTGCGGATCAGCCCGGACACCATGCGGGGTGCTTTTGATTATCTGGCGCGGACCCCGGCGATCCGGGACGTCCTGGTTTCCGGCGGTGATCCGCTGCTTCTGGACGACGACCGGCTCGAATGGATTCTTACCGAATTGCGGAAAATACCCTCGGTGGAAATCATCCGCATCGGCAGCCGGGTACCATGCACCCTGCCGATGCGGGTAACCGAGCGCCTGGTGAAAATGCTGAAAAAATTCCACCCCCTGTTTCTGAACACCCATTTCAACCACCCGGACGAAATAACCCCGGACGCGGCCGTTGCCTGTAACCGCCTGGCCGACGCCGGCATCCCCCTGGGATGCCAGACCGTCCTCCTCAAGGGAGTCAACAACGATGCCGCGATTATCAAAAAATTAATGAACGGGCTTTTACATATCCGCGTAAAACCGTATTATATATTTCAAGGCGACATGAGCCGGGGGACCGATCACTTCCGCACCCCGATCGGCGAGGGGCTCGAAATCATGCGCTCTCTGGTCGGCCGCATCTCCGGGCCGGCGATCCCCAAATTCGTTGTCGACCTGCCGGGTGGGGGTGGCAAGGTGGACCTGTCGTCCGGCTCTCCGCAGGGAACCGCGGGCGTCTGGACCTTCAAGAGCTACCTGGGCCAAATCTGTTCCTATCTCGACCCGGCCTGAACCGATGAAGCGAGGCAATTAATATGGAAAAGCGAATCCTGGTCGCAGTCGACGGCTCGATCTACAGCAACAACACCGTCCACTATCTCGGCACCCTGTTCGACCGGCTGGAAGAAGTGCGTCTCCATCTGCTCAGCCTCGTCCCCTGCGGCGCCCTGCCGCCGGAAAAGGAATGGATGGATGAGCTGGAACTGCTTAACACCCTGCCGCCGGAGGCCCGGAAACGGCTGCGCTCCACCAAAACCTACATCAAGAACGCCACCGACAAATTGCACCGGCTCGGGATAAATCCGGAGCGGATCACCACCGAGATCAAACTGGTCAGACGCTCGGTGGCAGACGACATAATCGACGAGGCCCGCAAGGGGCTGTTCGATGCCCTGGTCATCGGGCGGCGCGGCATCACCAAACTAGAAGAGCTGATCATCGGCAGTGCCTCGGAAGCCATCTTCCAAAAATGCCATGACGTGCCGATCTGGATTATCGACGGCCGGGTCGATTCCCGCAAGTTTCTAGTACCCATCGACGGGTCGATATGTTCGATGATGGCGGCCGACCACCTGGCCCACATCATCGAGGGCTGCCAGCATTGCCAGATCACTCTGTTTCACTCCTCGGCCATGCTGTCAAGCGCCCGCAGCATCGAGCCCAGCGATTTTTACGCAAAATGGGGCCGGGAATGGTGCGAGGAACACATGAGCCGCCCGGACAGCCTTTTTCACGCGCCGAAGCAACTCCTGGTCGAAAGCGGCATCCCGGCCGAAAACATCAAGTGGCTCCACAGCTCCAAAGGGATCGAGGCGAGCCGCCAGATCATCCGCCAGGCCCTGATCGACGACTTCGGCACCATCGTCATCGGCCGCCGCAGCGAGGATGTCAAGAAAGGTATTTTCAGGGGCGTTTCGGACCGGGTGGTCCTGATGGGGGACCGGGTGGCGATCTGGATTGTCGGCTGATCGTCCGCCTCATCGAGCCTGGTGACTAGATCAAACCTGAAAACCATTGCCAGGCTCACCGTCGTGGCGGTCTGGATCGTGCTGTTCGGAATACTGCTTGAACGCGATTACTTTATCAAGACCCTCGATACGAGGGAGCGCCTGGTCCTCCGGCGGGACCGGGAGGAAAGCTTCTCCGGGGTATATTTCAAGGAGGAGCGGATAGGTTATGTCAGGAACCGCCTGGTCAGAGACGATGCCGGCGACGGCTACCGGTTGCGCCAGGAAGCCTATCTGGTCCTCAATATCCTGGAGCAGAGCCATTCGATCCGGATGCTGATTCATGCCGACCTCGGCAATGACCTCCTGCTTCGCCACTTCGATTTTGAACTTTCTTCGCCCTTCTACTCGATGACCGCCGAAGGGCGGGTCGACGGCAGCACGGTCAACTTCATCTTGACCACCGGCAAGGAAAAGATCAAGGATTCGATCAGACTGGCCGCCCCACCTTTCCTTTCCACCAATCGGCGGGGCTACCTGCTCAGCGCCGATCTCAAGGCCGGCGACAAGCTGCGAATCCCCTATTTCGATCCGATCTCGCTGTCCGGCAAAGACACCGTTCTGGAATACAAGGGGTATGACAAGGTCCTGATCAAGGGCAGGATTCAGCGTCTCCACCACTTTTCCGAATCTTTCGCGGGGATGCGAATAGAATCCTGGCTGGACGATACCGGCAAGGTGATCAAGGAGGAATCCCCGGCCGGTTTTGTCTTTATAGCCGAACCGGAATTCAAGGCCACCGATATCAAGACCACCGGCAGGGAAATTTTGAGCAGCGTCTCGGTTCGGGTGGAAGGAGCGATGCCGCCGGACTTTGCGAGCCGGACCCGACTCGGGTACCGCTTGTCCTATCCGGCCGAAGCCGAGGTGGAGATTGACCTTGACCGTCAGGAGCTGGCCGACGGCATTCTTACCGTGACCCGGGAAGAGGTGCCGGATGATGCCGCCGAACCATGCCCGGGACCGGCGGCGAAACTGGCTTCCACCCCTTACGTGCAGGCCTCCCATTTCCAGATCGCCAAATTGACCGAAATGCTGGTTGACGATAAGATGAGCGCCATGACCAAGGTCCGGAGCCTCTCGGCCTGGGTGTTCGACAACCTGGAAAAACGGCCGGTACTGGGGATACCCGACGCCGTCACCACTCTCAGAATCCGGCGCGGCGACTGCAACGAACATGCGGTCCTCTTCGCCGCCCTGGCCAGAAATGTCGGGATTCCCACCCGGATCGTGGCCGGCGTGATCTTTCACGAGGGGGCCTTCTATTACCATGCCTGGAACGAAGTATGTCTGGACGGTTCCTGGTTGTCGCTGGACACCACCAGAAACGAGATCCCGGCCGACGTCAGCCATATAAAATTCGTCGAGGGCGAGACCAGGGAGCAGATCAAGATCGGCGGACTGCTGGGCAAACTGAAGATCGAGGCGGTTCCCTGAGCATATCCGCAAAAGAGCGCCGCGCAAAGCAGCGAAGCAACCATGGTTAACGCTTGCGCCCCTGCCCGAAAGGAGGGGCCGCTTGTCAATGGAGTCAGAAAAATGAGTAAAACCGCTAAATCCGTTCAGGGAGGATGCGACCGGGGCCGGGATTGTCCCTCCGCCGCTATCCTGGCTATCGAGGGCCTCACCAGGAAGTTTGGTGACTTCACGGCGGTCGATGATCTCAACCTGGAAATCAGCCGGGGAGAGATCTTCGGTTTTCTGGGTCCGAACGGGGCCGGCAAAACCACCACGATCAAGATGCTGGCCGGCCTTCTCAAGCCGGACCGGGGCCGCATCCTGATCAACGGCATGGATCTCATGGCCGAGCCGGAAAAGTGCAAGCAGCTGACCGGCTACATCCCGGACCGCCCCTTCCTCTACGAAAAACTGACCGGCGACGAGTTTCTCCGGTTCATCGCCAGCCTCTACCGGTTACCGGCCGAGAAGTACAACGAACGGGTACCGGAATATCTCAAGCTTTTCGATCTTACCGACTGGCGCCACCATCTGATCGAAAGTTATTCCCACGGCATGCGCCAGAAGCTGATCATCTCTTCGACTCTTATCCTCGACCCGCCGCTGATCATTGTCGACGAACCGATGGTCGGCCTCGACCCCAAAAGCGCCAAGATCGTCAAGGAACTTTTCAAAAAACACGCCCGCAACGGCGGCTCGATCTTCCTTTCCAGCCACTCCCTGGAGATTGCCGAGGAGCTCTGCGACCGGATCGGCATCATCCTGAACGGCAAAATCAGAAGCATCGGCGACATCGCCGCCCTGCGTCGGGAGGCCAGTCTGGAGGAATCAGGCCTGGAAGAGGTATTTTTGCAACTGACCGGGGCCTACGAATTGCAGGAGATCATCCACGCCCTGCGCCGCTAGTGTCGTGTCAAGGATGAAATGATGTAAAATTACGCCGCAATTTCGTTAAACCTCCGGTCTTTCAACCGCTTAATGAATTATTCGGGCAAACGTGGTGAAAAAAGTTTATATTGGTGTTCCAGCGTAACCTGAATCCGGGCGCGGAAGGTCTGCAAGGCGTTGGGGCCGATTTCGTCGCGGTCGCGGGCAGCTGAACAAGGAATCACCGGCTGAGCGGGGCAAATCGGCCAATCGCCGTCACCGATTAAGGCGTAAGGGAGTCGGCAAATCCTGATATACCCAGGCCCGGGATGTGTGATGGCGTACTGGATTTTCCGGGTTCCCAAGATAAAAAACCATAGCGGGATAGGCTTAGATGTACAGCAAGCATTTCAACCTGAACGAGAATCCCTTCTCGATAGCGCCGGATCCCCGATATCTGTATATGAGCAGCAAGCATCAGGAGGCCCTGGCCCACCTGATGTACGGTCTTAAGACCGACGGCGGCTTCGTGCTGCTGACCGGTGAGGTGGGCACCGGCAAGACCACGGTCTGCCGCTGCCTGCTTGAACAGCTGCCGGCCGACCTGAATGTCGCCTTCGTTCTTAACCCGAAACTGACCGCGACGGAACTCCTGGCCACGGTCTGCGACGAACTGGGGATAGATTATCCGCCCGGGCAAAACAGCATCAAGGAGCAGGTTGATAATATCAACCGCTATCTGCTCGATGCCCACGCCGCGGGCCGGAAAACTGTCCTGATTATCGACGAGGCCCAGAACCTCGCCCCGGAAGTCCTGGAACAGATCAGACTGCTCACCAATCTGGAAACCGACCAGCGTAAATTATTGCAGATCGTCATGCTCGGGCAACCGGAGCTGCGCGATCAGCTGGCTCGGCCCGAGCTTCGCCAACTGGCCCAGAGAATCACCGCCCGATATCACCTCGGGCCTCTGGGCCGCCGGGAAGTCGCGCCCTACATCAACCATCGGTTGGGGGTGGCGGGCTACCACAAGAAACTTTTTCCGGACAAGGTGGTCAACAGGATATACCGGCTGACCAAAGGGATTCCGAGACTGATCAACGTCCTCTGCGATCGGACCCTGCTCGGCACCTACGTAGAGGGCAGGGAACAGGTCGACCAGCCTACTCTGAGGAAAGCCGCCAGAGAGGTTTTCGGGGCGGGCGGGGCGAGAAAAGGAATATACAAATGGCTGGTTCCCGTCCTTTTCGCAATTTCGCTGGGCCTCGCCATCCTCTTCAACGGCGGCATGAAAAAGGCCGGCGACGGCGGTAGCGCCGCCGAAAAGCAGGCGGCCACCGGCGCCGCGTCGATTGCCGCCGACCGACCGGCGCCGGTGGCCTGGCCGGCTGACATTCCCCACGCCAAAAGTTACGGCATGGCCTTTGAGGTTTTATTCGGCAGCTGGGACAGGGTCTACCGGGCGCAAGCGGACTCGTCTCCCTGCGAGCAGGCCGCCGGCCAGGGTTTGGCCTGTCTTGATCGGCAGGGCAGCCTGGGCAGCCTCCGCCATCTTGATCGGCCGGCTGTCCTGAAGCTGGTCGATCGGCAGGGCAGCATATTTTACGCGCCCCTGTTGAAACTGACCGAACGGCAGGCCACCCTGCTCATCGATTCCCGGGAGGTTTCACTATCCACCGCCGCCCTTGAAAAGCAGTGGTACGGCGCCTACACCCTTCTCTGGCAGCCGCCGCCGGGCTACAGCAAACCGATTGTCCCCGAGGGAGACGGCCCCGAGGTGCAATGGCTGGCAAACGCGATCGGGAAAACGGTCCGCCGCCCACCGGCCGACGCCGATCTGGGCAGGCTGGTAGCCCTTTATCAAATGGGCGAAGGGCTGATGGCCGACGGCATCGTCGGGCCGGAAACCCTTATCCATCTTAATTCGAGCATCGGCCATAGCGGGCCGACCCTTGTGGAGCGATAAGATGTCCTATATCCTCGACGCCTTGAAAAAATCGGAACAGGAAAGAAAGAAGGGCGCGGTGCCGGACCTGAACAGCTGCCAGAATTCCCTCCCGTCGCCGCGATCGACCCAGCGCGCCCTCCTCTATCTGCTGATCACCACCCTGACCGTTTCGGTGCTGGGCATCAACCTCTGGGTGCTCCTCCGTCAGGGGCCGGAGCCGAGCGGGGAACTTGTCGTCCAGGCAGACTCGAATCCGTCCGGCCAGGAGGAGAACACCGCCGCCGCTGATAGCCCCGCGGCGCTAAACGAGGGTGTGGCGGGCGCACAATCCGATTCCGCGACCCGGCGGGAATCGACGGTTGCCGCGCCGCCGCCGGAACACGTAGTGATCGAATCCGCCGAACTTGCCCGGTCCGCCGAGGCCGCTCCCGCCGACCCGGATGATCAATCCCTTGATACCGGGAGCGGCTTCGACCTCGAACCAGCCGAGCCGCCCTTCGAGGAGTCGGATGGCGGCAGCGGAAAAATTACCGTCGCCTACGCCGACCTGCCCGGCAATATCCGCAACGCCCTGCCGGAGTTGACCATCGCCGCCCATTACTACTCCAGTTCCCCAGCCGCCAGAATGGCCAGCATCAACGGCCGGATTATGCGGCAGGGCCAGAAGACGGCGGAAGGTCTCCTTCTCGAGGAGATCAACCACGACGGGGTTGTTTTTTCTTTCGATAAATACCGTTTCAGCCTCAAGGTTTTCAATCCCTGAGCCCGGCCCCGCCTGACCGGCGAAACCCGGGCCGCCAGCAGCCGCTCGCCTTTTACTTTTTTTGCCGCTCCTTAACAACGATATTGATCGTCCGGGCCGGGGCTGTTATCGTGGCGTGTCAAACCGGCAATTCGTTATTCAACCATGGAAACAGACATATGACAGAAGGCAAGGATGAACAGGCGGTGGAGAGGCGCAAACACAAAAGGTTCAAGGCCAAGTCAGGCACCTTCAAGGCCGCAAACGTCGAGGGGGAAATCATCGATATCAGCATGGGCGGTTTTGCTTTCAGTTACCTTGACAACGGCGACTGGGCCGATGAGACGTTCGACATCGGCATGCTTTTAGGTGAAAAGGATCTCTGTATCGAAGACGTTCCCTTTAAGATTATCTCCGACTGCGCCATAAACCGGGGGCTCTCCATAACCAGGCGGTGCGGGGTCAAATTCGGCAAACTCACTCCCAAGCAACTGTCCCAGCTTGAATTCTATATCTGGGCGAATACGGATGTCGCGGAGCACGAGGGGGAAGTCACAGCCGACTGATCCGCCGGCTGATGATTCCACCAGAACACCACAACCGCCGGCGAAAACAACCAAACCGGATAGCCAATGTTCCGACGAGAATTACTGCGTCCCTTCGGATGTTCATTTAAAAACCGGTTCTTCCCGCCCGGCCTTTTCCCCTGGAAAACCGCCACCGTGCTCTTGTTCGGTCTGGCCATTTGTCTGGGGCTCTATCTGATCTCGGTCCGGGTGATCGGTTATTTCCACTCCCAGAGCGAACTGGGCATAATTCTAAGTTTGAAGATTTTCCAGATGGCCTGGATCATCATGTTCGCGATGCTGGTTTTCTCCTGCATGGTTTCGGCGGTGTCCTCGATGTTTCTCTCCCGGGACAACGAGATCGTCTGGGCCGCGCCGGTTCCGGCCATGGATCTGTACGCCATGCGCTTTGTCACGACGACTATCTACACCTCCTGGATGATGGTGGTCTTTTCGATTCCCATTTTCGCCGGATACGGCACGGTGTTCAAGGCCGGCTGGCTGTTCTGGCTGCTGATGCCGCTGGCCGTGGTCGCAACCACCGCGGTCGCCACCGGCCTGGGCAATACCGCTACCATTATCCTGATCAACCTGTTTCCGGCCCGGCGCACCAAGGATGTCGTCCTCTATCTCTCCCTTTGCTTCGGGATCTTCATCTATATCGTCTTCCGCTTCCTTAAACCGGAAGAGCTGGTCAATCCGGAGCGCTACGGCCATTTCGTCGACTACCTGTCCAGCATCTCGACCCCGGCGGCGCCTTACATTCCGGCGGCCTGGGCCGCCAACCTCCTCTCCCTTTACCTGTTGGACCGCGAGATCGACTGGCTGATTCTGGCCTTGATCGTGGTCACCCCGGCGGCCCTTTTTTTCCTGGGGGAATGGGCGATGCAACTCTGGTTTTTCAAGGGATATTCCAAATCGCAGGAATCGTTCGGCGGCTACCGCCGCTTCTCCGCCGGGCGCAAATACCGGCCCCGGATCTGGGGCTGGATCGCCGGCAAGGAGACCCGGGCCTTTCTGCGCGATTCGGCCGAATGGTCCCAGGTCTTCATGATCGCGGCCCTGGTCGTGGTCTACCTTTACAACTTCAAGTTGCTGCCGGTTAAGCGCTCTTTTTTCGAGGAGCGGTACATCACCAATATCATCGCCTTTCTCAATACCGGTCTGACCGGCTTTATTGTCACCTCGCTGTCGGCCCGCTTCGTCTATCCCTCGATCGGCGCCGAGGGCGGCGCGTTTTACATTATCAGGTCCGCCCCCATTTCCCTGAAGCGCTTTCTGCTGAGCAAATACCTCTATTATGCGATCCCCTTTACCGGCCTGGCCCTTTTGATGGTGACCGTTTCCGACCGGCTCTTGAACATCACCGGTCCCATGTGGTGGTTCTCGGTCGGCGCCACCATGTGGATCACCTGGATCGTGGTGGCGGTGGCTTTGGGCTTCGGCGCCCTGAACGCCGACTTCAAGGCGGAAAGCAAGGCCGCCGCCCTGGGGGGGATGGGCGCGGTGCTGTTTCTGTTCACGGCGATGACCTATCAGATAGTGATCATCAGCCTCGGATTTTTTCCGGCCTATCGGCTGGTGGGCAAATGGCTGCGCGATGTTCCCTTCTCCGGCCGGGATATGATCATCCTCACCGGCTGGATCGTTTTTGCGGTATTGAGCGGCTTATTTATTGCTGTATTTTTTTTCCGGAAAGGGGTAAAAAGCTTGGAGGACATGACCTGACAGTCGGGTGGGGCTCTGAAATCAGCGCTTCCCCGACTGCCCGAGACAAGCGCAATCTTCTTTTCTTATCTTTACGGCCACGCAGGGAAAATGCTCTCAACCATTATTACCGGCACCATATCAGGAGTTAACGGCCTACTGGTCGAGGTGGAAACCGATATCGCGCCCGGCCTGCCGACCTTTTCGACGGTCGGCCTGGCCGAAGGCGCGGTCCGCGAAGCCAAGGACCGGGTCAAGTCGGCGATCCGCAACACCGGCTACAGTTTTCCGAACCGGCGGATCACCGTCAATCTGGCCCCCGCCGATCTCAAGAAAGTCGGCTCCGGCTACGATCTGCCGATGGCGCTCGGCATCCTTACCGCCGCCGACATCCTGGCCAGCGATATTTCGACCAAATACGCGGTGATCGGCGAACTCTCCCTGGACGGCTCGGTCCGCGAGGTTCCGGGGGTGTTGCCGATGGTGATGGCGGCCCGGGACGGCGGTCTGGAAGGGGTCGTCGTGCCGCGCGGCAATATCGAGGAGGCCGCCGTGGTGGCCGGGATCAAGGTCATCGGCGTCAAGAGTTTATACGAGACGGTCGAATTCCTGGCCGACAAACGGCAGATCGCTCCCGCCGTGCCGCTTCGCAAAAAACGGGACAACCCGAAAATCGGTTATGTAACGGATTTTGCCGAGGTCAAGGGCCAGGAACATGCCAAGCGCGCCCTGGAAATCGCGGCGGCCGGCAACCATAATATCCTGCTCAAGGGTCCGCCTGGCTCGGGAAAGACCATGCTGGCCCGGCGGATTCCGACCATCCTGCCGGATCTCACCTTCGATGAGGCCCTGGAGACCACCAGGATTTACAGCGTAATGGGTTTGTTGCCGCCGGGCAAGAGCCTGCTCGATTCCAGGCCGTTCCGCTCGCCGCATCACACCATCTCCGATGCGGGCCTGGTCGGCGGCGGCCAGATCCCCAAACCGGGCGAGGTTACCCTGGCCCATAATGGTGTCCTCTTCCTCGACGAGTTCCCCGAGTTTCGCAAGAACGTTCTGGAGGTAATGCGCCAGCCCATGGAAGACTCCAATGTGACTATCGCCCGGGCCGCCCTCTCCCTGAATTTTCCCGCCAGCTTCCTGATGGTCGCCGCCATGAATCCCTGTCCCTGCGGCTATCTCGGCGATCCCGGTCACGAATGCATCTGCAATTCCATGCAGATCCAGCGCTACAATAGCCGGCTCTCCGCCCCTCTGCTGGACCGGATCGACATCCACGTGGAAGTGCCCGCCGTCCCCTACAAGGAGATCAGCACCACCAGAAAACCGGAAGATTCGGCCTCGATAAGATCCAGGGTGGACCGGGCCAGACAGATTCAGGGGAAAAGATTTTCCGGTCGGAAGACCGATTGCGTCAACAGCCGGATGACCCCGACCGATCTTGAAAAGTACTGCCGGCTCGACAGCGAAACAAACAGTCTCCTGGAAAGCGCCGCCGCAAAACTGGCCATGTCGGCCCGTTCCTGCCACCGGGTCCTGAAGATCAGCCGCACCATCGCCGATCTTGACAACCAGGCCGAAATCCGGATCGGCCACGTCGCCGAGGCCATCCAGCTACAGCGGTCGGCCCCGAAGCTGATTTAACGTGAGCGATCACAGGGTGCCGAATCTGCTGTGTTATCGGCCTGCTCATGTACATCGGTACACATCGCAGGCCGACGCCTTGCATCTCCGGCACCCTGCAATCGTTTACGGGTTGGGAGATTGGCCAATCCTGGGCTGCTTATCCTGCGATCGGTTACGGAAGGCTGTCCCTGATCACGTTATCGAAGGCGTACTCCTGAATCCGTGAGCGTTCGAGAACGGTGCAGATGCAAGGCGGCAACGATGTTG
>JARGFN010000054.1 GCA_029210665.1 Desulfobulbales bacterium
CATCGTTGCCGCCTTGCATCTGCACCGTTCTCGAACGCTCACGGATTCAGGTTATGTTCTTGAGGAGCCATGCCTTTATATCTCTATACAAGTAACCGGCTTGAAAAACTGGCCGCCGTTTTCGCGGAACTGGTCGCCGCTGCCCCCTTGCCCCCCTTGATCCCGGAAACGGTGATCCTCCAGAGCGGCGGCATGGCTCGCTGGCTTAACATGCGGCTGGCCGAGCGGCTCGGGGTCAGCGCCAATATGGTCTTTCCATTTCCGAACGGTTTTGTGGGCGACCTGTTCGGCGAACTTCTGCCCGAGTCGGCCCTGGCCAGGAAACTGGATAAAAAGGTGCTGAAGTGGCAATTGATGCGGGTTTTGCCGGAACTGCTCGGCCGGCCGGAATTCGTTGGCCTCGAAGAGTATCTGGCCGGGAACCGCGATCTGAAAAGATATCAGCTGGCCGGCCGGTTGGCCGATCTTTTCGACCAGTACACGATATTCAGGCCGGCGATGATCCTTGACTGGGAGGAGGGGGGCGGCGACACCTGGCAGGCCCTGCTCTGGCGGGAACTGGCCGGCAGGGCGGACTGCCTGGCCGCGGTTCCCAACCGGGCCCGCCTGCAAAAACAGGCTCTGGAGGCGCTCGACCGGCCGGTTCCGGCGAACACAGGCATCCCATCCCGCCTGACGGTCTTCGGGCTCTCCACCATTCCGCCCTATTATCTGAAGATATTTGCCGCCCTGGCCCGGGATATTGAGGTCCATATCTTTTTCTTGAACCCCTGTCGGGAATACTGGGGCGATATCGTCTCGGAAAAGACCCTGGCGCGGGTGAGCGCCAGGCAGGGCGCCGGCGAAAATCTCTATCTGACCCAGGGCAACCCCCTGCTGGCCTCGACCGGTCTGCAGGGTCGCGAACTGCTGAATATGCTGTTGGAGTTCGATTTTGCCGGCGAACTCGAACTGTTTGTCGAGCCTGGGGGAGAGCGGGGGGGGGACGGTATGTTGACGGCGCTCCAGGGCGATATCCTCGCCCTGCGGGACGGCTCCCCCCGGCCGGGGCGGCAGCTTGCCGCAACCGACCGTTCGATTATGGTCCATTCCTGTCACAGTCCGATGCGCGAGCTTGAGGTCCTTCACGACCAGCTGCTCGGCATGTTCGAGGAGTTCGCCGATCTCGGCCCCCATGAAATTATCGTTATGACCCCCGATATTGAAGCGTACGGGCCGCTGATCGACGCGGTTTTCGCGAGCAGGAAGGTGGTGGCCGGGCGGCATATCCCCTTTTCGATCGCCGATCGCAGTCTCAAGCGGGAGGGCACGCTGTTCAACGCCTTTCTGCATCTCCTGGAACTGGCCGGGAGCCGCATGGAAGTCGGCCGGGTCATGGCGGCGCTGGAAAAGGAGCCGGTGCGGGGACGATTCGCCTTGTCCCTGAAGGAGCTTGAGTTGATCGGAAAATGGATTGCCGGGGTCAACATCAGGTGGGGAATCGACGGCGAGGATCGAAGGCGGCTTGGTTTACCGGCAACGGTCGAGAATACCTGGCGTTTCGGCCTGGACCGCTTGCTGCTCGGTTACGCCATGGTCGGCCGGGATCGCCGGGATTTCGCCGGAATTCTGCCCTTTGACGATCTGGAGGGCGGCCAGGTCGAGGCGCTGGGCCGTTTTCTGGACTTCGCCACCGGACTGTTCACCTATGTCCGGCAGCTGACCGGGAAAAGATCCTTGACCGACTGGGCCGGGATTCTGCTGGCAATCTTCAGCGAATTTTTCGAGGTGGCCGATGAACAGGAGAACGAGCGGCAATTTATCGTCGGGGCTCTCACCGGTTTGCGGGAGGTGGAGGCGAATGGCGATTTCGGCGGCGAGGTTGAATTCGACGTCGTCATGGCCGAGCTGCAGGAGATTGGCCGGAGCGACAGCCTGACCTCGGGGTTTCTGGCCGGGGGCATCACCTTTTGCGAAATGCTGCCGATGCGGGCGGTGCCGTTCAAGGTGGTCTGTCTGTTGGGAATGAATGACAATGCCTTTCCGCGACCGACCACGCCGCCCGCCTTCGATCTGATCAGCGCGAATCCGCGGGCCGGCGACCGTTCCCGGCGCAAGGACGACCGCTATCTCTTTCTCGAATCGATCCTTTCGGCCCGGCAATGCCTGTATCTCAGCTATGTCGGTCAGTCCGTCCGGGACGGCGCCGCCATGGCCCCTTCGGTTCTGGTCAGTGAGCTTATCGAATATCTGACCGGACGTTTCGAGGTGGGAAAAGAGAGAATTCTGACCACGCACCCATTGCAGCCTTTCAATCCCGGCTATTTTGCCGGCTCGGGCGAAATTTTCAGCTACTCGGCGAGCAATTGCGAGGCGGCCCGTATGTTGATCGGGCCCCGCGAGAGCAGGCCCCTGGTCTCCGTGCCCCTGCCCGTGCCGCCCGACGAGTTCCGGCAGGTGGCCCTCGGCGAGCTGGAACGGTTTTTCGCGAATCCGGCCCGGTTTTTCTGCCGGAAGCGGCTGGGGATCTATCCGGATGACGAGGGCGCCGAACCGGCCGCTACTGAAAATTTCAACCTCGACAATCTGGATCGTTACCATCTAGGCGAAATTATCCTGGCTGAACGAATGAGGGGCGGGGCCGAAGCGGATCACTTCAAGATTGCCAGTCGGCAGGGGGTTATGCCGCACGGCAGTGTGGCCCGGGCCGCTTTCGGGCAGTTGTCGGCCGAGGTCGACGAGCTGGTCGGCAGGCTCGGCAGCGCCGGCAAAGGCGATTTCGCGAGCCTGAGCGGCGAGATCGAGGTTGGCCCGCATCTCCTGTCGGGACAACTGGAGACCTCTCCGGAGGCCGGGCAGGTGCTTTATCGTTATGCCAAATTGAAGGCCGCCGATCGGATCAGGGGCTGGCTGCGCCATCTCTTCCTGAACCGTCTGGCCCCGGCGGACTGGTCCCGGACCACCCGGGTGATCGGCAAGGACAAAGCCATCTTCTTTCGCCCCCTGGAAGGGGATGACGATATCCTCGCCGACCTCCTCGCCCTTTATCGCCAAGGGTTGACGGCGCCCTTGCGGTTTTTTCCGGAAACCTCCCTGGCCTTTGCCGCGGCGAAAAGGAAGGGGCTTGCCGATCCGGTCGCCTTTTCCCGGGCCGGCCGGAAATGGCGCGGCAATGAGCATGCCAGGGCGGAGGCGGATGACCGCTACAACCGGCTCTGTTACAACAGTATCGATCCCCTGGATCGCGATTTTGCCGGCGTGGCCCTGGCTTTCTTTGAACCGCTCCTGGCCGGGAGCGGCGACTGATGGGGCGGGAGTTTTCCATATTGGACGCCCCCCTGACCGGGGTAATGCTGATCGATGCCGGGGCCGGGACCGGCAAGACCTACACCATCTCTTCGCTGGTGGTCAGACTGCTTCTCGAAAAGGATTTCGCGATCAGCGAGATTCTGGTGGTCACCTACACCGAGGCGGCGGCGGATGATCTCAAGACCAGGGTCAGGGGCAAGCTGATCGACGCGGCCGTCCTCTTTGCCGGTGGGGACGGCGACGATGCTTTTCTGCGCGAACTCTCGGAACGGGTGGCGGAGCGGCCGGAGGCGGTGCGGCGGCTGACCGCGGCCCTGCGCAACTTTGACGAGGCGGCGATCTTTACGATCCATGGCTTCTGTCGCCGGGTTTTAAATGAGCACAGTCTGGAAAGCGCGGTGTTTTTCGATTCGGAACTGCTTGCCGATCAGCACGATCTCCTGAAGGAGATTGCCGAGGATTTTTTCAGGAAAAATCTATACGAGGCCCCGGCCCTGGTCGCCTCCCGTTTTTTCAGGGAGTTTGCCCCGGCCAATCTGCTCGGCAAGGCGCGCGACATCCATGCCAGAGAGGAGATCCGGATAATTCCCGAACTTGACGGGAAGCGATCTCTGAAGGAACTGGCAACAATCGAACCGGAATATCGCCGGCTTTTTCACGACCTTGCCTGCCTCTGGCCCGCCAAAAGGCAAGTGGTCGCGGCGCTTTTGAGCAGCGAGGCACTCAACAAAAACAAATATAAACCCGGGTCGGTTCCCGGTTGGCTGGCCGAGATGGACGGCTTGACTGCACGGCTTGAGCCGCCGGCCCGGTTGTTTAAAGACTTTGGCAAATTCACCTCTTCGGCTGTGGCCGGGTCCGCCAAGGCCGGGCGGACTCCGCCGGTCGACGAATTCTTCGATCTATGCGAAATATTCCATCAAAGCCAGCGGAAAATCGCGACCATCCTTGATGATTACGGCAAATACCTCGAAGGGGAATTTTATCGTTTCATGCGGAGCGAGCTCAAGGTCCGCAAGGAGGCCGCCGGGGCCCAATCCTTTGACGATCTGCTGACCGATCTCCACCGGGCCCTGCAAGGCCGGCGCGGCGCCGCCCTTGCAGGGCTGCTCCGGCGCCGCTATCCGGCGGCGATGATCGACGAATTCCAGGACACCGATCCCGTCCAGTACGAGATATTTTCGAAAATCTTTCAGGCCCCCGGCTCGCTGCTCTATCTGATCGGCGATCCGAAACAGGCGATATACAGCTTCCGGGGCGCGGATATCTTCGCCTATATTCGTGCGGTTCGCGAGGTCGCCGACCGCTATACCCTGGAGAGGAACTGGCGCTCGGTTCCCGGTCTGGTTGCGGCGGTCAACGCCGTTTTCGGCGGTCGCGAAACCCCCTTTGTCTTTGCCGAGATTGTCTTTGATCCGGCCCGGACGGCGAACAAGGAACAGCTTTTTTTAAAGATTGACCGGCAGCCGGTAGATCCTTTTCGGATCTGGGTTTTCGGGCGGGACGGCGAAAGCCGGAACGCGGGTAAATTGCTCACCAAGGAAGATGCGGTCCAGCGGATCCTGACCCGGCAGACCGCCGAGGTTAGCCGGCTGCTTCGCCTTGGCCGGGAGGGCCGGGCCGTGATCGGGGAGCACCCCCTGGTCGCCGGCGATCTGGCCATCCTGGTGCGCACCAATCATGAGGCCCGGCAGGTCCAGGAATCTCTCGGCCGGGCGGGGATCGCCAGCGGGATCAACAGTTCCGAGAGCCTTTTTGCCTCGCGGGAGGCGGTGGAGTTACGCACCGTGCTGCACGCCCTGGTCGATGCCGGCGACATCAGAAGGGTCCGGGCGGCCTTGGCGACCCGGATCATCGGGGCCGAGGGCGCCCTGCTCGACGTTTTCGGCGACGATGACGGTTTTCTGGTGGATTGGCTGGGAAAATTCCGGAAATATCGGGACATCTGGGCCGAAGCCGGTTTTGCGGCGATGTTCGGACTTTTTCTGGAAAATGAAGGGGTCCGGGCCCGGCTTCTGCGTTTACCGGAGGGCGAGCGCTCCCTGACCAATGTCCTGCACCTCTTCGAGGTATTGCATCTGGCCGGCGAGGAACATGATCTGGGCATGGCCGGGCTGGTCAAGTATCTGGGCGAGAGAATCGCCTCCCCCGACGAGAATCCGGCCGAGGAACAGCAACTGCGCCTGGAAAGCGATGCGGATCTGGTCCAGATCGTCACGATCCATAAAGCGAAAGGGTTGCAGTATCCGGTGGTCTTCTGCCCTTTCTGCTGGGGAGGCGGTCGGCTTGCCAACCGGAAAACCGACGTCCCGCCCTATCTCTTTCACGATCCCGCCGAAAACAATGAGCTGAAACTGGATATCGGCTCAGCCGATGTCGCCGTCAGCCGGCGCCATGCCGTCCGGGAAGAGCTGGCCGAAAATCTGCGGCTCCTCTATGTGGCCCTGACCAGAGCGATAAACCGCTGCTATCTGGCCTGGGGGCCGTTCAAGGGGGCCGGCACCGCCGCCGCCGCCTATTTGCTCCATGGCGGATCTTCAGGAGCGGACGGGGACGAGGCGGCGGGCGTTGATTATTTGGAAGGCCTCAGTGATGCCGAGATCGCCGCCGATCTTGAGCTTCTGGCGGGCCGGGCCGACGGCGGCATCGGCCTGGACTTTGTCGATTCGCCTGTTTCCGCGGCGGTTGCGCCGCCGGCGATTGCCACCGGGCAAAACGCTTTATCCTGCCGCCGCTTTACCACCACGCCGGTCATGAATTGGCGGATCAGCAGCTTCTCGGCCCTGAGCCGGCAATTAAAAACCGCGCCGTTCAACCGGAGGGAGGAGACGGCGGCTGTCGCGCCGGCCCATACCTTCGGCGATATCACCTCGTTTCCCCGGGGTGCCGCGCCGGGCTCCTTCTTGCACGCCGTTCTGGAAGATCTTGACTTCGCCGTGGCTGCGCCGGCCGGCCGGGCCGGTTTTCTGCGGGAACGTCTGGCCGCCGGCGGTTATGATCCTGCCTGGGAGCCCGCCCTGGCGGCGATGATCGACAAGTTGCTTACCACCCCGCTGGATCGGGAACGAGGCGATCTTGTCCTGGCCGGGCTGGAAAGAAAAGCGCGGCTGACCGAACTGGAATTTTATTTTCCCCTGGCGGATTTTAATCCCGCCGGTCTCGCCGGGTTGCTGGGGGATTTGATCGGCCCAAGCGGCCCGGCCGAGAAAATTCGCGGCTTTATGAAAGGCTATATCGATCTGGTTTTTTGCCGGGACGAAAAATTTTATATCGTCGACTGGAAATCGAATTATTTAGGGGATCAGCCGGAGGACTACCGGCCCGAGAAGCTGCGGGCCGCGATGGCGGAAGAGCATTATTTTCTCCAGTATCTGATCTATACCGTCGCCCTGCACCGGTATCTGGCCGCCCGCCTGCCGGGGTACGATTACGAGACAAATTTCGGCGGGGTCTTCTACCTTTTTCTCCGCGGCCTGGGCGGGTGTGGTGGCCCGGATACCGGGGTCTTCCGCGATAAACCCCGCTATTCCCTGGTTAGCGACCTGGCGGAGTTGTTCGGCGGCTGAAACGGACGGAGACGGGTAAAACCGCTTACCCCATTGATTTAGCGGTGGCTAAATTAGCCGATTTCGCCTTTTTGCGGCGCCATGATTGACATAAGCTTTTGTAAAAGCTATAAAAAACGTTGACTTTGCTTGTTCCGATCGGGCCTTTTCCCGGGCGATGCGAATAGAACTCTGTTGTGAAGATTGCCTGTCGATTTTGACCGGCGGTCGGTTTTTCGAGATGATATGGAAATAGAAAATATGTTTTCCGATATACTGGGCAAGATCGAAACCGGGGTTATCGTCCTCGATCAGGTCAATCGGCAGGTCTTTTTCCGCAACCAGCAGGCCGATAGAATATGGGACTTTATTCAGGCCACATACGACTATGAAGAGCTGAGCGCGATGATGTTCAACGAACTGGATCAGATCAAGAGCAGTAACATGGTTTGCAGCGACCGCTCTCTGATCAACTGCGATCACCGCTCATTTGCCTATCGGGTATGCCATATCACCGGGACCAAACAGTATGTGGCGGTCATTATCAATGACGTTACCGACCAGAATCGTCTGGAGGCTATCGATGAGGCCTCGGAAATGATGAATAATATCAGTAACGTGTTTTCCGGTATTCGGCACGAGATCGGCAATCCCCTCAATTCGATGAAAATGGCCCTGACCGTTCTGAAAATGAATCTGGAAAAGTTTTCCAAGGATGAAATCAAGATTTACATGGACCGGATGACCGATGATGCCGCCAAGATGGAATCGCTGTTGAAATCGTTCAAGAATTTCAATATGTTTGAGAAACCGAATACCGTCCGGGTTGATCTGGACTTGTTTTTCAAGAGCCTGACCCAGTTGCTGGGAGCGGATGTCAGGAAGAAAAATATCAATATTTCCATAGATATATTACCGGAAGGCCGCTGGGTGACGGCTGACACCCGGGCCTTGCAGCATGTGGCCATGAATATCCTGGCCAATGCCCTGGACGCCGTGGAAGGGGTGGAAAATCCCACTCTCAAGATTCGCGGGGAAGCGGTAGGGGAAAAGGTCTTTCTGTCGATTATCGATAACGGTTGCGGGATGCCGGATGAACTGGTCGAGAATGCCTTTAAGCCCTTTTTTACCACCAAGCTTCACGGCACCGGCTTGGGCCTGGTTATTTCCAAAAAGATGCTTGGCCAGATGAACTGCGATATCAAGATCCGAAGCGAGGAGGGAGCGGGAACGACGATCACCCTGACCATGCCCAAGGCCAAACCGCCCGAAAGCGACAAGGTCGGTTCCGAGATCGTTTACCATCAATAGAAGGAAGTGGCGGCATGGTTCAATCATGCCCGGCAAGTTCTCGCCTTGACAAAGTTTTGGCGCTAAACTAAACTTCCCGACTTGCAGCTTTGATAAATTCGTGAAAAATCAAAAATGGGATGGCCAAGGCATATTCAGCCCCGGTGCGGGGTGAAAATCGGTCGGGACAATTTGCCGTAACCCAGGAGGCGGCGACTTTTTGCGCAGCCGGCTCCTTTGTTTCATAAAAAAATAAGTATAGTAAAATGGGGATAGACAAATGGCTTTAAAAAACTTGAGAAAAACCCTGGGCATCAGGGCCAAATTCATCATAATGATGGCGATTTTGGGAGTTATTGCCCTGGTCGGGATCGGTTATGGCGCCTATACCTTCAGTATGCAGGCCTCGATGAAAGAGGCGGACACCAAGGCCAGGATGATGGAGGCCTATGTCAAGGCCGGCCGGGCCTATTTCATGAAAGAGCAGCGTCCCCTGATCAACGCCCTGGTCGAGGCGGATCGTTTCTATCCCGAACTCCAGTCGGGCTTCGGGATCACCAGGCGGATCCTCGATCAGGTTCAGGAAAAAGCCCTGCTGGGTTTTCAGTTCAAGCAGGCGTCTCTGGTCCCGCACCATCCGCCCAATAAGGCCGACCTGTTTGAGCAAAGTATCATCAAGCGATTTCAGGTCGAAAAAAAGCAGGAGCTGACCGGCACGGTCGATAAGGATGGGAAGCCGTTTTACTATCGCTCCCGGCCGATCAAGATGGCGGGGGGGGATTGCCTCCGCTGTCATAAGGACCCGGCCGATGCCCCCAAGGATCTCCTGGAATTGTATGGGACGGACGGTTTCGACGCGAACTTTAAATCCGGAGACGTTTTTGCCGCCTATATGGTTTATGTTCCTCTGGGGCCTGCGGTTGAGGCGGCAAAAACCCAGGCGGCCATCCTTTTTGCCGGCGGCGCCCTGATGACCGTTTTCGGTCTTCTGGTCATCTATTTCTTCCTGGATATCCGGATCGTAAAACCGCTGATGGAGTTGAGCGCCCGAACCCAGGAGGTCAGTGTTGGCCGCAATCTGGACAAGAGCTTGTTGTCCGCCAAGATGAAGGACGAAGTCGAGACGCTGGCCAGGTCGATCGACCGGCTGCGGATCAGTCTTGTCAAGATGCTGAAGCGCCGGAAGAATGATTAACCGCGGATTGCATAACCCGCTGATCTTTGTGATGGCGGCGGCGGCCTGTCTTTTTGGCGCCGGCGCCGGGGCGGCTGATGACTGCAAGGCCCTCTATGAAGGCATTCTTAAGGAAAGGGTGCTGATGCAGAAAAAGGGTTTGATCGACGCTGCCCTGAAAACCTGCCCGGATGATGCCAATATCTCCTATCAGGACGGCTATATCCTGGAGCGTTTCCGCCGTTACGAAGAGGCGCTCGCCGCCTATCGAAAGACGATCAATCTGGATCCCGCCTATGCCAAGGCCTATTTCAGCATAGGCGACATCAAGGCCTCCCTTAACGATTACGAGGCGGCGGCCGCCGCCTATCGTGAAGGGTTGCGATACGATCCCGACAACAGCCGGGCCCGGAGTTCCCTGGAGGAAGCCCTGGCCAAGATTCCGCAATCGGCAACACCGCCCGCCGATTCCCAGGAAAAGCCGGTTGTTCCGGCGACTGCCGCCGCCGAAGAGAAGGAAAAATCCGCCATCCCGGAAAGGGCTGCCGAGACCACGCCGCCATATCTTGTAAAGCCGATCAGCCGTCTGGTTATCCCCTTTGCGAGAAGGACGACGGAGCTTTCCCGGGAGGCCCGGGATGTGTTGAGTGTCGTGGTCGGGCAGGCCATGAATCGGGATGATATGCGGGATGCCCGCTTCGAGATCAGGGGTTATGCCGACGATAGCGGCGCCGCGGGGAAAAATCTTGATATTGCCGAGAAACGGGCGGTTGCGGTTAAAAAACAGTTGACCGAGGAATTCGGCATTGCCCCCGAGCGGGTGAAGATCGCGGCGCATGACCGGCAACCGGCCCGGCCGCCGGTTGGGCTGGTTGCCGGCAACGGCGTGGTCTTTACCAAGATAGATTAGGGGCAGGCGGTCGTCAGGGTTAAGACAGATGTTCCCGGACGGCTTCCCTGAATTCAGCCTCCAGCGATTGGTCGTCTATCTCCCGGCAAAGCATTTCGGCCAGTTCATTCAAGCGCGCCTCGTTGCATTCGCCCTTTTTGGCCCACGCCTCAACGGTGTCTTTCATGACCATTTCGCCGATGGGGCCGATTGCCATGGCGAAGGCATTCTGGAAATCCCGAAAAACCGAGGCCAGGGGCCCGGCATGGAGAATCTTGTTGATATCGATCTCCTGGTCCTTCGGCGCGGCGGCTTTCGGAGCCGGCGGAGCGGGTGCGGTTTCAGGAGCCGGCGTCCCACTGGACCCGCCCTTTCTTAACCTTTCGGCCGCATCCTTTAATTCGTTGGCCAGCATCCCGGTCGTCATGTTCAGTTTCTTTCTGTTGACCTCCGTTTCACAGAAGGTTATCAGCGAGGCATCCTGGTCGATCGGTCTGATCAGGATCACCGCCTCATCGTATCTGAACTCGATATTGGCGGCATGCATTTTGGTGCTTTCGTTTACCTTGATAATCCGGTCAACGGCGGCGCCTATCTCGTATACCTTGTTCTGAAATATCTTGGGTAAATCCGAGGTGACGGCGGTTACTCCGTTGACATGGAGGTAGGAACCCATCACCGCCGGAACGCTTTTTATTTCCTGTAGAATATTTTCCATTATCCAAAATCCCTGTGTTTTGTGTTCTGTTTAACTATTGGAGCCTGATGCCGGCGACGGATGGTTTCAGGATATTGCTGATCGGTTCGGGATCGGTATCGACGTCCAAACCTATTCCGACCACGATCTGGGCGCCGATGATGATCAGGATCTTTTCACCGTTGGAATGATTTACCACAATGTGCCGGGGGCCGGTGAAGCCCAGAATTTTTTTGATTTTTACCGCGACGCCGGTTGCGGCGGCGACAAAACTGCCGAACTCTTTTACCGGGATATTGTTGTGGCGCAAGACGCTGCCACTCCCAGAGATGATGATCATCCGACTTACTCCCTTGGCGTTCAGGATGGCATTGGTCAGCAGGTCAAGGGGGGCGGTCTCTTTAACGGGTTGCCTGGTTGCCTCCGGATCAAGGGTTGAGGTGTCCAGTTCCGCCGCATTGGCACTGAACTCCAGATCTTCTTCCTCGATAAATTCAGCGGCATCCTTTTCGGCTTGGGAATCGGCGGCGGCCTCTGAAGTGTTTTTCTCGTCGTCCGGGGCCGCCGGTTTGCTCATTTCATCCTTCATCCTGGCGCTTTCGATCAACAAAAAGCCCATCGGTACTTCGATATCACGATCTTCAATCTTGACCTTACAGGTGTTCTCGATAACGATTTCGGGGTTATCCCAGTTGATTATCTCGAAAGCGGCATTCTGGCCGGTGAGTTCGCCGGTTCTCGCGGTAAGGAGTTCGCCCTGGTTGAAGAACATATCTCCGGTGCCTTTGGCCGATTTGATATGGAGGGTGCAGGTTTTATTGTCGAGTTCCAGAAGCTGCATGAAAGAGGTCAGGGCGATGCCGGCCACATGGCCCCGAGTGCTCCCTTTTTTGAGGCCTTCGTTGATCATGCCGAGGAGGGAGTCGAAGTCGATCGGTTTTTCAATGTACTGAAAAGCGCCCATGTTGTTCAGACGGGATTCCATCTCCGGGGTGCCGTAGGCGGTCATGGCGATCACCGGTATTCCCGGATCTACCTGACTGATGTGGGCGATCAGTTCGAATCCGTCCATCTCCGGCATGTTAAGATCGGTAACCACCAGGTTTATTTTTTTCGAGTCGATAATATCACTGGCTTCCTTGCCGTTGCCGGCGGTTTCTACGGAAAAATCGTTCTCGTTGGCCTTCAGCATGTCTGCCAGGCTGAGCAGGAAATTCTTCTCATCATCTACTACCAGGATCTTTTTCATCTATAAGCCTCGGTATTGCGGGAAATTTTAATCCGGCCATCGTGAGTCCGGCCGGCAAACGGTCACAAAAACGAAATGCTATTTCATCGTGGCGGCGCTCACCTGTTTCAAATCGGTATCGCCGTTCATGACCTTCAAAATCCCGTCCTGTTTAAGGGTGCGCATGCCCGCTACCATCGCGGCGTATCTGATATCGGCCACGGGGGCGTTGCTCTCGATTTTCGTCCGCATCTGGTCGTCGGTAATCAGTAACTCGTGAATTGCCAGCCGGCCCTTGTAGCCGCTTTTCTGGCAGTGACCGCAGCCCCTGGCCCTGAATAGCGTCAGTTTGTCCGGAATCTCCAGAGGAAAGACCGGGTGGTCGCCATACTCTTTCTTGAGGATATTGATTTCATCTTCGTCGGGACTGTATTTCTGTCGGCAATGCGGGCACAGTCTCTTGATCAGCCGCTGGGCCAGGACCCCGAGCAGGGAGTCGGCAAAGTTAAAAGGATCGATGCCCATGCCGAGCAGACGGGTCACGGTTTCCGGCGCCGAATTGGTATGGAGGGTCGAGAAAACCAGATGCCCGGTCAGGGCGGCCTCGATAACGGTATTGGCCGTCTCTGCGTCCCGGGTCTCACCGACCATGATAACGTCGGGGTCGGCCCGCAGGAAGGCCCGCAGAACCCTGGCGAAATCCAGGCCGATCTTCGGCAGCACCTGGACCTGGCGGAGTCCGTCCTGGACGATTTCGACGGGATCCTCGGCGGTCCAGATCTTTTTTTCCGGCCGGTTGATATGACCTAGGCCGGCGTGGAGAGTTGTGGTCTTACCGGAGCCGGTCGGGCCGACAACCAGGACCAGGCCATAGGGCCGGCTGATCAGGGTCTTGAAGTTTTCGAAATTATCCTCATGCAGCCCCATTTTCTTCAGGGGGAGGGCGTCGCCGCCGGCCAGGATACGCATGACCACGTCCTCGTTGCCGCCGACGGTGGGCAGGGTGGCGACCCGGAGTTCGATGTTCTTGCCCCGGCGGGTGCGGAATTTGATTTTGCCGTCCTGGGGCAGCCTTTTCTCGGCAATGTCTAGCCGGGAGAGAATCTTGATTCTCGATACCAGGGCCCTTTTGTAATTGTAGGGAACGGTCTGGAAGTTGGAACACTCCCCGTCGACCCGGAATCTGACCAGCGCCCCGCGCTTGCCGATCTGGGACTCGACATGGATATCGGAAACATTGCGGTTGTAGGCCTCTTCAATGATCCGGTTGCAGACCTTGACCACTACGCCGGCTTCGGAATTATCCTCATCGTAGTCCTCTTCATCCTCATACTCTTCCTCGACCAGTTCCAGTTCGCCGAACAGGTCTTCCTGATCGTCAAGGAGGGACTCGCCCTTGCCGTGGAAATGGTCGGTGAACTTTCTGATGTCTTCGCTGAACGATACGACAAACTCAAGCATATTTCCCTTGAGCATCGAGCGCAGGTTGGCGAGCATCGTCTGGCCCCGCGGATTGACGGCGGCAATCTTGATCTTGTTACCGTCCTGGCTGATGGGGATGCAGTGGTTCGAACGCCAGAAATTTTCCTTGAGATTCTGCAGACACTTGGGCGGCGGCCCGACTTCCAATTCATTATATTCCACAAAGGGGCAGTCGAAAAACTCGGCGACGGAATCGCCGATATCCTGTTTCTCAATTTCGAAATCGTTAATCAGGATCGCTTCGATATCCTTATGGCGCTGATCGGCCAGTTGCTTGGCCTGGTCGAATTGTTCCTCGGTGATGTGCTTTTCCTTGAAGAGGTGGTAGAACCTTTCAAACTTATCAAGCAACTCGGTTATAATGGTCACCCGCTGCCGGGCGTTGCGGAATTCGGGATTGAGGGTGGTGATTAACTTAAGGGTCCTGATCGCCTCCGGCATGTTGCCGGAGGACTCGTGAATCGAGGCGAGCTGGTCGAGGACGTCCAGACGTTCTTCCTTGGAGAGCCCCTTGTCGTCGAGGGCGTGGTTGAGATGCTTTACCCCCTCCAGGGTATTGTCGTTGGCGATTTCGCACTGGGCGATTTTGGCCTGGACCGCGCCGGGGCGGAATCCCCGGTCGAGAAGAATCTTCAGCTCGTCAATCGCATCGGCATAGAAGCCGGCTTCGATCAGGCCCAGGCAATTATCAAAGCGGTGTTCCGGTTCAAGGCCGATCGGGGAAGAGGGTTGCTCCGGCGGTACCGATGAGTCGGAAATATCGAGTTTTTTTTCTATCTGCGGGCGGGCTGGGTGGTCGGCGGGAAGATTGGCGAGGATCTCCCGGTAGACCTCCTCGGCATTCTCTTTCAGGCCATGTTCAAGATAGAGATCGGCCTCGGCAAGTTT
>JARGFN010000055.1 GCA_029210665.1 Desulfobulbales bacterium
TTATAAGTAGGGTGTACATTAATTATTATCGAAAGTCGAGCGGGGACCAATGCAGGCCTTAAAGATTTTTTTGCGCTCAGCGCATTTTATTACCATAGCGTTTTTCTTTGCGTCATGCCTGGTCCTGATCGGTTTCACAACCAATCCATTCGGCCACAAAACCCTTAAAGACGCCAAGGCTTCCATCGCCCCACCCGCCGTTCCGGCCGTATCGGCCACTCTTCGCGAAACTAACGACAACAACAGCGCCCAAACCTTTGACATCCAGGGCGAGCTACGGCAAGGGGACACCCTGAGCAAGTCTTTTATCCGCCATGGCGTCCCCCCCGCGGTCAGGGTCCGGCTGATCGAATCTCTCGGAGAGACCATCGATTTCAAGAGACTGCGGCCGGGCGACCATTACTCGATCAAGGTTGACGATGAAGAAAAACTGCTGAAGTGCGTCTATGAAATCAGCCCTCTGGAAAGCTACACCTTGATCGGTACCGATAACGGCTATCGGATCGAGCGGGACCTGAAAAATCTGGAGACCAGAAAGATCCGGATTTCAGGCGAGGTCGACACCACCCTGTTCGATGCCTTTCCCGGAGAGATAAAGACCCCGAAACTGGTTTACGCCTTCGCGGATATTTTTTCCTCGCGAATCGATTTTAATACCGAGATCAGGGTCGGCGACCGCTTCGGCCTGATCGTCGAAGAATATTATCTTTTCGGCGAATTTATCGGCTACGGTCCTATCCTGGCCGGGAGATATGAAAGCGCCGGCGGCGGACTTTTCGAAGCCTTCAGATACAATCCCGGCAACAAATCAGACTCTTATTTCGACCGGGCCGGCAAGGAGCTTGGTTCTTCATTCCTTCGTTCTCCGGTCGGCATCGGCCGGATAAGCTCCCGCTTCAGCTGGAACCGCCGACATCCGGTTTCGGGGACTGTCAAGCCACATCTCGGCGTCGATCTGGCCGCGCCCACCGGGACCGGGGTAATGGCCGCGGCCGACGGCAAGGTCGTCTTTGCCGGCCGAAACGGCGGCTTCGGCAATCAGGTAATCATTGCCCACGGCAACGGTTACCGCACTCACTACGGACATCTTGCCGGATTCAAAAAAGGGTTGAAGGCGGGGCAACGGGTCAAACAGAAAGAGATAATCGGCTACGTAGGCGCCACGGGCGTGACGACCGGGCCCCATCTCGATTACCGAGTCCAGCACCACAACTCCTTCAAAAACCCGCTCTCCCTGGAATACCGGCCCAAATCGGTTCTTGACGGAGAGAAACTCGCTGAACTGCGCGAATCCATCTCGCCCCTGGTCTCCGAATTATATGCGGACTATTCGAACAGCGTCCTCGAAGTAGGCAGCCTGGTCATTGATGGCGAGCGCCGGATCGCTTTCCTCTAGGCGGCTAATGCCAATGGCGCCGCAGAAAGTCGGAAAACCCTTCAACATTGTGCTGGTCGAACCGGAAATTCCGCCCAATACCGGCAGTGTTGCCCGTTTGTGCGGGGCCACCGACACAATCCTCCACCTGATCAAGCCCCTGGGCTTCAGCACCGACGACAGCCGGCTGAAAAGGGCCGGCCTCGACTACTGGAAGTTTGTCGAAATCGTCTATTGGGAAAGTTTCGAGGAGTTTCTGGCCGGGGCTGAAATCCGGACGCTGCACTTTTTAAGTAAAAAAGCCGCGAAGCCATACACCGAAAGCACCTTCAAGGCAGGTGACTTTCTGATCTTCGGCAAGGAAACCAAGGGACTGCCGAATTATATCCTCGACAGTCTCCCCGATCGCTGTTTCAATATCCCGATGCCAAACCCGAATATCAGGAGCCTTAATCTGGCCATGTGCTGCGGCATCGTCCTTTACGAGGCCATCCGTCAGCGGCAGTCAGGCTGACCGCCATTACATAACGGCCGCCGCCGATGCAACGGGAAGGCGGATAACGCCGGGGGGGCTGAGTCAGCAGCTCGTCTGCTCAAACGAAACTTATGCCCTGTGGGTATAAGAAAGTCTCTTAGTTGATATTTCATTTCCCCACTTACCGGAGGTACTATTTATGAACGATTTTCTGAATCGCATGCTGCGGGCGGCAAAATTAGATGTTCACTTGTATGAAGAGGTTGAGGCGGACAAAGGCGCCCTGCCCCAGGCCATTGCCGTTGTCGTTTTGGCCAGTATAGCGACCGGCCTCGGGAGCATCGGCATGGGCGCGGCCAACCCGGGCGACATCCTGGTCGGGATCATCGCGGCCCTCGGCGGCTGGTTTATCTGGGCTTACATTACCTACGTTATCGGCACCAAAATCCTCCCGGAACCGCAAACCAAAGCGGATTACGGCGAACTGTTGCGCACCATCGGCTTTGCGAGCTCTCCCGGCCTGATTCGGATATTGGGTTTCATTCCGGGCCTGGGAGTAATGTTGTTTTTAATCGCTTCCGTCTGGATGCTGGTGGCAATGGTCATCGCGGTCAGACAGGCCCTCGATTACACAAGCACCTGGCGGGCCGTGGGGGTATGCGTTATCGGCTGGATCTTCCAGGCCGTGATCATCATGGCCTTCTTCGCTATTTTCGGCGGAGCGGAGTCACCGCCGCTCGGCTAACCGGATCGATCATGGGCCGGACCCCTGCAGCCTCATCCCGTGATCAGTTACGAATGACCAGGTTATTTACTCCTGAATCCGTTATCGGACGCCCCGCAGGGCGGCGGGGTGAACCCCGGCAATCCAGGGGAAAACGATTATCTGATACAATTACAAACTAATAAAGCTGAATTCCCCACGAAGCCGTCACGGATTCAGGTTACTTACAACCGCTCGACATGGACAACCAATGCCCCCTAAATCCGAAAAAACCAAAAGAGGGACGACCCGATCCCTACCCCGGCCCGGCCAAGCCGTCGATAAACCGGCAATCCGGGCCAGACCGCCGGCCGCCCTGAACTTCGCCGCCATTTTGCGCAATCTGGCCGGCAAGCCGTCCAACCCGATCAGCAGTGTTACCTTCCAGGCCGCCCCTCTGGCCAATTTTCCATATAACGAGGAACTGGCGCTGAAGGACCGGGCCCTGGCCCGATTCTGGCAAAATCACCGGCTTCCGGCCGCGCCGGCGCCCATCATCGCCTCGCCGCGTCCCCGCGCATACCGGACCACCTCGAAGCGGCGAACCCTGCTCCGGGGCTCCCGTTTTTACCTGGTCTTCGGCGATAAACTTGCAAAGAGTCAAAAGACCGGCTTCCTGGAGTCGCCACTGGAGCCGCCGGAACACACGGCGATCTACTCCTTTCTGCAAAGGAAGCTCAGCGAACCGTCCTACAAGCTCCTCGCCTCCCATCTGAACCATCTGATCATCCGCGGCAACTACCGGGAGATGGCGGTGATCTTCAATGTCACCAAGATGAACGGCCCGCTGGTCCGAAAGTTGAAAATAGTGGCGGAACACCTCCAGAACCTCAAGGAACCGGTGACGGCCGCCTTCGCCTATCTGGACCCGACCGGCTCCGACTATTATTTTGAAAAACGGCGGCCGGATGACAAGATGCAGTTCAAGAAACTGTTCGGCCCGGCTCAACTGGAGGTTAAATTCGGGCAAAGCCGTTTCCAGTTTCACCCCACCTCCTTCTCCCAGGTCAATGAGTCGATTGTCGAAACGATGCTCGACCAGGCAAAGGCAATGCTCGAACCAAGCGGAGACGAGCACCTGACCGACCTCTATTGCGGTTACGGCCTGTTCAGCCATTATCTGGCCGGCGACTATCGGAAGGTCACGGGAATAGACGCGGAAGGCCCCTCGATCAGAGCGGCGCAGGCCAACGCCGGGCTGAACCGGATCGCCTCCAAATGCCGTTTCATCGCCCGCGGCATCACCCCGAAAGCAATCAGCGATCTGCTCCCCCCCTCCGCCGCGCCCCTGGCCGTGGTCCTCGACCCGCCCCGGCAGGGACCGCAAAGAGGAGTAATAGCCGCGGTCGGCGAACGGCAACCCGACAAGGTGCTGCACATCTTCTGCGGAGTCGACCAGATCCCCGAGTCCCTCAAGGAGTGGCGGGCGAACAACTACCGGGTTGAAAAGGTCGCCCCCCTCGATATGTTCCCCGGCACCGCGAATCTCGAGGTCCTGGTTTTACTGACCAGAGAGAAGGGTGAGTAAAGGGTGAGGAGTGAGGAAGGCCCTGCCCCCCCTCTGCCCCCTTGAACCTACAATAACCCCCCACCAAACAATAGTTTACTTTACTCTCGAAATAGAATATAGTGATCTGTTGCTGATAAAGCATTATCCGTTGCACAACAAGAGACTGCATCATCAACCCGCGCAATCCTCTTTGTATAGGAATGCGCGGTTTTTTTTTGACCGCAACTCTCCGACTCATTTCACCTCTTAGAGAAAAACGATTATGAATAATTTTGCAAAACTCGGCATTAACGACAATCTCCTGAAGGGCCTCGCCGCCCTGGGATTTACCGAACCGACCCCCGTTCAGGCCCAGGTTATTCCCTTGATGCTGGAGCGGCCGATCGATCTGGTCAGTCTCGCCCAAACCGGTACCGGTAAAACCGCGGCCTTCGGCCTGCCCCTGATCCAGCTGACCGACTCCGGCAGCAGACAGACCCAGGGCCTGGTTTTATGCCCCACCCGGGAACTCTGCATGCAGGTCTCGCGGGATCTGGAAGGTTTCGCCCGACATGTCGAGGGATTGCGGATCCTGGCGGTATACGGCGGGGCCAGCATCGAACCGCAGATCAAGGCGCTTCGCAAAGGCGTCCAGATCATCGTCGCGACCCCGGGCCGCTTGAACGACCTGATCAACCGCGGCATGATTGATTTTTCCGGAGTCCATTACGTGGTCTTCGACGAGGCCGACGAGATGCTGCAGATGGGTTTCCAGGAGGAACTGAACGCCATCCTGGCCCGCACCCCAGCCGAGAAAAGCACCCTGTTGTTTTCGGCAACCATGTCGCAAGGGGTGGCGGCGATTGCCGGAAGATACATGAAGGATCCGGTCGAAATCACCATCGGCAGGCGTAATGCCGGCGCCGAAAACGTCCGGCATGACTACTACATGGTCCAGGCCAGGGACCGTTATCCCGCCCTGAAGAGAATCGTCGACAATTGTCCCGATATTTATGCGATTATTTTTTGCCGGACCCGGCAGGAAACCAATGACGTCGCCAACAAGTTAATCCAGGAAGGCTATAACGCCGATGCCCTGCATGGCGACCTCTCCCAGATTCAGCGGGATCAGGTGATGAAGAAATTCCGCGCCGAAAAACTGCAGCTTCTGGTCGCTACCGATGTCGCCGCCCGGGGCCTGGACGTTAACGACCTGACCCATGTGATCAACTACAATCTTCCCGACGACCTGGCCAGTTATACCCATCGCAGCGGCCGCACCGGCCGGGCCGGACGGACCGGCATTTCCGTCGCCATTATCCATCTCAAGGAAAAATTCAAGATCAGGGAAATCGAGAAGAATCTCAACAAGAAATTCAACCAGGGCCGCATCCCCTCGGGCATGGAAATCTGCAAAAAACAGCTGGTCAGCCTGATCGATGAGATTAGCGCGGTGGAGGTTGACCACGAACGGATCGATCCCCTTTATGCCGAGGTTGCCGCAAAATTCGAACACCTGAACCGCGAAGACCTGCTTAAAAGATTTGTCAGTTGGGAGTTTCGCCGCTTTCTGGACTATTACAAAAACGCCCCGGATCTCAATGTCAACGACCCGCAGCCGAAAAAACCGCCGGTCAAAACGACACGCAGGCAGACACCGGTTAAGCCGGGAGCGCGGCAGACACCGGCTAAACTAGGAGCGAGACAGGCGCCGGCTAAACCGGAAGCAGGTCAGGGCCGGCGGTTCACCCGTTTTTTTCTGAATGTCGGCCGGCGGCAGGGCATCCTGCCCCAGGCCCTGATCGGCAAGATCAACGAAATTCCCGGGGTCGGCCGGATCGACGTCGGCAAGATCGACATTATGCGAAACCGGACCCTGATCGAGGCCGACAGCAAATATACCCCGAAGATCCTTGCCGCCTTCCAGCAGGCCAGAATCAACGGCAAGACGGTCTCCATCGAAATCGACAAGGCCAAAGGCCCGAAAAGACCGGCCGGACCGCAACACCATAAAGGGTGAGGCACCCCGCTCCTCACTCCCCGCTTCTCACCCGGCCTCCGTACCCATCCAGACCGTCGCGGTAACCTTTACTGTAGGCTTTACGTAAAACAGGATTTGCCAGGTCCAGATCCGTCGGCCACGCCCGCAAACCGGCCTTGCCGGTTATTTCGCCCTGGCGGTAATAATAGGCAACCTCGGCATTGTCGGTTTTGCTGCCATAAATCACCGAGGTTACGCAGTTTCTAAGAATCATCGCCATAATTACCAGCATCACGATCCAGGCCGCAAGCCAAACCGCTTTTGTATGAATCGCGACGAATCTTTCCTTGTTTTCGCTCATAAGATATCGCCTGTTGCCAGGTGATGGAGTTCATGACGTCGCGATAAAGTCGCCGCCTTCCGCGTTGCTGCAACCCGGGAGCCGCCGGGTTATACGCCCTTCGGGGTGTTTTTTGCGCCGCCATCGACGCAACCGTACAATAGTACATGTAGCGACGCCGGTCAAGAAGCACCCGGCCCGGCCCTTACTGCCTTTACCTTTCCCGCCTGCCCGACCCCGGATGAGGAATATCCAGGCGGTTGGCTTAGAAGCTTGTGACGGGTTGATTGATCTGGTAGGATAACGGGAAGACATTGCCGGGAAGCTTCTCCGGCACAGGCACGAAAGGGCGGCCGGTCGCCGCCGGACAAGGTGAATTTTTCAGGGGGGATATGCATGGGTTTTCCCTTTCCGAACCCTCGGTTCGTCCATTCCGTTCGTTTCAAGCTGCTGGCCGGCCTCCTGCTGGTCCTGGCCCTGTCCCTCGGCATTGCGCTCTATGGCCTCTTGACCTACGAACGCGATCAGTTTATTGCCATTGCCCATCAGGACGCGATGCGGGCCGGCCACACCATCGAGCAGGCGCTGCGTGCCGCCATGCTCCATAACGACCCGGATCTTACCCGGCTGTCGCTCAACAATATCGGCACCATTATTGAACCGCCCTCCACGGTCAGTATCATCGCCAATAACTGGCACGTCGCTTACTCCACCGATGACCGTCTGGTCGGCACGATTATTGATCGGGACCGCGACCCCAGCTGCACGGTTTGTCATGTCGAGGGGCAAACCGTCCCGAGCCGCAATGCGGTTATGCTGGAAAACGAGGATGGTCCCTTCCTGCGCAATGTCGTCAAGATCGTCAATGAACCAGCCTGTCACGCCTGCCATCCGCCCGACCGGGTAAATCTCGGGATTCTGCTGTTGGATTCCTCCATGCTCCACACCTACGAGTTGCTGAAAACCGTGGCCTTCCGCACCCTGCTCACCGGCCTCCTGACCTTTCTGGTCATTGTTGTCGTGCTCTCTTTCCTGGTCAATAAATTTATCCACCGCCCCATGGCCGTCCTGCAGGAGGGTTTCGCCCGGGTCGGCAGTGGCGACTATGAACACTGGGTCACGATAGACAGCGGCGTCGAATTTGCCGAGATGGCCGATTCCTTCAATATCATGACCAAGGACATCGACCGCTTCGTCCGGGAGATCAAACAGAAGAACAAGGAAACCGCCACCCTCTACACCGTTGTCCAGCAGATCAGCAAGACCATTAATCTGCTGGAGTTGAATAAAATTCTCATCGACCTGTTGGCGGATATCTTCGAAAGTGAAGATAACTGCCTGGTGCTGCCGGACTGGACCCAGGATGACTGCGTGGAAATCACCTGGCGGCCGAAAAATGACGAGCGCCTGCGCGTCATCCGATACTGTCATGGTTCTCCGGACTTCTCCTGCCCGGCCCTGACTACCGAGGAGCTCAAGGCCGAGCTGCGCCGGCAATCGGGCCAGCCGCTTTTTCTGGCGGAGCAGAGCCGGGTGGTGATTCCGCTTCGCAATAATGGCCGGCCCCTGGGCTTTGTCGTGGTCGGCAAGGGCGGCGATGCCGTCTTCAGCCATTCGGAGAAGGCCTTTATTCCGGTCCTGACCAATCATCTCGCCATTGCGTTCGAAAATGCCCGCCTCTACCATCTGGCCATCACCGACGGCCTCACCGGCCTTTTCAGCAAACGCCATTTTCTTGATACCATCGGCAGCCTCACCATCGCCGGGGCCGGAAGAGAGGACGAAAAATTCGGCCTGCTGATCCTCGATCTTGATCATTTCAAGGAGGTCAACGACACCCATGGCCATCTGGTCGGCGATCAGATCTTGATCCAGTTGTCCCAGCGGTTGAAAGACAATATCCGGCTCGACGATGTGGCCTGCCGCTACGGTGGCGAGGAGTTCGCCATCCTGCTGCCCGCCCTGAAAGAGGACACCCAGGGCACGGTCGCCGAGGTTGCCGAGCGGCTCTGCCGGGCGGTTGGTCGGCAGATTTTTCTCTGCGCCGACACCCCTCCCCTCCACCTGACGATCAGCATCGGGGCCGCCATTTTCCCCCGGGACGGCGTCACGCCGGATGATTTGATCAGGGCCGCGGACGGGATGCTCTATGAGGCCAAGCGGCTTGGCCGGAACCAGGTACGCATCTGCGCCTGAGGTGGACTCCGTCCAACAACACGACCGATGAACAACTTTGACTTTTTTTGCCGGGGCAATTAAAATAGAAAAACAATGTCGGCCATGAATCGGAGGGCAAAACCCACCCGAGCTGCCCGACAGCTTTACATTTGGGTGCATATGGCATGGCCTGGTTCGGATAAACGTCTGAATGAAGCCAAAGGAGACGGGATGTTTTATATAATGTTCGATGGCGCAGGATGTGAAGTTCAGGACCATCTCAGTGTCCACGACAATAACAAGCCGAAACTTATACCCACAGGGCATAAGTTTCGGCCGAGCAGAAAAGCTGCTCAACTCAGTTTTATCCGATTGTTTTTTCAGGTAGTCGTGCCACTAATCGTCTTCAGCTCAACCTTGTTCTTGCCGATCCTGACAGCAGTTCCAGCCCATGCCACATGTTCAGACTGGCGCAATCCCCAAACAGTCTGGCTCAACGAATATTATTTCGGGACCGGGGGAGGGCTGCCACACTTCCTGGAACTTTATTCTACCAGCCCGGTTTTTTCGAATCAGTGGCAGGGTGCAACCGTAGATGTTTATTATGATCAAGGTGGTACCATTGGAAAAAATTCTTATGTTTTCGATAACACTAATGCCACCAGCTGCACGTTAAGCAACAAGCATTGGATTACCTATTACGTCCAAGGGGATTTGGTTAGCGATGCCGCTCTGGTCATCCTTCGGGATTCCGACGGAGCTACAATTGATGCCCTGGTCTTTGATAATGGCGCCCCGCCAGGTCCATGGGTCAACGCCAGCGATAATTGGGCGCCAGGCAATACTACCGGTTGCGATGCTCTTGATACAGAGTTGACTGCGCAAGCCGCGGCTGCCACGCAACTAAGTAATCAGGCCAATATGCTGATTGTGGCCAGCTCTGGCAGTAAAGATATGGCTCGCGTCACGGATGGCGGTGATATCTGGGACCTGACCAGCAACACCGGCGCCGGCACCAATTATTCCCAGTGTGGCGGCAATAACACCAACTTCACCAAAGTGGTTGACAATACGGCCCCATCACCAGGCAGCACCGTCACCTTCACTCTCTCGATCGTTAACACCAGCACTGGTGATCTGACTGGGGTTTCACTGGATGATTACCTGCCGGATTACACCTATCCCGGCTCGTTGGCCCCAACATATATCTCGGCTATTCCGGTTAATCCGCAGGATAGCGTGACCATCACTTTCGGCTCATTTGGCTTGGTTGATCCAAATACTTCAACCGTCTCTGACTCTACGAAAGTTACCTGGGCGCCGGCTGCAATTGCCGAAGGGACAACGGCTCTACTCTATATCAAGATGCAAGTTCCCAGTGATGCGGAACCTGGATACGTTTACAATAACGTGGCCCAGACTACCGCCGGCTTTGATCCCAACCAGACCGACTTTGCCGATTTTACCATCGCCTCATCTACTGTTGGCAGTTTTGTGATTTCGGTTAATCCTGCCACGGCTGGGGCATGCACAGCCGATCCTCTGCTTGGGCCGAAGGTCACCATCACGGCCATGACCCTACCCAATGGCACAGGGGTTGTTGACACGGCCTATACCGGTGAATCACCGACAAACACTTCGGTGTTTTATCTTTCCACAAACTCACCCAATCCGCTTTGGTATGACAGTGGCGGTAATCCGATTACAGTATCGCCGGTCCCCACGGGCTCTTTTACTAATGGGGTTGCCACCTTTTATTTGCTTGATCATACCGGAGAAACCATCCAGGTCTCGGCCTTGGATGTTGTCACCGACAGCCCTGGTTACATGCAAGGCACTTCGGGGAATATCACCTTTACTGCCGGCAGCAGCGCCATTGTCCTGACCGATGGCGATTCTCTCACCCCGCTCTATGGAGCGGTCTCCGGCCGGCCCCACCATATACGTGCCACCATTTCGGAGTGTGGGGTGACAGCGACAACCAGAACCGGCACTTACAGTGGTAATATCGGATATACCGCCGGGTTAAACCATCCCGTTGGCGCCAGTGCGCCGACCATCTCTACCACCGCTGCCTGCCCAGGCGCTATTGGCCCTTTGTCGACGGGTACGGACACCGCTATCTCACTTGCTTTCACCAGTGGCATTACAGATTTCTATTTATGTACCAGCGATGTTGGCCAGTTTGCCCTGAATATTGAGTTAGATCTCCCCAATCCTAATGGTGGCCTGTTTCCAGGCTCTTCCGGTAATTTTACGGTGCGCCCCTTTGTGATCACTGCCACCGGCTTTACAGGTGGGACAGAGACACTTGGTAATCCAAAGGGATCATTGCCAACCGACACCGCTTTTACTAAGGCCGGCCACAATTTTTCCGGCACCTTTGCTGCCTGGAATTGGCGGAGCAATGAAGATAATGATAATGACGGGAACCCTGATTCCTCCGTCAGCGCCGCTGATTTCTCTTTGACCACCCACTCCCAACCGGCGCGCTTCAGCGGCACCACCGACAATGCCGGAGGAATTACCTTTGCCGCCCAACTGAATACCCCGGCCGGGGGAGTATCTTCAGACTTTGTCTCGTCCCCATCACCGGCTATCGCCACTGATGGGGCGGTGACCATTGCAACTTTTAATTATCCCGAGGTAGGCAGTATCACCATTGGTGGGGTGTCCGGCATGGAAGCCTACGGTTCAATCAATTACCTTGGCCTGGCAGGTTTGCATGTGCCAATCCTCAGTGATGTTATCGGTCGCTTTACCCCTGATCATTTCGCCATTACCACGGGAGCCGTTGTCGAAGGCTGCCCCGCCGGCAATTTTACCTACTTTGACCAGAGCAGTTTGGTAACCGGTTTTACCTTGACTGCCCAAAACCTGGCCAATATGACAACCCAGAATTATACCGGTACTTTCGCTAGGCTGGATCTGGATACCTATGCCAATTTAGGTTTTACCGCCCCAGCCTTGCCGGCAGGGACAACTCTTACTGGGAGCGCCAGTGGAACTTGGAACAATGGCACGACGACTTCGCTAACTGCCAGCCACCAAGCAAACCGTCGTCTTGCTAGTCCCGTGGCGGTGACGCCAGTGGCTCCGGCTATTATTACGATCATGGCTCAGCCCGTTGATCTGGACGGGGTAACCATGGCGGCGGCAACGGCTGTTGGGACTACTGAACTCCGCTATGGCCGAATCTTGTTGGGGAACGTTTATGGCCCGGAAACAGTAGCCCTGGCAATGCCGTTGCTGATCCAATATTATGATGGCGCCGCCTTTATTGCCAATTCCGCCGATACTTGTTCCGTATTCAGTCCGGGCGATCTAGCCTGTGCCCCCCTCAGTGGCTCAATAGCTTGTGCCGATGTCAACGCCAGCGGGGTAAATATCGGTAATGGCCAGGATTTCACAATCACCCCTGTTCCTCTCAATACCAAAACCGGGACGCTCGAATACACCCTGACGGCCCCATCCTGGCTGCAATATGAATGGGACGATCCTGTCGATAACGACTATTTGGACAACCCGACCGGTCAGGTAAGTTTCGGTCTCTATCGCGGAAATGATCGAATTATTAACTGGCTGGAGATTGTTCGATAGCCGAAAAAAGAAGGGAATGGTGGTTTCAGGAATTGGATATTCAGCAAGAATGAGCAACAAAAAAACTAACTTAAGTGGGACTATGGTTGCCAAAGTGAGCAACCAAATACCGTCTACTGTCTCCAATCTCCTGGGGTCTGATTCTGGATACACCCTGGTCGAACTGGTGATGGTCATCGTTATTCTCGGTATCCTGGCAATTACCGTCTCGGTAAAATGGCCCTCCGGCCTGAAGGAAAAGGCGGCGGCCCTGGAGTTCACCCGGGCGCTCCGCTATGCCCAGCACCAGGCCCTGACCAGGGAATTTACCGGCGCCGGGGAGGCCTGGGGCCTGAGCGTTGCCGGAAACCGTTATACGATTCGCCGCTCCGACGGCTCGGACCAGGCCGAGTCGGAGTATGTCAACCGCGCCCTGCCCGGAAATGTCGCGGTCTCGCCCGGCTCGGTCTGGTTCAACGGTCTGGGCGAGCCGATCGACCCCGGCAGCGGCCAGACCCTGGCCGCCAACATCACCTTCACCATCGGCGCCTCAACCGTCACTGTCTTTCAGGAAACCGGATATGCGGAATAGCAAGGGGTTCACCCTGATCGAACTGATCATGTCGATAATCATTCTGGGCTTCGTCTCCCTGATCATGATCCCCTTCGTTACTTCGATCGGCCACGGTCCCGACCCGGCCATCCGCCAGCGCGCCATTTCCCTGGGGCAGGCCCTGCTCGATGAGATTATCGCCAAGAAATGGGATGAAAACAGCCCGACCGGCGGCGGGCCGATCTGTACCACTGAAAGCCCCGATCAAACGGCCCGGCCCAGCCTGATCGACAACTGTGTTACGGTCGCGACCCCGGTAGCAACTTTGGGCAGTGACGCGGAAACCAGGATTGATTTTGACGATGTCGACGACTACGATGGTTTGACCGCCAGCGACAATTTCATCGACCAGAGCGGCGCCGGATTTTCGCTGCCGGGTTACAGCCGGGCAGCGCGGGTAACCTATATAGCCAGTGACAGTAACCCGGTGACCGCCGCCAGCCCAGCGGCGGCCGCGGTTACCACCGACACCAAGCGGATCGTGGTCACGGTGGTTTCGCCCCGCCAGGAAACCATGAAATTTGTCGCCCTGGCCTGTAACTACTGATCGGTTCGCAAAACTGAAAGAGAGCCTGGATGGAAGTCAGCAAAAACACTAACGCCGAGATCGGCTTCACCCTGATCGAGCTGATCATCGTGGTGGTTATTCTCGGGATAATCGGGGTACTCGGCGCCGACTTTATCAGCCAGGGTTTTAAAGGGTTCCTGGCCACCGACCACCGGGTGGCGATTTACGAAGAGGGCAAGATCGCCCTGGTCCGGATGGAAAGGGAGATCCGCAACGCGGTGCCCAACGCCATTGACAGCGCCACTCTGGCCGGCGACCCTGCCGACCTGCGCTTCGCAATGCTCGACGAAGATGCCATGGCTATAGCCGCCAATGTCTTCGGCCAATACCAGGAGAACCCGCCGACCACCACGATTACCGACCTGACCGGCCCCCTGGCGTTGGGCGCCGTGCTCTCGATCTATAACCGGACCTGGGATGACTTTACCGATCCGAACCCCGTTCAGCGCCGCCTTTACACGGTCAGCTCGGTTGCCGGGTCGACCATGACCATTTCCAAAAATCTTACCCCGCCGCGCGCCTCGCCCCGGAAAAGATATTACGCCGTCGACCGGGCGGTCCGCTACTACCTTGACGGAGCCGGCACCCTGTTGCGTGCGCAACTGCCGATTAATTCCGAAAACGTCGATTTTGCGACCCTGCCCGCCCAACCCGGTTATCCGCTGGCCCGAAACGTCTCCGGCCTGACTTTTTCGTACTCCCCGACCACGCTGATGCGCAACGCGGTGGTGACCATTAACTTTACGATCACCAAGGGGGGAGAGGCGGTAAATTTCCATAAGGAGGTCCATGTCCGCAATGTCCCCTAGCAACAGCAAGCCACCGCTTCGCGACCAGCGCGGTTTCGGGCTGGTCGCCGCCCTGTTTGTGGTGGTGATCCTCGCCATGTTCGGAGTCCTGACGGCCCGCTATATTTTCACCACGTCTGTTTCCTCCGCCGAGGACTACCTCTGGAGCCAGGCCCTTTATGCCGCCGAAGCCGCCGCCCACAAGCGCATCCTTTATCACGACGGGGGCGGCGCCGGGGGCTTTGTGGCGCCGGTCGTTCAGAATATCACCACCACCGTCGTCAGCGATACCTTCGTGGCGGCCGGCAATCCGGCCGCCCTTGCGTTCCGGGGCCGGTTCTCCGGTACCGG